>JAGFIU010000024.1 GCA_024103355.1 Bacteroidota bacterium
ATTCCTTTTCTAATTCATCTGTCAGCTCCAGGTTGTGATAAACCATAGTAACATCATCATCATCCTCAAGTTTATCTATCAATCTAAATACTTTTAAGGCAGTTTCTGTATCTAATACATTAGTAGATTTTGGGATTCTTTCTAATTTGGCACTTTGCACCTCAATTTTTCTTTCCTCAAACTCTTTTTGCATTTTGCCAAAATCTTCAAAAGACGAAGTGATTTCTATTGTTTCATCTCCCCAATCAATGTCTTCGGCACCTATTTCTATCAACTCCAATTCAAATTCATCTTTATCTTTTCCGCTTATTTTATTGATATCAATTTCAAAAATTCCTTTTTGGTCAAAAATAAAAGATAATGAGCCGTTGGTTCCAAGATTTCCGTTGTATTTGTTAAATGCTGCCCTCACATTGGCAACAGTTCTTGTGGGGTTATCAGTGGTAGCTTCAACGAAAATTGCGATTCCTCCTGTTGCATAACCTTCATAAGTAACATTTTGAAGATTTGCACCTTCTCCTCCGGCTCCTTTTTTAATAGCTTTCTCGATGGTGTCTTTAGGCATATTTACACCCTTGGCATTTTGAATAGCTAATCGAAGACTCGGATTAAAATTTGGGTCACCTCCACCATCTCTTGCAGCCATTGTTATACTCTTGATTATTCCCGTGAATGCCTTAGAACGCTTGGCATCTTGCTTGGCCTTTCTGTGTTTAATATTAGCCCATTTACTATGTCCTGACATAAAACTTAATCGTTGTGTTTGCGCTGCAAAGTAAGTATTTTATATGAACTTTTTTGTTACACAATCAATCAATAATGATTAACATTGTCCCAATCTACTTGTACTTACCTTTGAAATGCTTTCTTCAATCATAGCGGCAATTATCCCGGTTATTTTTATCTCTTTCGTTATTTATATAATTGATACCGAAAAAGAACCTCTCCCTCTGTTAGCACGGTGTTTTATATGGGGTATGATTATTGTG
Source organism: Bacteroidota bacterium (assembly GCA_024103355.1). Classification (GTDB taxonomy): domain Bacteria; phylum Bacteroidota; class Bacteroidia; order NS11-12g; family UBA955; genus JALOAG01. The sequence goes on from JAGFIU010000024.1 coordinate 990, forward strand.
ATTCCTATTATTTTTATTGAAACCGGATTGAATTTATTTGCTGACAAATTAGCGCTCAAAGGTTTTTCAAGAAGTTTTTTTGATGCATTTTTCGTTGCCGGTTTAACTGAAGAGTTTTTTAAATTTATGGCTCTTTGGCATACCCTCAGAAAAAGCAAATATTTTGACCAGTATTTTGATGGGATAGCTTATTCTGTATTCGTTTCTATGGGATTTGCATTGGTCGAAAACATACTTTATGTTGTTGAACACGGAATGGGTACCGCAATTATTAGAGGATTACTCTCAGTTCCTGCACACGCATTTTTTGCTATTTTTATGGGGTTTCATTTGTCATTGTGGAGAATTGGCAAAGAAGAACTTAGGAATGCCAATCTGATGCTTGCACTTTTTATCCCAATAATATTGCACGGATTATTTGATTTCTTTTTGTTCGATATGACTAAGAGGACCGAAAAGGAAACATCAATCATATTGATATACATTATTTTGTTTTTTTCCCTAAACCTATGGTTTTGGCGTGCTGCATACAACAGAATCAAAAGGCACTTAGCCAATGATCGAAAAAATATCGAGAATGGCAATAATCAAGGTTAAGTAGCATTTCAAGTAAAATCCATATAGAACAAATCCTTATTCTACTATAAATTTTCAAACAAATACTCTGTAATCTTTGTCATGAGATGAAGCCTATCTTTTCCATACACATTGTGTTTGTGTCCCGGATAAACAAAATAATCTAAAAGGGTATTGTTGTTTTTGACGCATTTATCTACATACAGCAGGCTGTGTTGCCACAAAACCACATCGTCATCACATCCATGAATCATCAGTAATTTACCTTCTAATTTGTCTGCATAGTTGAGCAAATTAGCCTTGTCATATCCATCAGGGTTATCTTTGGGATTGCCCATATACCGTTCGGTGTACATGATTTCATACATACGCCAATCTATTACCGGCCCACCGGCAACACCAACTTTAAAAACACCGGGTGTGCGTGTCATCAACGAGGTTGTCATAAAGCCACCAAAACTCCAACCATGAACTCCAATTCGACTTGCATCCACATAAGGTAATTTCTTTAGGTACTCTATTCCAATCATTTGGTCTTCAATTTCTTTTGTTCCTAATTGACCGTAAATAGCACTTTCAAACTCAAAACCTCTGTTAGCAGAACCTCTGTTGTCAAGTGTAAAGACAATAAAGCCTTGTTGAGCTAAAAACTGCATCCACAGATTGCTTGCACCCAACCAAGAATTTCTAACCAATTGAACATGAGGACCACCATAAACATATACAATCACAGGATAACTTTTGTTTTCGTCAAAATTTACCGGTTTTATCATACGAGCATAGAGCGTAGTATTCCCATTTTGCAAAGGGAAAATACTTGTTTCGCCCAATTGATAATCTTTGAGAGGATTTTCTGCTGTAAAAATATTGCGCAGCATTGCTCCGGTTTCACTCAATAAATCAATGTTACGAGGAACTGTAATGGAAGAATAAGCATCTAAAAAGAAAGTACCATTTTTGTTTACCAATACACTGTGACTCCCTTTTTCATTGGTGATTTTTCTGATTTTAGCATTGGCTATTGCGATTGCATAAACATGTCTTTCAAGAGCACCGTCTTTTGTTCCTTCTATAAAAACATGTTGTGTTTCTTCGCTAAAACCTAAGATGTCTGTAACTACCCATGGCCCTTTGCTTAATTGACGCACTAATTTTCCGGTAGTTTTGTATAAATAAAGATGATTGTATCCATCTTTTTGGCTTTGCCAAATAAATTGTTCATTGTCCCATGGCAAAAACAAGGGACCGTTCTGGGGTTCAACATACTTTTCGTTAAATTCATTCAATACAATCATATCCAGGTTGCCGTCATCTGCCCAATAACGCTCAAGCCACATATTTTTCTGATTTCTCGATACTTTAGCAATATAGATATACTTATCATCGGGAGACCATGTGATATTAGTGAGATACTGGTCATAAGGTCCTTCTACTTTCAGATAACGCAGAGTTCCTTTCTCAGTATCATAAATACCCACTTTCACTGAATGGCTCGTTGTGCCCGCCATCGGATATTTAAACTTATGCATAGTTGCAGGTCTATCACTGTTTTGATAGGTTTGATAATCAGTAACAGCACTTTCATCCATACGATAGAAAGCGAGTTTTTTGCCGTCATTACTCCAGAAAAGACCTTTATTAATTCCAAACTCATTTCGGTGTACCGCAGTTCCATATACAACTCCATAATGTCCGTCTTCGGTCAAAGCCTCTACTTTACCGTCTTTTTTCAAAAAGAGATTATAATCCTTCGTAAATGCCAATAGAGATTTATCTTTATTCCACTCGGGATTTTCAGCGTCTTGCGGTATTTCGTTGATAGTGATAACCGTATTGCTTTCCCTATTATACCTGAATACTTTTTTACCGGAACTAAACTCTAAAGTATTGTCACTCACCCATTTGATTAATGGGATTGAAGCAAGTTTATTTTCTTTTGCTAACTCCATTGCTGCATTCAAGCGTTCTAACGTAATAGAAGAATCTGTCTGCAACTTGTCAATTTTTTCTATGTACAATTTCTTAGTTTCATTTTTGGAATAGGCAAAATAATCTCCGGAAGGCAAGAAACTCAAATTTGGTAATCCTTTGGGATACAAATTTGTATTGAGAACAGCATCCTCAAGGGTAAGCATTCCCGGTTCTTGTCCATAAGAGAAGTTAACTCCAATAAACAATACTAAAACAAGAGTGATTTTCTTCATTGTGATTCCTTATTTATATATTGGGCAAATTTGCTTATAAATGAACAAACTGACAACTGCACAAAGTTTTTAATTTTGTAATAGAACCAAAAGATGCAATTTTGCCGCACATTCAAACAACATGGAAAAGTATAGAGCAATCATTGAACGAGCTTGGGAAGACCGCAGTCTTTTAAAAGACAAACAAACATTAGATGTTATAGAAGAAATTATTGCATTGTTAGACAGCGGAAAGATACGAGTTGCTGAGCCTATTCAAAAAGGATGGAAAGTGAATGAGTGGGTAAAAAAAGCTGTTATTCTCTATTTCCCTACAAAAAAAATGGAGACCCTCCATGCAGGTTTCATGGAGTTTTATGATAAAATACCATTAAAAAAAGATTTTGAAAAACTCGGAGTTCGTGTGGTTCCTCATGGGATAGCGCGTTATGGTAGTTTTGTTGCATCCGGTGTAATCATGATGCCTTCTTATGTAAATATCGGAGCTTATGTGGATAGCGGAACTATGGTTGATACTTGGGCTACGGTTGGTTCTTGTGCGCAGATTGGCAAAAATGTGCACCTAAGCGGGGGGGTTGGAATAGGTGGCATATTGGAGCCTGTACAAGCAGCTCCTGTGATTATTGAGGACAACGCTTTCATCGGTTCAAGATGTATTGTTGTTGAAGGTGTGAGAGTTGGTGAGGAAGCGGTGCTTGGAGCGGGTGTGACACTCACTCAATCAACCAAGATTTTGGATGTAACCCAAAAAGAAGTAAAAGAATATAAAGGATATGTACCTCCACGTTCCGTTGTTATTCCGGGTTCTTATGAAAAAGAATTTGCCGGAGGAAAGTTTCACGTCCCTTGCGCTATGATTATTGGACAAAGAAAAGAAAGCACCGACAAAAAAACTTCTCTCAATAATGCATTGAGAGATAATGATGTCGCTGTTTAAAAAATCATTATTCTATATGGAAACACTCAAAATTGGTTTTGATGCAAAACGCATTTTTAACAACACAACAGGATTGGGTGTTTATGGAAGAAGTTTGGTTAAAAATCTCGTCAAAGAATTTCCCAATAATGAATATTACCTATTCACTCCAAAAGAAACTGACTTATTTAGAGTAAATAGTAAACAAGTCAAAACAATCACAGCACCCGGATTTTTTAATCTCTTTTGGCGCTCTTATGGTATTAACAAAGAAATAGCTACACATCATTTAGATATTTATCATGGCTTGAGCAATGAAATTCCTTTTAAACTCAATCACTCTACAAAATATATATGTACCATACATGATTTGATTTGGCTAAAATATCCGGATACCTATAAAAAAATTGACAGAAATATTTATACAAAAAAACTAAAACATGCTTGTACCCATAGCGATATGCTGATTGCAACAAGTAAACAAACTGCAAACGATTTGCATGAAATTATGGATATTCCCAAGGATAGAATTAGGGTCGTCTATCAAAGTGGTAATGAAATACCTCACAATATCAGCAGAACCTCTCCTATTGATGAACCTTATTTTTTTTATTTGAGTAGTTTCCAAAAGAGAAAAAATCATTTGAGATTAGTTCAGGCATATTCTAATATCAAAGACAAAACGAACCGTTTGCTTGTACTTGCAGGTAAAGAGGGAGAAACTTTTAATGAAGTAAAAAGATTTATATCTGATAATAAATTACAATCAGACGTTGTTATCCTTAGCAACCTAAATGAAATTGAAAAATATCAATGGCTCAAACATGCTGATGCTTTTGTTTATCCTTCTATTGATGAAGGATTTGGAATCCCATTAATAGAAGCCATGCAATTAGGGACACCGCTTCTACTCAACGATATTCCGGTTTTTAAAGAAATTGCAGAAGACACTGCCGAATATTTTTCACTTTCTGAAGCAGGGGATTTAGAAAACAAATTATCAACATTTAAAAAACCAACATCTGAAACCACATCAAATCTACCTTTATTACTAAATAAATTTAGCATATCAGAAACAAGCAAGTCTCTGCTCTCAATATATTTAGAAATACTCTAGTTAATTAGTACTTTCGGAGCAATTGACCAATATCTTCAATTTGGCAACTTTAGCTAATACAAATAAAAAAACTTAAAAAGAATTTGATTTAAAGTAATTAGCACTATATTTGCCGCGCTTTTTTAAATCATTACTAAATCATTACACAGATAATGAAAACTAATAAATCTAAAACAAACTTAGAGTATCTCTTAAAAAAAGGCATTATTATACTTTTATTTTTACTACCTTTCTATAACAAAGTATATTCACAAACAGGTCCTGGCGGAGTTGGTAATTCTATAAATAATGTACTTTGGTTAAGTTCCGATAAAGGTGTATACAATAACAATTCCGGTACAGCAGCTTCAAATGGCGACAATGTTGAAGTATGGCAAGATATCTCCGGGAATAACAAAGATGCAAGTCAAACGGACTCATCCAAAAGACCAAACTATTATACAAACCAACTCAATGGTTTACCGGTCATTACTTGGACAAACTCAAAAGGAGACTTTCTGCAATCTCTCGGTGTTGATACAGCAAACAATGCAAGCGTTTGGGCTGTTGCATCATTTTTCAGCTTAAACAGTCCTAATCCGGGTATAATTCAGGGGAGTCCAAATTCAATCTCAAACCCTGTTCCACCAAGTAGTAAATCAATTGGTATGTGGATTGAAAAAACATCAGAAAAAATTTGGGGACGTGGAATTCAATCAGACGGTACATCCGTTGACATACCTCTAGGTACAAAAATATCTAAAGACACTTTCTTTATAGCAAATAACATTTATCGCTCAAATAGCATTGAGCAATATGTCAATAGTACACTCTCAAAAAGTATTGGTACATTCAACGGCACACTCAGATCTTGGTCAAAAATTGCCATTGGCATGCAAGCTGCCGAAAGTTGGAATGGAAATATTGCCGAAGTCATTGTATTTAAAACTGAATTAAATAATACTCAAAGAATCATTATTGATAATTATCTCTCAGCAAAATATAATCTTCCTCTTACTTCTAATAAATTATATGTTCAAGATTTACCTGCAAATGGGGGTTTTGAATATGAAGTAGCCGGGATAGGTCAAATTTCTGCGACTGATTTTCATAATGATGCTCAAGGAACGAGTATAGTTAGAATTAATAACCCACAAGGTTTAGGGAATAATGAGTTTTTATTTTGGGGTCACAATAATAAAAACACTCTCAGCACTGATACATTAGATATGCCATCGGGTGTCAAAGCGCGAATCGAGAGGGTTTGGAGAGTAAATGAAGTAAACTCCTCCGGAGCTTCGGCTGATGTTGGGAACATTGATATCATTTTCGATCTTAGTAACTATCCCGGTCCAATTACTGTAACTGATTTGGCACTACTAGTCGATTCAGACGGAAATTTTTCCAATGCAACTGTCATTTCCGGTGCTTCTGACCTGGGAGGACGTAAATACAAATTTTCAGGTGTGAGTGCAATAAGCAATAATAGTTATTTTACTATAGGTACTCTGAATAAAATCATAACCCCACTACCCATTGAACTCTTATCATTTGATGTTAATATTATAAATGCTCATTCATGTTTAGCAAGCTGGACAACCATTAGTGAGGTAAATAACAAAAACTTTATCCTTTATAAGTCAATAGATGGCATAGAGTGGATAGAAGTGGCAAATATCAATGCAATAGGAAACAGCTACTCAGAAACACAATATGAATTCATTGATACAAAACTATATTCCGGCATATCTTATTACAAATTAACACAAGAAGATTTTGATGGAAATAAAAAGCAACTTGGGGTACGAATTATTGACAACTCATTTACTAATAATGATATAAATATTTACCCCAACTTTGTAAATAGAGAATTGACAATTGAATTTTATAAGATAACTGAATCTTATTTACGTTTTCAAATTTTGGATGCATCCGGCAGGTTATTAAATGAGTCTCTGCTTAATCCTAATTTAAGCTTGTATAAATTCAATATGTCAGATTATAAACAAGGACTTTACTATATCAAAATTATTGGTGACAACCACTTATACTCATATAAAGTCATAAAGGAATAAAATTCAAATTTTATAGGCTGCTCATCCATTAGGAGACTTAATTTTTTTCAAAATTGTACCAACTCTAATATTAAGTCCAAAAGAATAAAATGAGCTGGTAAATTCATAAAAATTGAATGGTGAAAACCTTAGACCTGTACTTGCATCAATACTTAGCCAACTAACAATATTATATCTTGCACGGACACCGGTTTCTATGGGTAGAATAAATAATCGCTCTATGGGTTGTTGGCGATTGTTAATATGAGTTCTTCTGACACCCAACCCGACCCCTACCATCAGTGGGATATCAAAATCCCATCGCTTATAACGATGAAATACATAATCGCCACCAATACTCAAATATGAAATATTGGTGGTTCTTACTATTGTATCAAATACATTAGGCTTAATCTCCTTATACTGATATCTATCTGTAACTTTATATGTAGTATAATAACCTAAAAAAAAACTAACTTTTCTCCCATAATCAAGCCCAATTTTTGCTCCATATACCTTAACGGGAGTAGTACCTAAAAAACTATTTCTATTATGAAATCCTCCAATTAATGCTCCTTTATTATTTTGAAAATAATACAATATTGAATCCGGTACGCTTTGACTTGCAGCAACTTGACTGTAAAGGAAAAATAATAAATAAGTATAGTACCTATGATGCTTAGTAATCAGGATGCAGAAAGAATCAAAAATCTTCCTCATCTATGTCAACAGTTACTGGGTCTTTCATAACCCTAATAATATCATCAATGAGTGACTTCATGTCAGAATCGATTGCAGTGAGTATCATATCTGTAAATCTGACTTTTGTTTTATTCTTAAGATAATACTCCAAATAGACAGGAGTAAAATCTCCAGGCTTACCATTGATAACGGGATCAAAATGAACAATTTGAGTAAACTTATATTTATAAGCATAATCACGAATCCACAATTGAAATTTGAACTCATATTCTCCCTCTTGAACTTTACTATACGGATTTGGATGTGTATATAATGGCAACCTAACTTTCATTATTATTCGTTGATTAGTAACATCTTCAACAACCCAACCCTTAGGTAGTTTTTTCCCATCTCCATATTTGGTTAGAAGATATTTTTTTATCCTAAAATACAATGAATCTGCTGTACAATAGTTGCATGAACTCTCCACATCATGAACAGCCGTATAAGTTATTAATTTTGTAAGTGTATCAACAGGAATAAAGTCAATCCTTTCATATTTCTTGATTGGTTTTGGCGGAGTGCCTTTATCAGTATTTTCTTCCTCTGCATAATCAAACGGTGTTTCTTCACTTCCCCAATCACTTCCCCAATCACCTCCATCTGTTGAATCAACCTGAGAAGAATCTACCGGTGTATCTCCCCAATCATCCCACTGTGCATTAACATCTGTTATAAAAAAGGTAAACGTAAAAAACAACATAGACATCAGACTGAGCCTATGGAGAAAATTATATTTTATCATTCTATTATTCTGAACTTGGATAAATTTATGGACGGCAAATTTAATTAAAAATGTATGCATTCGTTTTTTGACTTTCGCACCTTAACTTTGTCCATGTGTTACAACGCATATTTATCAACTTTATTTACTCATTATGAAATTATTATTTAGCAGCATCATAATTACAATTTTTCTGATTTCATCTTGCATAGAATCAACTCAAAAAAGATACCAAACCAATCTAGAATCACATAATCACAGCTTTTCCAACTTCGAAGAAGTAACCCCAACACATTTATATTTAAACCTAATAGCTGATTTTGATAAAAAGGTGCTTAAAGGCTTTGCAGAATGGGATATAGTGCCAAAAGTTGGAGCTAAAAAAATAATACTTGACATTAAAGATTTAGTGATAATTAAAACCGAAGTTGATGGCGATATTATCGACTTTTCTCTTTCTGGGGAGAATGAAATATTAGGTTCCGGACTTATAATTCCAATTACTGATAAAACCCAAAAGGTCAAGGTGTTCTATGAAACAAGCACTAACGCAGAGGCAATACAATGGCTAACAGCAGAGCAAACCGGTGGAAAACCTTTCGTGTATACCCAGAGTGAAGCAATACTTGCACGCAGTTGGATTCCATGCATGGATATTCCTGCATTAAGATTCACTTATAATGCGATTATTAAATGTCCAAAAGATCTATTACCGCTTATGAGTGCGACTAATCCTCAACAAAAAAACAACGAATCAGTCTATCATTTTGAAATGTCCAAACCTATTCCTTCATATTTAATGGCATTAAGTATTGGCGATTTGGTGTTCGCTCCTTTAGGAGAGAAATGTGGTGTATATGCACAACCGTCATTAATTGAAGATTGTAAAATCGAATTTGTCGATTTAGACAGGATGATTAAAACTGCTGAATCAATTTATGGACAATACCGTTGGGGCAGGTATGATATTCTGGTACTGCCAGCAAGTTTTCCATTCGGTGGCATGGAAAATCCTAGGTTGACTTTTGCTACTCCAACCATTATAACAGGAGACAAAAGCCTTGTCTCACTTATTGCTCATGAACTTGCACATTCATGGAGTGGAAATTTAGTTACCAATAGGACTTGGGATGATTTTTGGTTGAATGAAGGCTTTACAGTATACTTTGAATCAAGAATTATGGAAAAACTCTATGGAAAAGATTTTGTTGAGATGACAGACAAACTCGCTCTTGATGAATTAAAAAATACTATATCCGAAATGATGTTAACCCAACCTAACGATACTAGGTTGTTTTTAGATTTAAAAGGAAGAAATCCTGACGATGGAATGACAGATATTGCTTATGAAAAGGGTCACTTTTTTCTACTTGCCATTGAAAAACAGGTCGGGAGAGAGCGTTTTGACATATTCTTGAATCAATATTTTAACCATTTCGCATTTCAATCAATCAATACGCAAACTTTTATTAATTATCTTGAAGAAAATCTTCTAATCCAATATCCGGGAAGTGCTGATTCTATTGGTGTCAATGAATGGATTTTTGAACAAGGGTTACCAATTAATTGTCCAACAATTCATTCAGCATATCTTTATTCCGTTGACTCATTAATTCAAGACCTAATAGCAGGAACAAAGCTTGAAAAGAGCATGTTTAATCATTGGACAACCCATCAATATTTATATTTCTTTAGAAATCTCCCAAGAACATATTACCTCTCACACATGGATGACTTGGATTTTATTGGCAATTTCAGCAATAGCAAAAATGCAGAAATAGCATGCGACTGGTTTAAATTATGTATTAGAAGTAACTACCTTAAAGCTAGTCCAAGTTTGGAAAACTTCTTAATTAAAGTAGGTAGACGGAAATTTCTTGAACCAATTTATAAGGAACTTTTATCAAACCCTGAATGGAATAACTTTGCTAAACAAGTCTATTCAAATGCAAAAAAAGGGTATCATTCAGTTTCCAACAGTACTATTCAAGAAATAATGAAAGCAAAATTTGGAACAAATTACTAAGCATTAACCATAACATGTTTATTCTACCCTCACCCATTCAACAGATTCAAGGCGAGTTATTTACTCAGAAAAGAGTCTCAGTCTGGGTTAAAAGAGACGATTTAATCCATCCCTATGTATCAGGGAACAAATTACGAAAACTACAAGGGTGGATTCAAGTTGCAAAAAACAAGCGCTCCCATACTCTTGTTACATTAGGAGGTGCATACTCCAATCATCTAATTGCAACCGCTTATGCAGCAAGTATCTTCGGATTTAAGAGCATTGGTCTTATAAGAAGCTATATACATACAGACAATTTAGTTTTAAAACATTGCAGATTATTTGGCATGGAAATAAAGACAATCGGTCATTTAGATATTGCCAGTTTAGAGAGTTCTGTTAATATGCATTATAGAGAGGAAGACGGATACACATATATCCCAATGGGAGGGAGCGGAGAACCGGGCAAAATAGGTTTCAAAGATTTCCTTAATGAATCCAACATGATGGCAGATTACTATATTGTTGCTGCTGGAACCGGAACTTCTGCCATTGGTTTATCAGAAGCATTAATTGAAAATGGGAACCATAGATCAAAAGTCTATGCATTGGCTTGCGTAAAAGATTATTCGTTAAAAACACTCTCAAAGGACAATTTGAGTTTCCTCTTTGAGTATGTTGGGAAAGGATTTGGCAAGTATGATGACAATCTTATTCACTTTGTAAAAGACGAATTTCAAAAAACGGGGATCTTTTTTGACCCTATATATACAGCAAAAGCTTGGAGCGGATTATATGACTTAATAACAAAAGATTACTTTGAGGTTAATTCAAAAATTATTTTTGTCCATACAGGTGGGTTAACAGGTTGGTGGTCATTATAGTTCATAAGGATACATTCGCTGATTACTTACAATAGAGAAAATAAACTCCAAATTGAGATTTAGTTATTTTTGTGGCTTAACATTCGTCATATAATATGATACTCACTCAACTTATAAATTTGAAAAGTGAACAGTTCATAAAAACAATATTGATTCTGCTCTTATCAATTTTTTCATCGTGTTCAAATGTCAGAGATATTAACTCAATTCCAAATCTAAAACACAGCAATTGTTACACTCAAAAGGACTACAGTTACACAGCAAGTGATTTACCACAGAAATCTCAAATCCAAAACCTTGACACGACACTTATCAATCATTTTTCATTTGCTGCAATTAATATCGCAAATGCAATAGGGTTGTTAGATATGTTAAAAGAGTACAACCTACTCAACATTCAAAATACTTTGAGTTCAAGTATTGAAAAACGTTTAAAATTGTTAGAGTTAAGACAAACCATAATGCAAAAAATTAACACCGCTTCATTGGAAATATCTGCAGTAACAAGTGAGATGGATTGTGAGGAAGAGCGTGCGAATCAGATTGCAAACTACCTTAAAGGTAAAATAGATCAGAAAGAAAGGAATTTGGTTATCGGTTCAATTGTTGTGGGTGCAATAGGGGCAATTACTTCTGAGGGGCTGAACAACAACCCATTATCAGGTAAATCGGGCAGTTATGTTTCTGTTGGTACAGCTTTAGTTGAAGCAACATTAGGAGTTTTGATTCTAATAAACAAAAAATCAATTATGTTTTATCATGAAAGAAACACTCCGGCAGAAATCTGGGTCGGACCAGAAATCTCAAAAACTCTCCCTCCCCCCATTTGGTATTACCTAAATTATAAGGATGAAGTAAATAGGAAGAAATCATTGAGGGAGCTACTAGTTGAACATTGGGAAAATTTTGGACAAATCAATAAATTTAAGAAAAAAAGCAAGAAAACATCTTTGGAAATATACTTTACTAAAGGAGGCAAATACACATCAGACCAATTACAGAACAGAGCAGACATGTATGACCAAATTGAATCTTATATCAATCTTATGAAACAAGACTTAAACATACTATCCTCCGAATTTGAAAAATTGAGTATAAAGTAAAATAGGGATTTGTGTCATCCATGTAGTAATACATTGTTGACTACTCTTTTGGGATCACATTCACCTTGAAACGAACATCAAACAACCCTTTTTCTGTAAAAACCCGTATTATTCTGTAATTCATACCTGGTCTTCCATTTGAATCAAAATTAAAGTTTAATTTTTTGCTCTCTTGTGGGTAGAGATAGAAAGTGTCAATCTCTGCCTTTGTACAACCACAAGACGGGTATACTTGGCTAACATAAACTATTGTTTCGTAATTATTTTTAACAGTAAATGAGAACGGGACAATTTCTCCCTCATTTACTGTTCCGAGGTTCATTGTATCTCTCGGGAAATCGAACAACAAGGAATCTCCATTCTCAATATTTGAGTAAGATTGAAGTCCCATAAACATCAAGCAAAGAAAAAGAACTACCGGAAAAAAACTCCGATAGTTCCTTTTTAAAATTAGTTTCATACTATTCTCCTAGGTTCTAATTAACTCTAACCGGAGTCTGTGGCTGCTGTTCAGCCTCAACAACAGTACCTTTAATTGTCAATCTGAATGTACCATGAGAAGTTTCAACAGTAATGGTCTTCACAAAATTCTGACCTTTAGAAGGTGCGGAATAGACTGCAACAACAGAACCTTTCTTCTTGGGAGCTACGGGTTCTTTTGAATATGATGGTGCTGTACAACCACAACTTGCTCTTACACTTTTAATTTCAAGTGGACGCTCTGAATTATTGGTAAAGAAAAATTCAAACCGAGCTTGGGAGTTAGCTTGTACTTCGCCAAAGTCATGAATTAAAGACTCAAACTTAACGCTATCTTGTGAAGTTGGAGGTTCATTGTTGTTGCTTGCATAAGATGTTACTGCTGCAAAACAAAGCATTAGTGCTGATAGAATAATTTTTTTCATGTGTATATATATTAAATTTTAAACTTATTTTTTTGTTGGTATCTTAATCTCAGTACCACTATTATTATCAGATGCGACCGCCTCAACAACACCTGTAATAACCAATTTAACAGTTCCGGCATTGGTTTCAACATTCACATCTTTTACAAAACTACCCAAAGCTTTTGCATTGTACTCTACCTCAATTTCTGATTTCTTACCCGGTACAATAGGTTCTTTAGGGAATACAGGCGTGGTACATCCACAACCTGCTGTTGCCTTAATGATTACCAGATTAGAGTTTCCTGTATTCTCAAAAACAAATTTGACTTTTGCCGGAATATTTTGCTTGATGGTACCAAAATTATGTTTTGTCTTCTCAAAAGTAATTTCAGGACCAAATACTCCCAAATTCTCAATTGATAGGAATTGCCTTTCCGCAGGAGTCGGCAGAAGTACCCCAACAGAACCTTTGTCAACAATAGTTTGAGCATTGGCTTGCAATCCAATAAATCCGAGCATGGGAATTAATAAAAAGATTTTTTTCATAATACTGATTTTTAGAATTTATTTGCTTCAAATTTCATTCCAAAAGTATCGTGAACTTCGTAACTCCCAAAAAAAAATTCGGGCAACATTTTCTTAAAGACAAATCCATTGCAGAAAAAGTTGCCAACCTTGCACCTCAATCCTTTGATGGCAAAGTACTTGAAATCGGACCGGGGATGGGGGTATTGACTCATTTTCTTCTACAAAAGAACAAAGAAAATCTTTATGTGAGTGAGATCGACTCGGAATCTGTGGATTATCTCAAACAAAATCTCTTTGATGTAAATTACCACAACAGAATCATTGAAGGTGATTTTCTGAAGATTGCAAAAAATATCCTTCAAAGTGACGTTTGGTTTGTGGTTGGTAACTTCCCATATAATATTTCTTCTCAAATCTTATTTAAAATACTTGAAAATAAAGAACATGTAATTGGTTTTGGAGGGATGTTTCAGAGAGAAGTTGCAAGAAGAATATGTTCTGCACCTCATTCTAAGGAGTACGGGATATTATCAGTACTGGTACAAGCTTATTATAGAGTAGAATACTGTTTTACTGTTCCTGAAGATGTATTTAACCCTCCTCCCAAAGTCAAAACCGGTGTAATCAGAGGTCAAAGACATAGAGATACCATAGGAACTTGCTCGGATGCATTATTTCTGGATGTAGTTAAAACTGCCTTTAATCAAAGGAGAAAAACATTAAATAACTGTCTGAAAAAATTTGGAATCCCTACGAAAATATTAGAGGATGCGGGCTTTGCAAGATTAAGACCTGAAAATCTTAGTGTTGATGATTTTATCAAAATTACTGAAATGATTGAAAAAGCGCGGTGATTGTGCAGAAAAGCAGTTTTCTTCTATACCCTATTCTTTTATTTCCACTTCTAAACTATGACTTTCGCAAACATTAAAATAACCTACCGGGGTCATTGCGTTTTTGTTATTAACCACAAAATTTGTTCTAACATTATATGGTGGCGATGCAAACAATCCGCCATTCTGCATTTGTTGTTGTGCCATGCTTAAATACTGATAGAAATCACCCGAAATTCCCAATATTTCTATTTTAACCTTTTCATCCAACTGATAAGGCCTATCAAAGTCATTGATTTGCAAAAGGGATATGGGAAATAAAAATTCTAAACTATCTGAAAATGCTTGTTCAAATCCTGCATCATAAGAAATATTTATTTTTGAAGGATTATTCATAAACTTTCCGTTTCTATACGTTCTAATCCAATACATATCTCCACGACCTTTCAAATCTCTTGCGTGCAAATTCACAAAATATCCCTTGCTATTTTCATTGTATTTATATGTAATAGAGTCAACTATAGTGCTTCTCATCATGGTGCTTTGTGCCGAATAAATATTGCTGCCTCTATAGACTTTCAAAATAAAATGAGAGCTTTTGATAAAAGTATCCGTTCCTGATGGTTCATAGACATACTCTCCTGAGTGCATATTTTCAAAAACATATTTTTTACCAAGATTATCAAACATAACAACAGAATCAACCGTAAGTGGAGGGTAATTACCTGAATTATCAAAATAATCAACACTCTGTGAAATTTTAACTATTTGAGGTTTTACCTCATTGGTAATGATTGCATCAATACAAATTTGCGACTCCGTTTTTTTCACTTTAACATCAACAACATCTTCGCAAGAAACAAAAATAACAGTCAGGATAAAAAACCAAGTTCGATGCAAATTCATTCTATACATTATATTAAAAACTGAAGTTATAAGTAATTGCAGGAACTGCTCTTCCTAACACAGAAAATCGGATTGCTTGTGTTTGCATATAATCCTCCGGGTTGGGTTGAAAATATATTGAAAACGGATTTCTTCTTGCATAAACGTTGTAAACTGAGAACACCCAATTACTTTCCCATTTTTTTCTTTTCTTTCCTCGAATAGTAACCGATAAATCCAAGCGATGGTATGGAGGTATCCTATAATTATTTCTGGCATTATCTGCAATATTGGGAATGATATATCCTTGAAAATTATATTTGTTTGTGGGGAAAGTTGCCGGAGTTCCTGTATAAAAAACAAAATTGCCTGACGCACTGATTTTCTTAGTGATTTCATACATAAGAACCAAATTTAGGTTGTGCGCCCTATCAAATCTCGAAGGATACCATTTCCCGTTGTTAATTCCTTCCACTAATCTTTCGCTTCGGGCAAGAGTATAGCTAAGCCATCCCGTAAATTTACCGGAGTGTTTTCTTATAAAAAATTCAGCACCATAGGCTCTTCCAATGCCGGTAAGAAGATTTGCCTCCATAAATTCATTCAACAACAAGGCTGCGTTGTCAATATAATCAACTTGATTGAGTAGCGATTTATAGTAAACCTCCACCGATGTTTCCCATTTATCTTCCTGAAAATTGCGGAAATATCCGAGTGCATATTGCAATGCAATTTGTCCCGGAATGTTATTAGTTGCAGGGGTCCAAACATCTAGAGGGATGGAAGCAGTAGTGTTTGAAATCAATTGGAGATATTGTGCCATTCGATTGAAACTGAGTTTCAATGAGGAAGAAGAATCAATGGTATAAGTTGCTGCAAAACGTGGTTCAAAATTTCCATAAGAAGCAATAGACTTAAACCAAGCAAATTTTTGAGTATTCTCAAGTGGTTTCAGAATATTAGCTGTTGTATCCCTGTAATAATATGCAGTTCCTTTTCCAATGTAGTCAAAATGCGAATATCTCAATCCATAACGTAAATTAAGTCTCTTGCTCACTCTCTGCTCAAAATCAGCATAAAGAGCATTTTCCCAAGCATATTTATTGTCCAAAGAACGTGTACTGACTACACCATCAAGATTGGTATGTGACGTTCCCGGAATAAAGGTATAGAATGTTGATTGCCCTCCAAAGTTTAAAACAAAATCAGGTTTGAAATAATAGGTAAACTCCGGTTTAAGACTGTAGTTGATAATATTGGATTTCCAATCAAAACTACTTTCGCCCATCTTCATGTCAATTTTATAATCATATTTGCTGAAATAAGCAGTTAGATTAGAAAACAATCGATTGGAGAAAACTTTGTTCCATCGAGCTGTTAGGGTTTGATTACCCCAGTCAAAGCCAAAAATATCAACAGCAGAGAACACATCTCTTCCTAAATATGCAGAAACAAAAATGCGGTTGTTTTTATTCAGGTAATAATTGGCCTTTGCAGTAAAATCATAATAATAAAACCGACTTCCTTTCAGTTCTTTACGCATAAAAGGTTTTGCCAAATAATCTATATAACTCCTGCGCAATGCAAAGATAAATGAGCCTCTGTTTTTGACAATTGGACCTTCAAAAGCGAGCCTGCTGAAAATCACTCCTATTCCTCCTGTTCCTTGGTATTCCTTGTTGTTTCCCTCTTTCATTCTAACATCTAGGATGGATGCAAGTCTGCCACCGTAAACAGCAGGAATACCTCCCTTTATTAATTTTACGTCCATAACCGCATCGGGGTTAAACACAGAAAAGAAGCCAAATAAATGGGATGAATTGAAAACCGGAGCTTCATCCAACAACACCAAATTTTGATCAACTGCACTTCCACGAACATTAAAGCCGGTTGCCCCTTCTCCGACTGTAGTAACTCCCGGCATTAATTGAACCACCCTAACCAAATCCACCTCACCCAAAAATGCCGGTATTCTTTGAATTGTCTTTATATTAAGTTTTACCGAACTCATTTCAGTGGACTGAATGTTTTCAGACTTCTTTTTGGCCTGAACCTCTGTAGATTCAAGGATTGTGGAGATGGGACTTAGTTCTATATTAAGTGTAGTATTTTTCTTTATTTCTCTTATAAATGTTTTATCGGAGAAACCAAGATAGGATATTTTGAAAGTATAATTCCCTTCTGGAATTGTCAGCGAATAAAAACCATAAGCATTGGTAACAGTGCCTTGATGCAGTTCTTCAACATAAATATTAGCAGCTATCAATGCCTCTCCATTGGTTGAATCCTTAATATAGCCACTGATACTAATCTTATTCTGACTTAAAGCATAAAAAGGAATCATCAGTAAGAAGAATAAAGAAAGTTTCCCGAACATGTAAAATCAAAATCAGCGCGCAAAATTAGATAATTGAAAGAGATTTTTGTTTCAATGCGACAAACTACTAATCTGAACGATGTAGATTCTACCAATCAAATTATTCATATTTTGTTATTAAAAACCATTTTAAAATCACTTAAATCAAATAATAAAAATAACACACCACAATAACTAAAATCTTTGTTTTAACTATCTTTGCCGACCAATTTTAATGGAAATTTCATTACCTAACATTAATAACTTGATTGCAGTCATTATCCCACCGATAATACTGTTTCCGGTTTATTATTATTTTGCCGTAAGGTTGGGGATATATGACACTCCAATAGGTCGTAGTTCTCATGTTAGGAAGACGGTCACAGGGAGTGGAATCATCTTTACTCTCTGCTTATTGGTAACTTCGCTTTTTACAAACCTCAATTTAAGTTATTATTTTTATATCAGTTTGGGATTTGTTGTTTTGGTGAGTTTTGTAGATGATCTCATTTTTGTAAAAAACTCTTATCGATTCATTGTTCAATTAATCGTAATGGGCGTTTTAGTGTCACTCATTCCTGTATCTGAGAACAATAATGCTATGATAGAAAAAATTCCGATTTGGGTTGGTGCAATAATCTTTGGGGTATGCATCATTAATGGATTTAACTTCATGGATGGAATAAACGGAATGCTTTCATCTAACAGTTTGGTTGTATTATTAAGTCTTGCATATCTTAATTCTACATTAACCGATGCCGAAGGTCATTTGATTCAATTTGCAAATCCAATTATAATATATTCATTGATTGCATCCCTGATTGTCTTCCTCTTTTTCAATTTCAGATACCATGCAAAAATGTTTATGGGAGATGCGGGAAGCGTGGGTATTGCATTTATCATTACTTATCTCATATTCATGTTGATTTCTAAAACAGGTAATTTGTCGTACATCTTATTGTTTTCAGTTCTGGGGATAGATTCTGGATTAACCGTCATATATAAACTTATTCTCAAAGAAAATATCTTTATTCCTCATAGAGATTTCCTTTTCAAAAAGCTTGTACATATTGGGAAGATTGTGCATATCAAGGTTTCACTTATTTATGCTTCAATCCAAGCATTCATAAACGCAATCGTAATCTTTCTTCCAATTAATAAGAGTGTTTATGCACAGATTTCACTTGTTTTTATATTGATCTCTGCTCAAATTGCACTGTTTATTATTGTTAGGAATAGATATACAAAGACTAGAATATCAAATGTATTTATTGAGAAGAAGACAAAGGATTGATTGTGCATAGATTTTATTTTTTCAATAAAAACAATCAGTGTATTTCACGACTTGAATTAAGTCAGTATAATTATGAACAAGAGTAGTAAGTATGAACAGTTGTATTTGGATGGTCCGAGAAGCAGATGGTACGAGCTAAAATTTACCTATAGAGTATTCAAAGAGTTTATAAGAGGATATAGGACACTTCACTTTGCTGGTCCCAGTGTTGCTGTTTTTGGTTCTGCACGCTTTAAGGAAGACCATCCATATTATCAACTCGGTGTTGAAGTCGGAAAGCGACTAGCAAAAATGGGGTTTGCGGTAATGACAGGAGGAGGCCCCGGGATTATGGAAGCTGCTTGTAAAGGAGCACATGAGATGGGAGGAAAGGCAATTGGTTGCAACATCATCTTACCTTTTGAGCAACAACCTAATCCATACGCAAATATTCAAGTGAACTTCAAATATTTCTTTGTAAGAAAAGTATTAATGTTTAAATATTCCTTTGGATTTATTATACTGCCGGGTGGAATTGGCACATTAGACGAAATGTTTGAGGCACTGACTCTAGTGCAGACACAAAAGATAGAGGGTTTCCCAATTGTGCTGATAGGCAAAGATTTTTGGGACGGAACAATTAAGCAATTACAAGATTTTGATAAAGAAGGTACTGCTCATTGGGATGAATTGCCTTCATTTAAAATTACAGACGACATTGATGAAGCACTAAAATTTATCAATGAGCATGCAATAAAGAAGTTTGGGCTGTCAAAAAGAGACAGTGAATACACCCCTAAACCTTGGTTGTTCGAAAAAGCAGGATTATAAGAAAATATGCACCTTAGTTCAATGTACGATATCCTGGTCAGGATAGCAAAAAGCAAGGAATCCAATCCTGATTATCTTGCACATATAGTTCAAAGGTTGAGACCTATAAACTATAAAAACACAGCTTATTCTGTAGATAGATTTAATGATTTTATTTTTATCTTAGAAAAGGATGATTTCTTGCTCTCCGGATTCAGAGAATATATTCACAGACTAATAAAAAACAGAAAATTCAGTTTACTGATAGCAGACTTGGGTATTGTTTCATCAGGAGGATTTCGCAGAGAAATATTCAAGCGTTTTTATCATAAGATTCTACCAATCCAACCTCCGGAGAACAGCATGGATTATTTGGTAACCAATGTTTTTTACCACAGAAAAGACCACCGATGGTTCTCTGCTATCGGTGAAAAAAGTTGGCAGAAATTATTTGACTTACTAAGTTTCAAACCTATTTCAGAGTTAAACAATGATAGCTTTGTAATATCCGAATTATTATTCTCTATAGAACTCCTTGCACTTCGCATATCCGGTACTGCAATGGATTATTCTTTGCTGAGAATGCTACCTGAATATTCAGGTTTTGACAGTCCGTTTATCAATTTGCAGAAAGATATCTCAATAATGGTTGATGGTTTCAAACAAGGGACCCACAAAAGAGCCGAAGATGATATTAATGTTAAACAAGTAAAAATTCTTATCAAGCAATGCCAAGACTATCTTAAAAAAGCGATGGAAAACAAAGAGCGTTACGGAATAAGTTTTTTTACTACCATCAAGTTTGTTAGGATACAACAACAGTTAGATAGGCTGGAGTTTATTCTCAATTATTTGGTTGAAAACAATGAACAAAAAAGCGAGCATATCAAAACTATTCATTTCTTAAACCAAATTATCAGATTGAATGCCAAGAAAAATAACATTAGAGAGTTCTTGCGAACTTCAACAAGTTTGGTTGCATACCAGATTACTCAACATACCGGTAAAACTGGCGAACATTATATTACAGAATCAAGAGCAGGATACCGAAAAATGTTTTTTTCTGCTGCCGGAGGCGGTGTTATTGTTGGAATTCTTTGCATTTTCAAAGCAATGCTCTCTAACATTGATACAAGTCCGTTCGGTCAGGCATTTCTTTATAGCTTCAATTATGCAATGGGGTTCATTGCAATTTATTTGTTCCATTTTACCCTTGCCACCAAACAACCGGCAATGACTGCTGCCACATTGGCTAAAGCACTCAAACCCGAAAGAAAAGGCGAAGTAAGTTATTCAAATTTTGCTGACTTATTTGCCAGACTCTTCCGTTCGCAATTTATTGCCTTTATTGGTAATGTATTTTTAGCTTTCCCTGTAGCGATACTTCTTTTCCTTGTTTGGAAATATGTTTTCGGTTCTGATTTTCTCTCAGCAGAACACAGTCGTCAAATGCTGAATGATGTTAATTTTTTTAAATCCAAAGCAATTGTACATGCGGCACTGACCGGTGTTTTCTTATTTTTAAGTGGTTTAATCTCCGGGTATTATATCAATCGCAATATTCATGACAGAATTTCATTACGTATTAAGAAACATCCAATTCTTAGGAAATTTTTCCCCGACAAGGCTTTAGAAAAAATTGCAAATACATATAACAAACACATAGGTGGAATTGCCGGAAATTTTTTGTTTGGTATAATGTTAGGTAGTACGGGTGCAATTGGGATGTTCTTTGGATTAGATTTAGGTATCAGGCATATTACCTTTGCTGCCGGAAACCTTGGTCTTGCTTTGTTAGGGCTTAATTTTGACATCACTATCGGAGATATTATAATCGCTGTTTTGTGTATAGGGTTAATCGGATTTTTCAATTTCATTGTGAGTTTTGTGCTCTCTATGATTGTCGCCTTAAGGTCACGCAATCTAAAATTGTTTGATATTAAACCCATTTTTGATGCTATATGGGTACGATTTAAACAAAACAAACGAGACTTTTTCTTCCCTCCACCAAAAAAAATCTATGCATTAAAAGAAGAAGCTGAATCATTGATTGTACACACAGAGAAAGAAAATGAAGAATAACATTCACTTTCCTCACTATTTTTGCAAATAATGAAATTACTCGTAGTCAGATTTAGCTCCATAGGCGACATAGTATTGACTTCGCCTATTCTACGATGTATCAAAGAACAAATCAAAGGGGCCGAACTCCATTTTGCAACCAAACTTCAGTATAAATCTATTGCTGAATTTAATCCTCACATTGACAAACTACATCTGCTTTCTGATAATTTCAAAGAATTTATTCATCAACTCAAACAAGAGAAGTTTGATTTTGTGGTGGACTTGCATCATAACCTCAGAACTTTCAGGCTTAAAGCCGCTTTGGGAGCAAAATCAAAGAGTTTTGAAAAACTCAATTTCCAGAAATGGCTTACTGTTCGTACTTGCAATAAAAAACACATGCCAGATATCCATATTGTGGATAGGTATATGAATACTGTAAAGACTCTTGGAATTGTCAACGATAATAAAGGATTAGAGTATTATTGCGGGGAAATAGCACTCCCCGAAGAATACGTTTATATAACCCAAAAGCCTTATCATGCTGTTGCAATTGGCGGTACTTATTTTACTAAAAGAATGCCGGTTAACAAACTTGCAGAACTTCTAAATAAATCAAGCCTTCCCTTGATTCTTTTGGGTGGAAGTGAAGATTTTGAGAGAGGCGAAGAGTTAACTAATTTGCTTAAAGACAAGATAACTTATAACCTTTGCGGAAAATTATCTATTACTCAAAGTGCGCTAATTATCAAGGATTGTCAAAAATTAGTTACCCATGACACCGGATTAATGCACATTGGAGCAGCCTTTGACAAACCTATTATTTCAATATGGGGCAATACCATTCCGGAATTTGGGATGACACCCTATTTCCCGAAAGGAAGCAAAGCTGCCAAACAAAGTAAAATCTTAGAAGTAGAGAACTTGTATTGTCGTCCGTGCAGCAAATTAGGCTTTGACCATTGCCCTAAAGGGCATTTCAAGTGTATGAGAGATATTGATTTTAGCCATGTCGAACTTTAACCCTGAAAAGCCTATTTTACAAAAAACAGAAGATGGCAGTCACACACTCTATCTTCAAAACTTGGATGAAACCTATCACAGTTCAACAGGTGCACTAACAGAAAGTATCCATGTATATATCAATCATGGTTTTCGTTGTATTAAGCAAAAGGAAAAAATAAAGATTCTGGAAGTAGGCTTTGGCACCGGAATGAATGCAGTCTTAACATATATTGAAGCACAAAAAAAACATCAAAATGTTGAATACCACAGCTTAGAGCCATTTCCTATTCCACAAGATTTGGTTTTTGATTTAGACATGGGTTTTATCACACAACAACAAGCATTAAAAATGATTTTAACTCAATTGCATGCACAAGCTGACAACACTGAGTTGACATTGGAAAATCTTTTTTCTTTCACCCGTTTGAACAAAACTATACAAGAATTTGAAGAAAAACCCTCCTATTATGATTTGATATACTATGATGCCTTTGCACCACGCAAACAACCTGAAATGTGGGAGAAAGCTATTTTGCAAAAATGCGTGAACATGCTTTGCAAAGACGGAATATTGATTACTTATTGCGCAAACGGACAATTTAAGCGCGACTTGAGGTCAATGGGTATGCTCTTATCCAATCCTCCGGGAATTGGTCCTCGAAGAGAAATAACACAAGCAAGAAAATAAGAGAGGTTATTCTAACTCTATCCTATCAGCCGAATCAATTATATTGTCTGAACCTTCTGACATTCTTTCCAAACCCATTTTATTAAGTTCAGACAAGGTATAATTGTCAGTTGTCGTTGTCATCAACCATGAATTCCCTCTTTGTCTGAAGATTTGAACGATGACTCCAAAAAGCTCTTTAAAACTAGATTCAACTTCTGCAACTGTACTATTATCATCAATCGCAATTTCTCCACCACCCCCTATTCCTCCTATGTCCGAGAGGGTAGCTTCATAATCTTTAATTTGTTCATTTGATGTATAATTACCATCCTTATTAATATCAATAAAGAAGTCGATTTTTAAAGCATTGAATTTGCGATGAAAAGCGGTTTTGATCTCTTGCAAAGTAGTTAGTGGTGTGATTGATATACTCATAACTGTTAAATTTAATATAATCGCAAAGTAGCATAATTTCATGCAAAGAAAAAATGACAAGTATCATATTATGTATGAATCTTCACAATAGAAGGGATAAAAATATTGGGAGAAAATAGCAATTTCGAATTTGGTAACTTAAAAACTTACCTTTGCCACAACTAAAAAAATAAATTGGAAAAATTTTGGAGTCCGGGAAAATTAATGATTACGGGGGAATATCTTGTAATTCGAGGTGCTAAAGCATTAGCAGTTCCAACTGTTTTGGGACAGCAGTTACAGTTCTCACACGACAGAAGAAGTAAAAGCAAAAAGATAAATTGGGTCTCAATGACCTCCGGAGACCTTATTTGGTATTCCAACCAATTTGATATTGACAACAATTTTGAACCGGCAGAACAAAAAGGGAGCGGCAGAACTGAGTTTATCCGCAGCCTCCTGATAGCAATTAATCAATCTAAACCTGATTTCTTTAAAGAACAAGGCACTTACACCTTCAAAACATTTATGGATTTCGATCCCGGTTGGGGTATGGGCAGCAGTTCATCATTGATTGTAAATTTGGCAATGCTCACATCCTTGCAGCCGTTTGAACTTGTTTTCAGCTCAACACTCAATCAAGGTAGCGGCTATGATATTGCAACCAGCCTTATAGGCAAGCCCATTATCTATTTTATTGAGGAAGAAATGTATCATTGGGCTGAACCTGCAGATTTGCCTTGGAAAAACTTTGTTGGTCATTGCAGGCTGGTTTATCTTAATCACAAACAAGATAGTAATGTAGAAGTCAGCCGTTTCAAAAGCCGTTGGAAAGAAAATGAAAACCATAATGTGATTGAAGAAATTAGTAATATTAGTGAAAAACTCACTACAGTTACCGATTATGCTGAATTCAAACAATTACTTTCAAGGCATGAAATGATAATGTCTGAAGTATTAAAGAAAAAATGCATCAAAGATGAAATGTTCAGTGATTTTAAGGGAGTTATTAAATCTTTAGGGGCATGGGGAGGCGATTTTATTCTGGCATGTCCGGCCTCTGTTTCAGATATTGATTATACCGAGAACTATTTCTTGGTGAAAGGCTATCATACCATTATGGAGTTTAGCAAGATGATTGATTACGAATGGAAATAATGAAAAGTGAACAGCAAGGAAAATCCAATATAGCAATAGTAAAATATTGGGGAAAGAAAGGATTTCAACTTCCTGCCAATCCATCAATAAGTTTTACCTTAGATAATATTTATACCCAAACAGAATTCGCTCTCAAAGAGCGTTCAAACAATGACGCGTTTGAAATCAATTTCTTTTTTGAGAATAAGCCAAAGCCTGAATTTCTTCCCAAAATCTTAGCTTTCTTTAAATCCATCAACCCCTATTTCTCTTGGTTACAGCATTATTGTTTAGAAATTCATTCATATAATAATTTCCCATTTGGAACCGGAATCGCATCCAGCGCCTCATCCATGAGTGCTTTGGCTAAGTGTATCATGGACTTGGACCAACAGATAAAAGGAGAACCTTTGTCAAATGAATTTCTCATGCAAAGAGTTTCGTATTACAGCAGAATTGGCTCCGGCAGTGCATGCAGATCGGTATATAACGGCTTCAGCGAATGGGGAAAGCATCCGGATATTGTTGGCAGCAGCGATGAATATGCAATTGGATTGACAAATATTCATCCGGATTTTATGCAAATCAGAGATGCAGTTTTATTGATTGAAACATCCGAAAAGAGTGTTTCAAGCAGCAAAGGACACGACATGCTGAATGAACATTGGTACGCAAACAGACGATTTGAACAAGGTTTTGAGAATACTAAACTTCTTTACAGAGCATTGCAAGACGGAGATATTAATCATTTTGGACAGATTGCAGAACAAGAAGCCCTTACATTGCATGCCATGATGTTGACTTCCACAGAAGGTTATTTCCTTATTAATCCCAATACACTCAACGTTTTGAATGCCATCAGACAATTTAGAATTCGCCAAGGAATACAAGCATTTTTCACAATGGATGCCGGAGCAAATGTGCATCTTCTTTATTTTGAAAAGGACAAAAGCGCTATCAAATCGTTTATCAATAAAGAGTTGCTCCAATACTGCTCAAACAAGGAATATATTGATAGCCCTATAGCAAAGTAAATAGGTATTTCATTAAATAATACACTCATGCAAGCAGGTTTATATTAAGATGTCCGATATAACTAAAAATATTACCTTTGCAGCCGTTGTTTTTAAGAGAATTCTAATTGGATAAGAGAAAAAAAGCATTGTTTACCGCCAAGATTCTTCTTTTTGGAGAATATGGAATCATTGAAAATTCAATGGGCTTATCCATTCCATTTAATCATTTCGGAGGAGCATTAAAAACCAAAAAGGATGGCTTCACCGATGAATCCAAAGAATCCAACCGACACTTAAGTGATTTTGTTTCATACCTGAAAAATCTTTCTGAAAACAATGAATTGATTTTCAACCTCGATATTAAACTCCTTGAAAATGATGTAAGAAATGGAATGTACTTTGACTCCAGTATTCCCAAAGGATTTGGTATTGGAAGTTCCGGAGCATTATGTGCGTCTGTTTATGACAAATATGCGAAGGATAAAATTACCGAGAAAAATCTTGACAATCAATCTATTTTAGATTTAAAATCAGGCTTAGCTCAGATGGAAAGTTTTTTTCATGGCAAGAGTTCCGGACTTGACCCGTTGATTTGCTATCTCAATTTGCCGGTATTAGTAAAATCAGGGCAAGAAATTAGTCCGATAGGATTACCCGAAGCCAATGAAGCAGGTGGAGGTGCTATTTTTTTAATCAACTCAGGAACGCCAGGGCAAACCCAAAGCATGGTTACACTTTTTCTTGAAAAATGCAAAACCGATGGTTTTCGCAATTTGATTAAAACGGAGTTCAAAAAATACAATGACATGTGTATTGATGCATTTCTACGTAAAGATTTCAAACCTTTGTTCAGTTCTCTCAAAGAGTTGTCCAGTCTGGTTTTTGAACATTTTCAACCTATGATTCCAGAGGTTTTCAAAAAATTATGGAAACAAGGTATTGAGACCAACGCTTATTATTTAAAGCTTTGCGGAAGTGGCGGAGGTGGCTATATCCTCGGTTTTACCAAAGATTATAAAAAAGCGGAAAAGTATCTCAAAGATTTCAACCCGCATATTATCTATAAATTTTAAGTATTTTAATCAAATATGAACAGCCGGAACATTAAATACCTTAAGGTTCTTGCGCTGATGTCTTCTCTGCGTTGGTATAATATTCTATTGACTGCTGTTGCTCAATATATCTCCGCTATTTTTATCTTTAATTCTTTTCCTGCCGGATTGTTGGTTATCCCTTATGACATTAAACTGCATCTAATAGTCTTTTGTACCCTACTCATTATTGCCGGGGGCTTTTTGATTAATGATTTCTATGATTTCAAACACGACATGATTGTCAGACCTCATGTTACACTGTTTCAAGAGTTCCTTTCCAAAGATTTCAGAATCAGACTATACACTTGGTTAAACCTGATAGCATTGGGGCTTGCGTTGCTTGCTTCTTTTAAGATTTTCCTATACTTCGCAGCTCTTGCATTTGCATTGTGGTTTTATTCTCATAAACTCAAGCACTATCCATTAATTAAAGAGATTTCTTCATCCTTATTAACTGTTTCTTGTTTTTTTAGTATAGGAATGCATTATGGTCTAGTTTACTGGGATGTATTGGCATTTGGAATATATTTCACCATGTTGTTGTTTACAAGAGCAATTATCAAAGGTCAAGAAGAAGTAAAAGCTGATATTGCATTGCAACGCAATAGTATTGCAGGAATATTGGGTGATTCAAAAACCCGAATGGTTATCAGTGTTTCTATATTTGTTCAATTGGTGTATTCTATTCTGTTGTATATTCGTTTTTATCCTGCATTATGGTTGTTCTATATTTTTTTTTCAAACATAATTTTACTTGGAGTATTGATTGGACTTCTAAAACTTCGACAAGGTGAGTTTTACATTCTCAATTTTGTATTTAAAGTATTGATAGTATTGGGAACTCTAAACCTGATGTTTTTTAGTACATAAAAAATGTTTTGAAGCCTTTATAAATATGGCAACAAATCTTCCAGTTTCATTCCGCGAGAACCTTTAACAAGAATCGTATATCCATTGAGTTTTTTGTCTTTTAGATATTCTATCATGTCACTTGTTTTAGAAAAACTATCTGCACCTGAATTAACCTTATAGAACTCTTTGCCTACGGTAAAAACTTTATCAAAACCTGCATTTTGTGCATTTTTTAAGATTGATTGATGCTCTTGATGAGCAAAAACACCCAATTCAAACATATCACCAAGGATGGCAATTTTTTTATCTGCCTTAACCGACTGCAAGGTTTGTAATGCCATCTCCATGCTGCTCGGGTTTGCATTATATGCATCCAAAAAAATTAAATTTCGGCTTGTTTGCCTCCATTCTGAGCGCATGTTATCCGGTTTATAGGAATCTATTGCTTCTGCAATTTGTTTCTCATCAATTTCAATATAAACTCCAACAGCTCTTGCAGCAGCCATATTGCAAAGGTTGTGTAATCCGGCAAGATGTGACTGATAAGTCACACCCTTTTTACTTTTTGCAATGATCTGAGGGGCAAGTTGTTCTTGAACAAAATCCTTAACAGTGTAATCTACCCGTCTATTCAGCCTCTTTGACATACTTGATAACCATTTGTCATCTTGATTAACAAAGGCAATTCCGTTATTTTGCATCAAAAACTGATAAAGAAAACTTTCTTCGTGCGCAACAGCTTCAACACTCCCAAAACCTTCTAAATGTTCCTTTCCCACATTGGTAATAAGACCAAAATCAGGTTGACAAATTCGACAAAGTTGTTCAATATCCCCTTTTTGGTTAGTCCCCAACTCAAGCAAGGCTATTTCAGTATCAGTCGGCATTGAAAGCAATGTTAAAGGCAAGCCTATATGATTATTAAAATTTCCGGGAGTTGCGTGAATTTTATATTTAGTCGCTAAAACTCTTTTGAGAAGTTCTTTGGTTGTAGTTTTGCCATTACTGCCACCAATCCCAAAAATCTTTGCCTTGCATTGTTGGCGATGAAATGTTGCTAAATTTTGCATGGTAGTTAAAACATCTTCAACCAACAAAACTTTTTCATTCTCAAACTCCGGCTTTTCATCTCCAACAACATAAGAAGCACCTTGTTCCAGAGCAAATTTAAGAAATTGATTCCCATTAAATCCGGATCCTTTTAAAGCAAAGAAAATTGCACCTTGAACAGGCTTTCGAGTATCAGTATAAACCTGATAATTAGAATTTCTATAGTAAGAATATAATATTTCAATTTTCACTATGCAAGATTAAAGAATATTTTAACTAACTTTGTCTGTATGAAAAAGCGTATATCAACAATTATGATTCCTATGTTGTTGGTTATTTTTTTGTTCAACAATAACATAGCCTCCGGACAATCAAGCAGTCCGATTAAGTTGTATTACTCGGATTCACTTCAATTTAAAAATAATGGAGAAACAATCCTCAACCCTTTTGTTGGGGGATTCAACCTTCCTGTATTTAGTCAAGTGGATTTGAATAATGACGGGAAACCTGACATGGTAATTTTTGACCGTTCAGGAGGTGCAACACTTACCTTTATCAATACCGGAATTGCTACTAACTACAGCTATGAATATGCGCCTCAATATGAATACTTATTCAAAGACATCAATACCAATGCATATATACTTTTCAGGGATTTTAATCAGGACGGCAAGCCTGATTTATTTACTTTAGAAGGTAGCTCTAACCGTTTTAGAGTTTATATGAATATAACTCAAGCAACAGATAGCATTCTAAGACTGAGGAAAATGGGCAATTTGTATTATCTCCATAACTCGGGTGGAGAGTTAATTTTGGGAGGAAGGTTAGCAGATTTACCCATTATTGATGATATTGATGGTGATGGTGATTTAGATTATGTAAAATACGATGATATTTATAGCACCTTAGTTTTATACTATAATGAACAAGTTGAAAAAGGATTACCTAATGATACTTTTGCCTTCAAACTTGGGGATCTATGTTTTGGGGGATTTAGAGAAACCTTTGGGGGAATAAATAGTATCATTCTAAGCTGTAACCGATCATATTTCCCAAATTACAGAAGAGATATTGACAGAAGACATGGCGGTGGCAGCTCGCTTCTCTCCATAGATATGGACAACGATGGAGATAAAGAATTAATCCTCGGAAATGCATCTTTCGAAAACCTAATTTTACTAAAAAACGGGAAAAACGAACTGAGCATGAGCTATGATTCTATGATAGACTTTTCAAGCTTTTTCCCAAGCAACGATGAGAATGAAGTAAAGTTCAAATATATGCCTGCCCTCTATAACTTTGATGTAGATGGAGACGGTGAAAAAGATATCATCGCATCATCTTATTTCATGACCGATCCTAAATATGGAACTCGCCCTATTTTGTCTGAAAATACATGGTTTTTAAAAAATGAAGGAACTAATGAAACTCCTTTCTTCAAAATCTATAACAAACGTTTTCTCACTGACAAGTCTATTGATTTAGGCATCAATGTCAGTCCTGTTTTTTGGGATATTAACAAAGACGGACTTATTGACCTGCTTGTGGCTGTTGAACCGGATACCGTTCTAAATCCGTCAATAGAATACACCAGGATTTTCAGATACAATAATGTCGGAACCTCAAGCCTGCCCGTTTATGAATTGGTAGATACTGATTTTGCCGACTTTAGCAGTTTCAAACAGTTAGGCGTTAGTATTGCTATAGGAGATTTGAATAATGACAGTTTGGAAGATATGATTATTGGAAATATTGAAGGTAAAATCTTGTTCTTCAAAAATACTTCTCCTTCTGATTCTACCTATAATCCTTCATTTTTGCTGTCAAACAACAATCTTTTGAATGAATCAGTGGGAAGTTTTGCCGCTCCCGCAATTTTTGATTATAGCCAAGACGGTCTCCCTGATTTGATTATCGGGAAATATGACGGCTATTTCGCATACTATAAAAACACTTCATCAGGAAACACTCTGACTTTTACAAAAGTTACAGACAAACTGGGAAATGCTAGAGCCAACTTCTTTAATAATGCACTGAATCCACCCCAATTTGAAGCAATAGGAATGTCTGCTCCTATCTTTTATGACTTTGAGGGAGATGGCAAACCGGAATTGGTTTCAGGCTCTAATTCAGGACATATAAAAATGTGGTATATTTCTTATGACCCGTTTTATTCTTTCCCTGAAATCACTGATTTCTACGGAATTATAAATGCAAATAGCGATACCTCTTGGGGGATGAGTGTAGGTGCTAACTCTAAAATTGCTATTGCAAAACTCAGAGATAGTTCATCGGCCGATATTCTCGTGGGTACAAACAGAGGTGGTTTCAAATTTTTAACTTCAAAAGCAGAGAAAAAGAAATTAAGCATTAAAGATATTCCAACTGCTACCTATAATTTTAAAGTCTATCCTAACCCAAGCAAAGGAGAGTTTATGATTGAAATACCTGCTGATTTATCTGACAGAGAGCTGAAAATCAATATTCATGATTACACAGGACGTATTATCAGAACTTTGGCGCTTAATAAGTATTCTGACAATATTGTTAAGATGAACGTTAGAGACGGGGTTTATATCGGTACTATCAGCGATAATACGGGGATGATACTGGGTGTTTGCAAAATAATAATTGCGGATTAACCCAGATTGATATATCTATCGCATAGGGCCAACTCATCATCACGATTACTCGCCATCAGGAGTATCCTATCATTAAGATTATTAGAAATGATTTCTTTTATCATTTCAATTCCCTCCAAATCCATATTTGAGAATGGTTCATCTAAGATGAGAACTTTAGACCGGGTACAGATTGCCAGCAAAAGTTTTAACCTATTGAGCCACCCTGCTGACAATTGGCTAACTCTTTTAGAAAAAAGTGAATTTGGAATAACAGATTTAAATAAGGACAAGTCCCTGACTTCTTCTCTGATTTGTCTAAAATCAAAGTGAAATTTAATACTATCTTCTACCGATAAATCATC
This sequence comes from Bacteroidota bacterium, assembly GCA_024103355.1. Lineage (GTDB taxonomy): Bacteria > Bacteroidota > Bacteroidia > NS11-12g > UBA955 > JALOAG01. The sequence continues at coordinate 33,156 of JAGFIU010000024.1, forward strand.
AAATAATTGTTGCTGTATACCTGCAAAAGCAAAATCACTGTATACAATTTCGAATATTTCATCTTTCTCATTCTTCCAGAACACTTTCCCATCTTCAGGTTTGACATACCCCATAGCAATTTTGAGTAAGGTAGTTTTACCTGACCCATTTTTACCGGTAACTCCAACTCTCTCTCCTAATTTTAAATCAAAACTTAGATTGTTAAACAACACTCTGCCTTGGAAAGATTTAGTTATATTGTTAAAAACAAGTTGCATTATAAACGTTTTGAGGAATAACCTCTCATAATTCCCCTATCAGATTCTCTGATAAATTGTAGAATCTCATCTCTTTCCGGGCTAACAGGTTTTTCATTCTCAATAATAGCCAATGCTTTCTGAGTATTGTTACCCCTAAGATAGAGTGTTCTATAAATATCTTGAATTTCATTAATTTTTTCAGACGAAAAACCTCTACGTCTCAGTCCGATTGAATTAACTCCCTCATAAGAAATCGGCTGTCTTCCTGCTTTGGTATAAGGCGGAACATCCTTTCTAACCATGCACCCTCCTGCAACAATAACATGTTGACCTACATGTACAAACTGATGTACAGCACTCATACCTCCAACAATCACAAAATCAGCAATAGTAACGTGTCCTGCAAGTTGAACGGTATTCGCTAAAATGCAATGATTACCAACAATACAATCATGAGCAACATGTGAATATGCCATCAACAAACAGTTACTTCCTACTTCTGTCCTTCCCAAAGCAGTAGTTCCCTTATTAATTGTAACATTTTCTCGAATAACAGTATTATCTCCGATTATAGCAAGGGTTTCTTCGCCATTATATTTTAAATCTTGTGGAATAGCTCCAATAGAAGCTCCCGGGAAAATTTTACAATTTTTCCCGATTCGAGAACCCGGAAAAATTACTGCACCGGACATAATATGAGTTCCTGCACCAATCTCCACATCTCTGTGAATGGTTACAAATGGGTCAATAACAACATTGTCATCAATTTTGGCTTGAGGATGTACATACGCTAAAGGTTGTATCATAAATTATTAGTTTGTTAAGTTTAGATGTTTTTTAAATCCCAATATTTTGAATTAATTCTGTCTCAAAGGTCATTATTTAATTTTAATTACTTGAGCCATCATTTCCGCATCACATACCAGTTTTTCCCCTACCCAAGCTCTTCCTCTCATTTGACATATTCCTCTACGAACGGGTTCTGTTAATTCAAGTTTAAGGATCAGGGTATCTCCCGGGACTACTTTATCTTTGAATCTGGCATTATCAATTTTAAGAAAATAGGTGCCGTAATTTTCGGGGTCTTCTTTATCACCAAGAATCAAAATTCCACCGGCTTGTGCCATGGTTTCTACTAACAATACACCCGGATAAATAGGGTCTCCGGGGAAATGTCCTTGAAAAAAATATTGATCTGCAGTAATATTCTTTACAGCAATTACAGAAGTTGAATCCATCCTTAGAACTTTATCAACCAACAAAAAAGGGTGCTTATGTGGCAATATTTTTATAATATCTTTGTGTTCAAATAGTGGCTTATCGGAGGGGTTATAATAAGGAACTTCTGTTAATGCTTTCTTTTCAATGCGCTTCATCTCGGTTTTAATTTTTTTTGCAAAAGCGACATTGGAAGCATGTCCGGGTCTGGCAGCCATAATTTGTGCTTTGAGTGGTTTGCCTACTAATGCCAAATCACCAATTAAATCAAGCAGTTTGTGTCGTGCAGGTTCATTTTGAAATCTCAAATCAAGATTATTTAAAATTCCTTCGCTCTTAACCTCAATTTTTTCTTTGTTAAACAGTTTGGCAAGATTATCAAGTTCTTGTTGTTCTACAGGTCTGTCAACAATTACAATGGCGTTATCAAGGCTGCCACCCTTTACAAGATTAGCTTTTGCCATTGCTTCAATTTCATGTAAAAAGCAGAAAGTTCTGCATGGGCTAATTTCTTTTCTGAATTCTTTGAGTCCGGTAATGGTTGCGTGTTGTGTTCCCAAAATGTGAGAGTTATAATCAACCATAACTGTCAATCGATAGCTGTCCAGAGGCATTGCTACCATCTCAACTTTGTTGTTAGAGTCGTTATAATGGATGTTTTGTGGGATTTCAAAATACTCCCTCTCCTCTGTCAGTTCGACAATCCCAACCTTGTCAACAGCTTCAACCAAAAGCTTCGCACTTCCGTCTAGGATGGGACATTCAGGACCGTCAATCTCTATTAAGCAATTGTCAATTTCTAGTCCGACCAATGCTGCAAGAGTGTGCTCAATGGTAGCAACACGTGCTCCATTTTGTTCTAGAGTAGTACCTCTTGCGGTTTCTACAACTAAGTCGCAATCCGCGTCAATTGTTGGCTGTCCGGGCAAATCAATTCGTCTAAATTTATATCCAAAGTTTGCTTCTGCTTGATTTAAAGTAAGGGTTGCATCTTTTCCTGTATGCAATCCTATTCCCGATACCGTCACTCTTCCAGCAATTGTCGTTTGTTTTTGATTCATTATTTTTTAGTAGTAAGTTCTTTAATTAAATATTCTAAAAGCCTGACCCGTTCTTCAAGCTTTGGAAGGTTCCTTGTGATTACCATAGCCTTTAGATTGTCTTTTAATGGGACTACCGGAGTCCCCATCCAATCTTTGCCTTCCTCTCTGATTGAAGCAGGGACTCCTGATTGTGCTCCAAATCTTGATTTGTCTGCAATTTGAATGTGTCCTGCAAACCCCACTTGGCCTCCAACCATACAATGATTACCAATAGAAGTGCTTCCTGAAACACCTGATTGTCCGGCAATAACAGTATGCTTACCAATCCTGACATTATGAGCAATATGAACAAGGTTATCTAATTTAGTTCCATCTTCAATACGAGTTTCGCCTAAAGTAGCCCTATCAATTGTACAATTAGCACCAATCTCAACATTATTGCCAATAACAACCTTACCCACCTGCGGGATTTTTGCGTACGACCCATCGGGCATGGGAGCATGTCCAAAACCGTCAGACCCGATTACTGCTCCCGAATGAATAATACAATTATCCCCGATTTCAGTATCAGAGTATAGCGACACCCCTGGATAGATGACAGTATTTTTGCCTACTTTCACATTATTTCCAACAAAAACATGGGGATAAATTTGTACATCCTCAGATAAATAAACCCCTTCTGATATATAGCTAAATGAGCCAATATAGCATGATGAGTGTATAATTGCACTATTATGAATATTTGAATAATCTTCGATTCCGCTCTTAAATTGTAGTGGATTGAAAAATTTATCCAGCACCATACAAAAAGCGAGATAGGGATCTGATGTCCTTATGAGGGTGATTCCTTCAGGATAATCGCTTATCTGCAAATCCTTATGAACTATTACTGCTCCTGCACTTGTAGAGCTTAATTTCTGAATATATTTTGGATTTGAAATAAAAGACAATTGAGTGGGAGTAGCTTCATCAATACCGGCAACTCCGGATACTCTCCAGTCTGTTTTTCCTTGGGGTATTCCACCGATAAGTGATACTATGTCTTCAATTGTCGGGTTGTGCATATAGGGCACGAAAATAATAGATTAGAAATGAATTTTACAGAATTCATAGTGTTAAATTCATAGTTCTTGCGATTAGACACATTTATATGAGTTAGATATAGAAGAATCTTATAGTTTTGCGCACCTCTTAGCACAGCATTATTGATAACAAAAGCACAAATCAGGAATGTCGTTTATAGTCAAATATAGTTACTTTCTTCTATTATACCCCATTTTTGTATTATGGTATGTAGTTTCACAAGATTCATCAGAACATTTCATGCCAGAAAGACTTATTTTTCTTCACTCACTACTTTTCTCTTTTGCATATTTTATTCCTTTCAAGTTTATCAAATCAGCATATTTAATAATCATTTATCTGCTTAGTTTGGTTGTAATTTTCTTTGAGGCAGGCTATGTTCATCTATATAAAGACGAATTAACTTCTTCGGTTGTATTTATCTTATTGGAAACAAATACATCAGAGGCTAGTGAATACCTTCAAGTCTATTTTACAGCACCCATTGTACGGCTATTACTCATTTTCCTGATTCCATCATTATTTATTTTGTTTTGGGTTGTTAGAGCGATTTATCGCTATCCAAAATCATCTTATGGGGATGACTTCAACAGATTGCGCAAATTAATATTCAACTTAAAAAAGAATACAAATCAACTTAAGCCGAATCTTGCAAAAAGAATATACGGATATTTATCAAAACACAGCATTTTTTTTAGGCGCATGATTTCCGCTGGTTTTTTTTTATTAGCAACTTTGATTTACCTCAATGCAGGTCATTTCAGACATCATATTCTCTACGAATTGTATGATGGTTATGAGCAATATCAGCAGGAGATAAAGAAATATTCAGACTTTTTAGGTAACTCTGAAAAAAGTCCATTTATAAGTTCCGTCTTAAAAGACGATAATTCTCAAAATAAAACTTTACTCATTATCATCGGTGAGTCGACAACTAGACACCATATGGGAATTTATGGTTATTATCGAAATACAACTCCCAATCTTAAAGCATTGGGAGAGCACGTCTTACTCTTTAACGATGTCATAAGCCCTCATTCCCACACGATTGAATCATTAGAAAAGGTACTCACATTTGGCTCAACTGCATCACCTGAAGATAAGTACAAGGGAACAATTATTCAACTTGCTCAAGCAGCAGGTTACAAAACATACTGGATTTCAAACCAAAGCCCTATAGGTCTCTATGAAACACTGCTAACCATGATAGCTAAAACAGCAGATCTTTCATATTTTACGAATATGGGTAGTCACACTGAGAAAGAATCATATAGGAAAGAGTCTTATGATGAGAAACTTTTCCCTTTTATCGAAAATGCCTTAAAGGACTCTGAACCCAAAAAGATAATTTTTGTTCATCTATATGGGACGCATGCACTATATAGTGCACGATACCCGAAAAATTTTGAAATCTTTAAAGACAATCCTCGGACTGATTATCCCTCTGAGCGAGCCATAGATGCCATCAATACATATGATAATGCCGTTGCTTATAATGATTATGTTGTGAGCCATATTATAAACCTTCTTAAACAACACTCACACAAAGAAGATAAAAATCAATTAATCTATTTTTCTGATCACGGAGAAGATGTATTTCAATCTATGAACTTTGAAGGCCATACAGAATCTGTGGGCTCATACCCAATGTTTGAAATCCCATTTATTTACTGGACAAATCAACCCAAAGTTCTTAAAGCATATAGTAAATACAAAAACAGGAGCTATATGATTGATAATTTCATCTATTCTGTTTCTGACTTATTGGATATTCAATTTGAAGGCAGAGATGACACGAAAAGCCTTTTTAGTCCTTACTATGTACCGCAAGAAAGAATTGTGAAACGGTCTATTGATTATGACAAAGAAATAAAGCCATGAACAAAAGAAGAATTTTCATCATTCTATTTTTAATAGTATTAAGTATTGTTATATATGCATCGAATATATACATACACCGTAAGCTTGATAGGATAATAGCTTCAGGTGAACTGATACAGAAGTACTATGAAAAAGTAATAAAAGATAAAATATGGGTACATCGCGTCAATAGTATTGAAAGACTGAAAGAAACCGCACCTTTGTATAGCGGTGTTGAGGTAGATATTCTTTATATACCTGAGAAAGCTAATTTTGATGTGTCACATCCTCCGGCAGGTTCAACCGGAGTTACATTGTATAATTTTATTAAATCCAATCCAAATAAGAGTACACACTATTGGTTGGATCTCAAAAACTTAGACAGTACTGTTTCTGCAGGAGCATTAAGTCGTCTTTTATCAATATGCAAAGACTTATCAATCAACAAAGATTTCTTCATAATAGAGTCCGATAATCCCAAAGAACTTAAAGTTTTTTCTGACTCAGGATTTAAGACAAGTTACTATTTGCATTATCCGGGATTGTACACTCTTTCGGAGGCTGAATTACTAACACAATTAAGTATAATCAAGGGGAATATGAAATATTATACAACTTATATATCTTCACCCTTTCACGACTACGAGATACTAAAGCAATATTTTCCGGAGAAAGAAAAGTTGTTATGGATGGCAGAAAGTAAACTCAAGTTTAGAGATGAATTGCAAAAGAGTTTATATGCACTTAAGGTAGCGAGTGACCCAAAAGTAAAAGTGATACTATATTGGGCTGAAATGAAAGCTGAGATTTTGTAGCATCACTCCTATGTTAACGGTCCGGATTAAAATAATTTTTGAATTATTTGCTCTATAGAAATTCCATCAGACTCTGCTTTATAATTTTTAACTATTCTATGTCTTAGAACATTGAATGCAACAGCTTGAATATCCTCTATATCAGGAGAGATTTTACCTCTAATAAGAGCATTGCATTTTGCTCCTAAAACCAAATATTGACCGGCTCTAGGTCCTGCACCATAAGAAATATATTCTTTGATGAGATCAGGAGCTTTTGTGTTCATAGGTCTCGTTTTTGCAACTAAAGACACTGCATATTCAATAACATTGTCTGCTATAGGAACTTGTCGGACAAGAGATTGAAACTCAATAATTTTATCAGTATTTGCAATCTTGCTAACACTAATCTGCTTCTCAGATGTGGTTTCTTTAATTATTTTGATTTCATCATCAAAAACGGGATAATCCAAAACAATATTAAACATAAATCTATCCAACTGTGCTTCAGGCAATGGATACGTACCTTCTTGTTCAATAGGATTTTGAGTTGCGAGTACAAAAAAAGGAAGTGGCAGATTGTATGTTTTTCCTGCTGTAGTAACGCTTTTTTCTTGCATAGCCTCCAACAGAGCTGCCTGAGTTTTGGGAGGAGTTCTATTTATTTCATCTGCTAAAACAATGTTTGCAAAAATGGGTCCTTTGATATACTTAAAAGCCCTATTCGAGTCCAAAATCTCTGAGCCTGTAATATCAGATGGCATAAGGTCGGGTGTAAACTGAACTCTATTAAAACTCAAATCCAAGGCTTCAGCGATAGTTTTAATCAACAATGTTTTTGCCAAGCCGGGGACGCCAACCAAAAGACAATGTCCATTACTAAAAAGTGACGTTAACACTGCATCAACTGCATCATCTTGTCCAATAATCACTTTGCTTATTTCACGTTTCAGACCAAGCACTGTCTGAGAAAATTCTTTTGCTAATTCAACCTTATTTGTCATTATTATTTGCTCGATTTATTTTTCCATTTAGCAATAAAATCACATTCAATATATTCATCGTTAATATCAAGATGCATATTATCAATTTTTTTCATTACCCACTGACTCATTACTGTCTTGCGCTTACTTTCAAGAGCATCATATTGAATTCTTGGATAGTCGTCCTTTAAATTTGCCGGGTGAGGTAAAATTTCGTTCTTCAAATAAAATAATCGAACCCCTTTGGTTCCGTCAGGCAAATCAATCACTTCAGATTGAGAAATCTCACCTGGTTTCATTTTTGAGATAATTGAAAGCATTTGTTTATCAAGGTACTCAACAGATATTTTTGTCGAACCGGTTTGAGGGTCATTAAACATTCCACAAGTTTTTTGTGTTTCTTCATCTTCAGAGAAAAGTGTTGCTAACTCACAAAAGTTCAAAGAATCATTTAAATAGAGGTTGCGAATACTATCTGAGAATGTAATTGCATCTTGAATATCATAAGATGTTAATTTTGGTCTAATTAAAATATGGAGACACTCGACTCTATCACCATTTCTTTCAACAAGTTTAATAATATGATATCCAAACTTGGTTTCAATAACCGGAGAAATACTGTCTTTTTGAAGTTTAAATGCAGCTCTTTCAAATTCAGGTACCATATCTCCTCTTCCAAACTCACCCAAACTACCTCCTCTTTCGGCAGTATATCTATCATCGCTGTAGAGTCGCGCCATTCTGCCAAAGTCTTCTCCTTTCAAAACTATGTCATCTCTAATTTTTTTAATTGATGCCAAGGCATACTCTTTTGCTAGGTCTGAAGCTTTAGGTTTTATAATAATTTGTCCGATTTCAAATTCAGCCATAATCAATGGTACACTATCCTTAGGGATGTTATTAAAATATTCTCTCACCTCGCTTGGACTCACTTTTAGGTCTCCGGTAATTGTTGATTCCATTGACCTAGACAACAATTGCTGTCTCATCTTAGGTCTCATTTCTTTTTTATATTCAGCGATAGATTTGCCAAGATACTCCTCGAGTTTTTTCTCTCCACCCATTTGTGCTGCAAAATACCCTATTCTTCGGTTAAGTTCATCTTCAACCTGCTCATCTGATAATGGGAGGCTGTCAAGTTCTGCTTGATGAATCATCAACTTTCTTTTGAGTAATTCTTCAAATATTCTGCATTTCATTTCTTCGGTAACTTCGGTTCCGCCTTGCTTAATCTGTTCAACTTCTGATTCCAATTCGCTCCTAAGAATTACTTGGTCACCGACAACTGCAAGTACAAAATCTACCAGTTGACGAGGTTGATTCTGTGCTTCAGTATCAATGATATATGAATACAATGTGATTAGAAGTAATATTCTAAAAGCAATCTTTTTCAATTTAGCCATATTTTAATTTTCCCGGATTTGTATGCATCTTCAAGCATTCCTTTGCGTTTATCTTCTATATATTGAGCTTTCCTCTGCATAATTATATATTTCTTAATGTTGTCCGATTCAAATTCCAGAGGTGTTATATTGTCCTTTGTTTTGAAATCAATAAAATTGACAAGATAAATATATCCTCCTTCTTCTAATTCAACATAACGATTGTTCTGTAAAAAACGTTCTTGGTTATAATTTGAAGAAATCGGGATTTCTCTTAATACATCATCAAAATACAACCATGTGTTATCTAAAAAGAAATTATCGGCTTTAGTTTCTGCAAATATTCTGAGCAGGCTATCATTTGTAGGTGTAGTGTTCTTAACAAGTATTCTAACCTTATTAATTTCCTTTGTTGACAGAGTTCTACTTATCTTGATATAACGTATTTTCACTATATTTTTCCTCAATTGAAAGTTGTCTTTATTATTTTCATAATAGATTTTGATTGCACTATCGGAAACAACAGTATCGGAATAGTTATCCAGCCATTTTCTTTCTAGTTCGTAAATCATCAAATTGCGTCTATATTCTTCAATAATATCGTTCAATTGTGATTCATCATCCCCAATTGTTTCTTTTGCATTTTGCAGGAAGAATTGTTCTTTTGACCATTTCTCTATATAATATCGGAGCTTAGTTGCGCTGTCTCCTTCTAGGTTTAGGCTTAACTTATCTTTCGGAATATCTTCAAGATACAATTCAGCTTCGCCAACCTTCGCTAAAAGTCTTTTATTATTCTTTATGGAAAAATTATCACAGCTTGAAACTATGAAAAGCACACAGATAGTTATAATGGGAATGCCCCCTTTCATCATTCAAAAATAAAACAATCATTCATGTTATAAGTTACTATTGCTACATAAATGAGGAGGGCAAAATTAATTAATAACTATGAAACATTATCATAAAACCGTATCCAACCAGATAACCAATCAATGCTAACCAAGATATTTTTTTCAGATACCAGAAGAAAGATATCTTTTCCATTCCCATAGCGACAACGCCTGCGGCTGAGCCAATAATAAGCATACTTCCACCTGTACCGGCAGCAAAAGCAATGAAATGCCAAATATGTTGATCTATTGGGAAATCAAACATCCCCATACTTGCAGCAACTAATGGTACATTGTCTATAACAGCTGAAGCTGCACCTAAGATAAAAATAAATAGTTCATTAGGCATAACTTGTTGCACATCTTGCCCGAGAGAATATATAAGTCCTAATGACTCTAATCCTGCAACTACCATCAAGATTCCTAAGAAGAACAAAACTGATGGCATTTCGACTCTTGACAAAGCTCTTGCAGTGGGAGACTTATGGTGTTCTGCTTGTTCCAATATATTTAGTCCGGACTTTTTTTGTTTTGAGTTAAATAGTTCAGCAAATATTGATACTATGGTAAATGAAAGCATCATTCCAATATAGGGTGGAAGATGTGTAACTGATTTGAAAATCGGAACAAAAATTATCATACCCAAGCCAAGAAAGAGCATTGGTTTGCTATATTTTGAGGGATCCGGCTCAGGATTATTTTCAAAAGTACCTTTAAATGCAGGTAAAAAACTTCCTATAATAAGCGGGACAATGATACATAATACGCTCGGTATCACCAAATATTCAATTAATTTTACTGTTGTAACTTTCTTTCCTATCCAAAGCATTGTAGTTGTAACATCACCTATAGGTGTCCATGCTCCACCGGCATTTGCGGCTATAATAATGAAACCGGCATACCAAATTCTATCACTATTTTCAGGTATTAACTTCCTTAGTATTGTGATTAAGACTATGGTAGCCGTCAAATTATCAATAATGGCAGATAAAAAGAAAGCCAAAATCGAAATAACCCATAGAAGCGTTCTTTTATTATTTGTTTTTATAAATCCTTTAACTGAACTAAACCCATTAAAATAATCTATTAATTCCACTATTGACATTGCTCCAATCAAGAAAATCAATATTTCTGAGGTCTTACCAAAATGGTGGAGTAGAGTTTCTCCCAAGGTATGCTCCTTCATTTCCGGGGTGAAACTCGAAAACCCATCTAAGATTTTACCCTTTGTGGAATCAAACCATTGAGGGATATTGTCAAGACCAAGTGCAATAACAGTCCATACAAGAACCATCATTAATAATGCAGGAACTAACTTGTCAATTTTAAGGCTATGTTCCATTGTAATAGCCGCGTAACCAATGATAAAAATGATTACGATTAATAAAGATATAGACATAGAATTTGATATTAAACGGGTGCGAACTTAAATGATTTATCCAATAAATTACTATGCTATATAGAAGAGTTTTTTTCTTCCGAAAAATAAATATAAGTTATTGTCTATCAGTTAATAATCGATTAACCACTTCTTGATTAATCTTCACAGGATACTTTGCTCTAAGTTCTTCAATCCACTGATTTTCTAGCAATGCCTGATAATCGCTTGTAACATGACCTCTTACCTCATCAAGTTCTTTAAGTGTTGGTTTTAAAAATTGATTTGCCCTTATGATATAAACCATATCTGCATCGTTTTCTTTTACATAATAATTCCCTTTGGTTAATTTTGCTTCAGGATTTTGGAATAATATATCTGCGAATTTATCCTCTCCTTTACTAAACTTACCTTTCTTCACACTCAAAGCAAGTGGTTCAGATTTTTTATAGTAGCTAATAATACTATCGTTAGAGATTCCCTTTGAAATCATTTCTATCACTTTTTTCTCAATTTCTTTATTTGAAGTAATGAAAACGGTCGCATCAAATCGTTCGTCCCAACGATAGTTGTCTCTATTGTTATTAAAGAATAACTCTAACCCTGTAGAATCTTTCATACTCTTAGTCCAAACAACTTCGTCCATGAGACTAAAGAGGAGAATGCCTTCTTTGTATTCTTGAAGCAGGTATTTAAAATCAGTGTTGTAGTTTTCCAAGTTTTCTTCATAGTAATTCATCAGCTTAATAATTTTATACTCATTATAATACTTATGGATTAAACCCTCTTTATCTGCATTTTCAGCAGGATTTTGAACTTGTTCAATATATTTAGCAAAATCAGAAACTGTTATTTTTTGGTCCGCAAATGTGAATAACACTTTGCTTGAACGCTTATTAGGCAAATACTTCCACTTCCCCTGGATTAAGCTTTGGTCTTTAGCAAAGCTCTTGATGAACTTCTTCATCTCCTTTGCATTTTCAGACAAATGGAGTTCTTTGGTCACTCGTTCATAAACTACCCATATATTCTGTTGAGAACGTGAATCTCGGTTAATTTTTTGAGTGAGCATGTTTGTTACTTTATCATAGGGCTCTAATGGACGCAATTCAATTCTTTTAATAATATGAACTCCAAAATTTGTTTTAATTGGTGTGGATATGTCTCCATTCTTTTGGAGATTAAACGCAGCATCTTTAAACTCAGCAGGATACTGACTAGTGCGTTTAAACCAACCTAATTCTCCACCTGTTGCAGAAGAAGTGTTATCTTCAGAATACAGATTTACCATTTCTTCAAAAGTCTTCTCACCTGATTTAATTTTCTCATATATGCCTTGCGCTTTTTCCATTGCCCTATTAATCTCTTCTTGTGTGGCGTTTTGGTTAAGTTTAATCATTATGTGTGAGACTTTAATCTCGCCTAAAGAAGGGCGTTTGTCATTTACTTTTAATATATGATAACCAAAATCTGTTTTAAAGACAGGACTAACTTCTCCCTTTCTTGTATTATATGCCATATTCTCAAACGGGTATACCATTTCAAACGCAGTAAAGTAGCCAAGCTCTCCTTTATTATATTTTGCAGATGGGTCTTCTGAAAACTTAGATGCAGCTGTAGCAAAATCCATTTTCCCCGAGACAATCAGATTTCTTATACTATCAAGATGTATTCTGGCTCTCATTGTATCAACCGGGTTATCAAAATTTTTAACCACAATTAATATATGTGAAGCATCTATCTCATATTTCATTCTCTCATATGCTTCTTTCATTAGATGTTCTGTGACTGTTTTGTCTGTAAGAAACGGCTTTGCAATTTGTTTTCTATACATTGCTAACTCGGTCTTAAATCCGGGCAAAGTATCCATCTGACGGTCATAAGCATCCTGTACTTTAAGTTTAAAGTTTACAAAGAGGTTTAAATAATCATCAACATCTTTTTGAGTAATTACATTCTTCTCTGAAGATTGATTTTTCAAAAATCCTCTTCTAAACTCGTCATATGTTACATTCTTATTTCCAAAAGAAAATGCGACATCTTCTTTCTGAGCATTTACTGAACCCCACATTAGTAGGCCAATCATCAGCAGGTTAAAAAAACTAATTTTCATTCTTTTCATTAATTAAATTACATCATCAATAGAAGTCTGCAAACATAAACATGCAAATAGAATTTGTATCATCAAATTTCAAACCATTTAACACTAAAGCAACACTAAATATCGAAATCATAATATTTAGTATCCAAAATCGAGCCTAAAACAATTGAAAAAAACAAATAGTTTTGCCGCCAACTGGGACAAGAAATAACCACTACAAATATTGAAAAAATTAGCACTACATTGGAAGATAATTATTGGACTGCTTGCAGGCATTATGTGGGCATTCATTTCAATTGAATTTGGATTCAATTCAATTACAAAAGATTGGATATCGCCCTTCGGCATAATCTTTTTAAACTTACTTAAACTCATTGCAATCCCTTTGGTTATGTTTTCTATAATTACAGGGATTGCCGAATTATCTGATATAACAAAACTTGGGAGAATGGGGTCAAAATCTCTTCTTATTTTTGGCATAACAGCATTCATCGCAATTTTCTTGGGATTAGGAGTTGTCAACCTTTTTGAACCCGGTAAGTCTATCCCTCAGGAGCAGCGGATAAAAAATAGAATTTCATACGAGTTATGGATGAATAGCACTCCTAATTCCGAACCCGTAGATAACAGAAGTTTAATCTCAGATCCTCAGTATGCTAAAATAGTTGATGAGCTTGAGAGAAATACAATACAAGAAGGTTCAACCCATATTTTGGACGAAAAAATCAAACTAGCACAAAACACAAAATCTCAATCTCCATTAACTTTCTTGGTGGATATTGTACCTGACAACATTGTTAATTCTCTCTCCAATAATACGCTACTACTCCAAATTATTTTCTTTTCAATTTTATTTGGCATTGCTTTAAAGAAAATACCCAGCGAATATGGCAATAGTCTTACTTATTTTTTTGGAGGATTAAATCAAATCTATCTCAAAATGGTGGATATTGTAATGTGGTCTTCTCCCTTTTTTGTTTTCTGTTTAATGGCAGGGAATTTAGCAGATATGGCTGCGAATATGAGAGAATTATTTGAAATATTATCTGTTTTACTAAAATACAGTCTTGTTGTAGTTTTCGGTCTATGTTTAATGCTTTTTATATTCTACCCGACACTTTATGCTTTCTTTGGATACCAAGCAGACAAGAAAACCGGATATTTCAGTCGATATATTCATTTTTTCAAGTCTATGGGACCTGCTCAGCTACTTGCATTCTCCACAAGTTCAAGTGCTGCAACACTCCCTGTCACAATAGAATGTGTCAATAAGAAACTAAAAATATCAAAAGAAACTACAAGTTTTATACTCCCAATTGGTGCAATCGTAAATATGGATGGGACGGCATTATATCAGGCAGTTGCAATTGTTTTTCTTGCACAATTACATTGGATAGACCTAACCATCGCACAACAGCTGACCATAGTCTTAACAACCGCGCTTGCTTCAATCGGAGCAGCATCCATCCCCGGCTCAGGGTTGATAATGCTAATTATGGTTTTACAATCAGTACATCTAAATCCTGCATGGATAGCCATAATTCTTCCCATTGATAGAATCTTAGACATGTGCAGAACTGTAGTGAATATTTCCGGTGATGCAACTACAGCATCCATTGTTGAGAAAACAGAACAAAAATTAAAAAATACGTAACGTTCGTAAAAAGACATCAAAATACCCATGTACATTCAACCGGTTTAACAATTTTAAATTATATATTTGCCAACCATAAAATTAAAAATAAAGCATGACTACTAAGATTACCTTAAAATCAATTTTACTTGTTTCAGTTGCTACTGTATTCATGAATAATACAAACGCTCAGACCAATAACATCTGTGGTTCAGACCAAGTTTTGGAACAGTGGAGAAAAGACAATCCTGCCATTTTTGACGATGCAGAAACAGCAGGAACCGCTTCCACTCAATTAAGAAGAAACAAAATAACAATTCCTGTTGTATTTCACATTTTGCATTCTAATGGTCCTGAGAATATTCCTGATTCAAGAATTTTTGACCAAATTACCATTCTCAATCAAGATTTTAGTGCAACAAATCCAGATGTTGGAAATGTAAGAAACTCGCTTCATGCACCATTTGCTCCATTAGTTGCAGATTTTGAAATTGAATTTGCGCTAGCAAAAAGAGATCCTCAAGGCAAATGCACTAATGGTATAGAACGTATTTATTCAACTATTCATTCGAATGCAAGAGACAACGTAAAAGAGATTGTTCAATGGGATCCCAGTCGTTATCTTAATATATGGGTAGTGAGTTCAATTAATTCATCAGGTGCAAAAGGAACTGTTTTGGGGTTCGCAAATTTCCCATGGATGAGTCCGACCAAGGATGGGATTGTTGTTATTGCAAGCGAAGTAGGATATAGCGGTAATGATAATGGAAGAACCCTAACACATGAGATTGGACATTGGCTTGGGTTACTACACACATTTCAAGGCGGGTGCACATATCCAAATGACAAAGTAGATGATACTCCTCTAGTAAAAGAAGAATTTACTAATACCTCTTGCCCTCCAACCGGAAATAGTTGTGCATTAGATGCTGCAAACAACCCACTTGATACACTATATGACCAATGGGAGAATTTTATGGATTACTCACACGGTTGTCAGGTTATGTTTACTAAAGGACAAAAAGAGAGAGTTGAATATTATTTAACAAGTAAGGAATATACCAGACATAATCTATATTCAGAAGAAAATCTTGCCTTTACAGGAATAACAGGCACATCAACTGAACCCATTGCTACTTTCAATGCGAACAAAAGAGTTATTTGTGCAGGAGATCAGGTGAAATTTACACAAACTGTATGTCAAGGAATCAATACCACAAGTAGAACATGGACATTTGAAGGTGCAGATATCACAACTTCTACAGATATAAATCCCACTGTTACATATTCTAATCCGGGTAAATTTGCTGTGAAACTTAAAGTAACAAATAACTCAGGAGAAGATGAATATGAAATTAAGGAATATATTCAAGTAAATCCTTTACAAACTGCTCAAAATGGTTTTACTGAGGGCTTTGAAGCATCTAAAGGAAATGCATTTACCAATTCAGGAATATATCAGGTTTCGGGTCCCGGATTTTATCCCTTTGAAGTAAAAAAAGATATCAGCTATTCAGGCACCTATTGTTTAAAGGCTCCGCTAAACTCGTTTAATTTTGCATATAGATTCGGGGTTGAAACACCAGGACTAGATATGACTAAAATATCCGGTGACCCAATCATCTCATTTATGATTAGTTATGCACGAAGAGATGACAAAGTACAAGACTTTATAAGAATTTATGTATCACAAGATTGCGGTGCAACATGGCAGCAAGTAATGCAAAGGAATAGTGCCGGGTTAAGTACCTTTAGTGGGTTTGGTACCGGAGTTATTCCTCAAAATACTGATGATTGGAAGAGAATTGATTACTCCTTAACGGCATTCAAAAACTCTCAAAATCTAAAGATTAGAATTGTTGTGGAAAGTGGCGGTGGAAATCCGGTTTATATTGACAACATTAACCTTAGCCAATACTTCACATCTTCTCCTACTCTTGAGAAACCATTGGATGTTGTTATTTTCCCCAATCCAAGTAATGGAAATTTCACAATACAAATGGCTTCATTACAAACAAACTCTCACACAAAAATATCTATTACTGATGTTAACGGAAGAGAGATTGCAATCCTTAACAATAGTATAATTCAAGGACAAAATTTTTCAATAAACATCAATCCAAAAGAGTATCGTTTATCAAAGGGCCTTTATTTTGTAAGGATAGAAACCAATGATGGGGTTATAACCAAAAAGTTAATACTGTCGGAATAACCATTCAGATTTCAATAATGACTAAAAGTGTTTTTAATTATTTAGGTGCATGCCTTTTTATTCTTTTCAATTTCTGGAATTCTAATCTTAACGCACAACAATGTGGAACTAATGCGAAATTTGAGCAGTGGAAGAATGTAACTCCAAATTGGCAAGAACAAATCAGTGTAAATTCAGACAATAACCATGTAGAAAGACGAGACGGAAAAAAAATAATACCGGTTGTTTTTCACATTATCAATACAAATGGCCCTGAGAATATATCAACCGAACAAATCAAAGATGCAATTAGAATTCTCAACCTTGATTTTAACAAACAGAACTCGGATTGGCAAAATGTTAGAAATACACCAAATGCTCCATTCCTTCCTTTGGTTGCAGATATGGAAATTGAATTCCAATTAGCAAAAAAGGATCCTCAAGGTAATTGCACTAATGGAATAAATCGAATCTTCTCATCCTTACACATAGATGCAGGAGATAATATTAAACAGTTGGTGAAATGGCCAGTTAATCGCTATCTCAATATTTGGGTTGTGAGTACAATTTCAAACTTTGATGGTGGTGGGATAATATTAGGGTACTCCAACTTCCCATGGATGAGTGCAAGCTCGGATGGTATTGTGATGCGCTCTGATGCGATTGGTTCCATTGGTACTGCAAACCCTCTTTATGTAAGGGCATTAACACATGAAGTAGGACATTATTTTGGACTAATGCACACATTTCAAGGAGGATGCAGCGAAAGTGATGGTGGCGACCTTGTTGACGATACCCCACCGGTAGCGGCACAATTCTCTAATACAAGTTGTAATATTACAAATAAGAGTTGTACCCAAGGTTCATTCTATGACCAATGGGAAAATTTTATGGATTATTCACATGGTTGCCAATCAATGTTCACAGTGGACCAGAAATCACGTGTACAAGCATTTTTAGTTGATAACAGATATACTAGAAAGAATTTATATACCATTGAAAATTTAGAATTTACAGGAATCACACCAAGCGTTAGCCAAAAGCCTTTATCATTCTTTGATAGCGATGTGCAACTAATCTGTGCAGGAAGTTCCGTTCAATTCTTTGATAATTCATGCAACGGGAACGTAACACATAGGACATGGGAATTTCAAGGCGGAGATATTCAATCTTCTAATCAACCTTCTCCTATTGTCACTTATGATGAACCTGGCGAATTCAATGTAAAACTTACCACTTCTAATTCACTAGGAAGCTCAACCTATGAGATAAATAAATATATCAAAGTAGTTCCTAAAATTGCTCAACTGACAGGTATATACGAGAGTTTTGAGGATCAAAGTTCTTTCTCTTTAGAGGGGATAACACAACTGAGTTTCCAAGGATTTGGCACTTTTGAAAATGTTGGAGTAGGATATTTTGGGAATAGATGTCTTAGAGCACCAATCTCTATTGCAAATAAGGGTAGTCGTTTTATTTTAGAAACTCCTTATCTGAACATTTCTAAGATGTCCGGCATGAATCCTAAAATTTCATTTATGGTTGGTTATGGTCGTAGAAATGCAACCAATAATGACTATATTAGAATCCTTATTTCAGACGATTGCGGAAATACTTGGAAACAAAAATACCAAAGAATCAGTGCACAGTTTTCTTCAAGCAACGGATATGTAACAAATTTCACTCCATCTCATCAAGGAGAGTGGAAGCGACTCGTTCTCAATTTATCTGAATATCAAAATATCACTAATTTAAAAATTAGGATTGAAATTGAAAGTGGAGGCGGAAATCCTATTTACATAGATGATATTAATATTAGCCAATACTTTACTTCAACAAACCCAATAGAGAATGAATCCAAAGTTCATATATTCCCAAATCCAGGCAATGATTTTTTCAATATTCAACTCTCACAGTCATTTATAAACAAAAATACCTCTATAAGATTATTTGATATCACAGGCAAAGAAATCTCACAAATATTTGAGGATATAATTGATGCTCAATCACTCAATTTTATCCTCTATCCAAGACATGACAAACTAAAACCCGGGATTTATTTTATTAAAATAGAAACAGATGAGGGCATTTTAACTAAAAGACTGATATTTGCCGACTGATTTATTTATAAATCATCCAAATATAGTATGAGTTAAAATTTATGTCGAAAAAGAACCTTGTAATTGTTGAGTCTCCTGCAAAAGCGAAGACAATCGAAAAATATCTTGGCAACGACTTTCTTGTAAAATCCAGTTACGGACACATTAGAGATTTGGACAAAGGCGATAACGCAATCGACCTTAATAACAACTATCAACCTAAATATGTGATTCCATCTGACAAACAGAAATTAGTTAGCGAATTAAAAAAACTAACCAAAGAAGCAGAAACAATCTGGCTTGCATCCGATGATGACCGAGAAGGGGAAGCTATATCATGGCATTTGTCTGAGGTATTAGATTTAAAAGCTAAAGATACAAAACGTATTGTATTCAATGAGATAACAAAACCTGCAATCGAACATGCAATTCAAAACCCAAGAGCCATTGACACTAACCTTGTTAACGCACAGCAAGCACGCAGAGTATTAGATAGGTTGGTTGGTTACGAACTTTCACCCCTTCTATGGAAAAAGGTTAAACCTTCACTTTCTGCGGGGCGCGTCCAATCAGTTGCAGTAAGATTGGTTGTAGAGAAGGAAAGAGAAATAAGAGATTTTAATATCACTTCTGATTATAGAGTCACCGCCATTTTTTCCTCTGCAAACTCTACTTTTAAAGCTGTGTTAAACAAACGATTTGAGAAAGAATCTGATGCTTTAGCATTTCTTGAAATGTCCAATAATTCTTCATTTAAAGTAAAGAGTATTGAAACAAAACCGGTCCAACGAAATCCCTCTCCACCCTTTACAACAAGCACCCTGCAACAAGAGGCTTCAAGAAAATTTGGGACACCTGTTGGCACAACCATGCAACTAGCCCAAAAGTTGTATGAGGAAGGTCATATTACATACATGAGAACTGACTCCTTAAACCTTTCTGACATTGCAATTGGAGCTGCAAAAAATACTATCATTAATGAATTTGGGAATGCATATTCTCAAGTTAGAAAATATACCACCAAAACCGCAGGTGCTCAAGAAGCACACGAAGCTATCAGACCGACTAACTTCAATCTACAACATGCCGGTGAAACAGAACGCGAAAAGAAATTATATAATTTGATATGGAAAAGAGCTATTGCTTCTCAAATGGCGAGTGCAAAACTCGAAAAAACCACCATCGAGATTGAATGTAACAATCACAATTATTTATTTATAGCAGAGGGCGAAGTAATCAAGTTTGACGGCTTCCTTAAAGGATATATTGAATCTAATGATGATGACGAATCTGAAGAAACTGAAGGCCTTCTACCAAAATTACAAAAATCAGACGCAGTTGTTTCACAAGAGATAACTGCCGAAGAGAAATATTTAAGACCTCCTGCGCGATATACTGAAGCTAGTTTGGTAAAAAAACTTGAAGAATTAGGCATAGGCAGACCTTCTACTTATGCACCAACCATTTCTACAATTCAAAAGCGAGGATATGTAGAAATAGGTAAAAAAGAAGGGATACAAAGAGAATCTAAGGTTTTCACACTCAAAAATCATAAAATTATTTCTACCGTTGAGAAAGAAAAAACAGGTTCTGACAAAGGCAAATTAGTACCTTCTGATATTGGAATGCTGGTGACTGATTTTCTTTCAGAGCATTTCAAAAATATTATGGATTATGGGTTTACAGCAGCAGTTGAAAAGGAATTTGATGATATAGCTTCCGGGCTGCAAACTTGGAGCAAGATGATAGACAAATTTTATCATCCTTTTCATCAATTGGTTGCCAAAACAGAAAGTTCGGCAGAGAGAATTACAGGTGAGCGTGAAATTGGAATTGACCCTAAAAGTGGGAAAAAAATTGTTGCTAAGATGGGAAAATTCGGTGCCTATGTACAAATCGTAGAACCTGATGAAAATAAGAAATCTCAGTTCGCAAGTCTTAGAGCAGGGCAAAGTATAGAAACAATTAAAATTGAGGAAGCATTAGAGTTATTTAAACTACCAAGAACAATCGGTATTTTCGAAAACTCTGAACTAATAATAAATATAGGGCGATTTGGCCCTTATGTGCTACACAATAAAAAGTTTTATTCGCTTCCTAAGTCTCTTGACCCTCTAATTGTGAATGAATCTGAAGCAATTGGAGTAATTGAAGCTAAACGTTCAGAGGATAAAAACGCTGATAAACTTCCACTTCAACTTGGTAATTGGAATGCTGGCAGCATAGAAATAAATAAGGGGCGATTTGGTCCATACGTGAAGTATCAGAACAAGTATTTCTCACTTCCCAAAGGAACAAACCTTTTTGAAGTAACAAAAGAACAAGCAATAGAGATCATTAATTCAAAAATGGTTGAGGAAGAAAAGAAGATTATCAAACGTATCTCTATAGGAGAACAAGAATTAGTGGTGCAAAATGGAAGATATGGGCCATACTTCACATTTGGGGGGAACAATTACAAACTAGGTAATATCCAGCCCGAGGCTTTAACTCGAGAACAAGCAGAAGAAATTATTAACAATACACCGACAAAAGCTTCTAAGAAAAAGAGAAAAAAACAGAAATAAGTGTGCACATGGACTTCAACGCTCTGATATACCTTATTGACGATCCTGATATAACTGTAAGAGAAGAGGTAACAAGTAAAATTCTACAGCTTGGAAATGAGATTTTACCCTCGCTCAAACAAACCTTGGAAAACTTGCCTTTCGATAGTCCTGAGGGGATTGAGAGACTTAATCATTTAATTGATGAGATAGAATTCCATAAGATATCCACCCAAATAATTGAATGGACACAAGATCCCGATGACTTATTGAAAGGAATATGGCTAACAAATCTCACCAATGGCTCTGAAATCAATTACAACGATTTAAACAAAGAAATAGAGCGTATCAAATTGGAAGTATGGCTTGATTTAAGAAATGATTTAACTGCATTGGAGAAAGTTAATATTTTAAATCATGTCTTTTTTAAAAGATTTAATTTCAAAGGTGACAACGATGATTATCACAATCCCGACAATAGTTTTCTCAATAGAGTTTTAAAGAAGAAAAAAGGTAATCCAATTTCCCTTGCAGCTATCTATTCAATCGTTGCGCAGCGACTTTATATTCCCATATACGGTGTTAATCTTCCACAACACTTCATATTGGCTTATCTGGATATTCCTAACCTCCCCTCACCTTCTGCAGACTCTAAAGGGTTCAACAAAGATGTAGAGAATGGATATGATGTCCTTTTTTATATTAATCCATTTAATGACGGGGCAGTATTTGGGAAGAAGCATATTGAGGTATTTCTACAACAAATAAATATTAATAATATCCCTTCTGAACTTTTCTATCCCTGCTCAAACAAAGAAATCATTATCAGGATACTTAGAAATTTGTGTAACTCATACACTATGAGAAATCAAGATAGAAAAGCTAAATTGTATTCTCAATTATTGGATAAGTTAACACCCTCAGCTCCATAAGTCGAATTACGATACTAAACTTATTCTTTGGCAATCTTGGTGTAATCCTTAAATAACGCTAATTTTGCAAAAATTTTTGAAAGGAGTGCTTTCCACATTGTCAGATAAAGGATTCAGAAATGCAATACTGAGTCTTGCCGTAAAAACAATTAAACTTCGATATAAGAACTCGCTCTTAGGAGTTTTTTGGAGTATGTTAAATCCTTTGATTTTTCTCGTAATTATGCTCCTTATTTTTAGAGAAATCGCTTCCATTCCCAACTATGCACTATATGCTTTAAGCGGATTGGTTTTTTGGAACTTTCTATCAGCTTCCGTCTTACAAGTTCTTACCTCATTTATTGACAATGCTGCAATACTGAAATCTATCAACTTGCATCCTATCAGTTTCCCATTGTCAGCAACCCTGGCAGCAATTTTCAACCTTTTGCTATCATTGATTCCCTTCTCAATATTAATGTTTTTCTTGGGATATAGAATTGACATCAGTATCATTGCTATCCTGCCCGTTCTATTTGTATCTTCAGTTTTCATCTTGGGGCTTGGTATGTTCTTAGGAACTACCAATGTATATTTCAGGGATGTACAATTGCTTTGGATAAGTATCATGCCCGCATTTTTTTATTTCACACCTATCGCATATACCATAGATATCATTCCGGTTGAATCACAAAAATTCATAAAGCTGAACCCCTTCTATTACTTTATGGAATGCTATCATGATATTTTTTACTATTCAAGATTTCCCGATGTCAAAAACTTCATTATCTGTACAATAATGGCTCTCATTGTTTTTGGATTAGGCTTATATTTCTTCAACAAATACCGCAAAGGATTTATCTCTAACATATAAAAATGACTCAGGAACCAATTATAAAGTTAGAAAACGTTGATATTTGTTTCTATGTAAGAGAAAGTGGACATATATCTTTGAAAGAATTCATTTTCAAACCGGGCAAATACAAGCTACTTCAAAAACAATTTGTTCTACGAGATATTTCTTTTGAAATATATAGAGGAGAAAGCGTTGGACTTTTAGGGAGAAACGGTTCAGGTAAGAGTACTCTTCTAAGAGCCTTATCAGGCATTATCACACCCGACAAGGGTAAAATCCATGTTAATGGTAAAGTTGCTCCATTGCTAGGTTTGGGTATTGGATTAGAGCAGGAAATGACCGGAATAGAGAATATCAAGCTCAGTTGCGCTCTAATGGGACTCTCCAAGGCAGAAACGAAAGAGTTAATTCCTGAAATCATTGAATTTTCTGAATTAGGGGAAACCATTGATTGGGCTGTAAAAAGGTATAGTACCGGGATGATGAGTAGATTATCATTCAGCATCGCTATAATGAAACAACCTGATATCCTTTTAATTGATGAAGTTTTGGCCGTTGGAGACAAAGGATTTCAAGAAAAATGTCTTCAAAAAGTAAATAAGCTAAAGTCCATAGGTACTACTGTAGTATATGTCTCACACAGCATGAGTGAAGTAAGTAATATGTGCTCTAAAGCAGCTTTGTTGAATAATGGACACTTAGAGATGTTTGGGGACGTTCAATCTGTTGGGGATAAATACCTGCAACTATTTTAGAGGAATGAAAAGTAAAACAACTGTAACTGAAGATTTAATCAATATCAAGGAAAAGCCTTCCGTTTCTTATAAAGAGGAAGACTATGAAATACTCTTTAACGCAGTTAGGAATTACGAAGAAAGGATAAAGAAAATTGAAGATAGCCCTTATTGGAAAATGTACTTATTTTTCACTAAGACAAAACTAATACTGACGAGCGATAGTTATTTGAAGGGTGATAAATGGAAATTCTTTCAACGATTACGATTCTTACTTTCTAGGCACGGGCTTTTCTTAATCGGAAAATTTTTCAAACAACTATTCAAACTTATCTTTGGGAGAGTTAACATACTCATTGGATTTGGGAAAGGCTACGAACCAATCAACTATGAAACTTTTAAGCAAAAAAACTTTCCAAGATTGAGTGATATTGAGTTGATGCAAGATAATATCAAACGTTTTGATATTAAACCATATTTTGATATTGTAGTATTAATTGACCGAAACAATTTCAAGCATATCAATCATTTTTTGAAAGGACTCGAGCAGCAGGTTTATACAGATTATAGAATCATTTTTTCTGTAGAAGACCCGAGTGAGATTATGCATTTCACACTCAAGAAAGTAACTGATTCTGATTCACGGTTCATACTCTCTGAAAATAATATTAGAGAAAGTTTAGGCGAACCCAATGTCAACAAGTACATAATGTTTACTAAACTTGATTGTATTCTCTCTATCCACTGTCTGTACCATTTTGCAAACAGCATTAACAATAATCCTGAATCAGATTTTTTCTATTGCGACAATGACTTTTTTGATAAGAACAATACTGAAGTAACCGAAAACCCTTATTTTAAGCCTGACTGGAGTCCACACACTTTGTTATCACGCAACTATATTGGAGACCTTTTTACAATCAGTTCCTCTTTGTACTCAAGAACATCCCTTCAATCGGAGCGCAACATCTATAGTTTGGTACTTAATCTAACTCAAAATTCATATAAAGTTTCACATATTCAAAAAATCCTATATCACAAAAACTTCAAGAGTAAAACAAGTGAAGAAATAAGAGAAAATCATATTGCCCTCAATCATTTTCTTGCACGATATTACGAGAATAGTTATGCAAAGCTGTCTGAAACCGCACTGGGCTGCTTTAGCCCTATTTTCAAACTCAAGAAAGATATTCGGGTTAGTATCATTATCCCTGCCAAAAATAAAAGTGGGGTTCTTCAAGACTGCATTGATTCCATTCTGAACAATTCAACTTATCAGAACTATGAAATTATTGTGGTTGATAATGGAAGTACAGAGAAATCGTTTCTTACTACTTTAGCTCAATATGAGTACAACTATCCTCATAAAATTCGCTCTCTACGCTTAGACATCCCATTTAATTACTCTATTTTAAACAATAAAGCATCAAAGATTGCAGAGGGTGATTATTTGCTTTTCTTGAATAACGATACTAAAATCATTTCTCAAAACATCATTGAAGAAATGCTCAAATATGCTCAATTGGAGAATGCGGGAGCAGTTGGAGCCAAACTTCTATATCCCAATAATACCATACAGCACGCGGGTATAATTCTCTCATTAGACGAAACCGGGGCACACGTATATTCTGGGGCACACAAAGACACCTCGGGGTATTATAACAATGCAAATTGTATTACAAATTACGGTGCAGTAACCGGAGCTTGTATGATGGTCTCAAAGGAAAAATTTGAGTTGGTTGGTGGATTTGATGAAAATCTTGCCGTAGATTGCAATGATGTAGATTTGTGTTGCAAACTTTATACTGTAGGATACTTTAACATTTATTTACCACACGTTTCTATGTATCATTACGAGTGTTTAACACGTGGAAACCCTATGCTAAGACCTCAAGCAATGGCTCACCAAAGTAATGAAAAAAATTATCTAATCAATAAATGGGATTCAATGATAAAAAATGACCCGTTTTATAATGACAATCTTACCAGAATTTCTAAAAACTACGAACTAAAAAATGCCTGATACCGAAGAGATTCTATTTAGCTTTATTGTTCCGGTGTACAATACAGGAGAGTACCTCGAAGAATGCCTTGATTCAATTATTAATCAAAACTTTGATTTAAAAAAAATTGAAATAATCATCGTGGATGATTGTTCAACTCAGGAGTTCACCAAAAATCTTGTTTCAAGAATAAATGAAACAGGTGTTTATAAAAATTTCCCCATTACTGTTATAATCAACAGCAAAAATCAGTGGCTTGCTGAAACACGAAATATTGGAGTAAGACATTCCAAAGGAGAATTTATAGTATGTTTGGATAGTGACGATACAATAGAACCGGAATACCTAAAATATTGCTACATAGCACATCTATCATATCCTAATGCTTCTTGGGTCTATCCTAGTGTACGCAAATTTGGATATCGCAACTCAGTAGATATTGCTCCTAACTTCTCTGCAAAATCATTATTTCTGACAAACAATATGGTTGTCACTTCACCTATTAAGAGAGAATTATGGAATAAACTCAATGGTCAAAGAACGAAAATCATTTTCAATAATATTAAAATGCTTGAAGATTGGGACTTTTGGCAACGTGCATTAAGAAAGAAGCGATTTGGAGTTCCCATCAGAAAAGTACTTTTTAACTATAGACAAAATGTAAAATCCTTATTGACACGAACTGAGGAAGAGGGTAATTTAAGTATATTAATGGCATATAGACAGAATTGGAAAAGTATATTTAAACTCAAAGCTGCACAAGAATCTTTCAAGAAAGACAATCTTCTCTATGCCGGACACTCTGGAATTCTTTCTCGAGTAATGATAAAAATAATCTCTCTAACCACTGGTCGCACTCCGGGAACTTTTTCATTTAAAGATGCCTTGAGATATATTTTTGCCCCTAAATCTCTCATTATAAAAAGGTTAGCTGGCGAAAATAAATTTACAAAAGCTCACAAAATGGCGGGATTTAAATGTGGATTCCCACTTGATTTTGACAGTGATATGAAAGTGTGTAATGAGTATCAGAACACTGTATTGTGTACGCATTTTTGGTGGCATGTTGGTGGAGCAGAGAACATATTGGCTGATTACCTTAAAGAAATCCGAAGCCTTGGATATAATGTGGTTGATATTGTCATGCAATCCGAGGGAGATGCAAAAACACTAAAAAATATTTTTGAACGGTTTTCAAATTCTCAAATATCTTTAGATGAAATTGCAGAGGGTCCTTATCCAAAAATGCGGGCATTATGGGAAATAATCAAGTTAGAAAAACCCCGAATAATTCTGAATATGAGCAACCCGCTTCTTTATATTTTGACTCCGCTCATCAAAGAGAAATTCCCTAAAACAATTATTTATGACCTATTGCACTGTGAAGAGTATTTTGACAACGGATGGTTCGAAGCAGCCTACCATTACCAAAAAAATATTGATAGACGAATTGTAACCAGTTCCTTTTGGAAAGATGTACTGATTAAGAAATATAATGAAGATGAAAGCAAAATTGAAATCATCTACAACATGATTAACTATGATGCTTTTCTTAAAGAACCCAAAAATCGTGACGAAAAACTTAAGAAATATCATATTGATTCAGAAAAGAAGATTATTGGGTTTCTCGGGAGATTTCACTCTCAGAAGAGTCCGAATATTTTTGTTGACTTAGCATACAAGATGCAGAGTTACAACGACTTTCACTTCGTTATGGTTGGAGATGGCCCAATGTTGGAAGAACTTACACCCAAGTTGATGTCATTACCCAACCTAACTTATCTCGGTTCAACGAAGAATCCTGAAAAATTCTTCACTATGTTTGATATTGCAGTTTTCCCGAGCAAATTCGAGGGATACCCTTTGGTGGGTATAGAGTGTGCACAAATTGGCTTACCTATTATTGCTTCTAACATTGTCGGTTTTAATGAAATCATTAGTAATGGAAATGCTGGAATACTTTATGAAATGAAAAGTGATGATGAGGACGTGGAGAGCATCAAACAAATTCTTCTAAATCAATACGATGATCTCATTCAACTTGGGATGAATGGTCCTTCTTTCGTTCAGAAGTATCATAACAAAGAGCAAATAGTTAAAGAAATTCATAAAGTTTTTAAACTATAAATCTACTGTGAGGTACTATATTTTTGGGATTCTCCTCCTCTTCATTTTTTTTGGATGTACTCGCAAAAAACATTCTGAAAACAAGGAATTATCTAGTGTAATTGAATCTTATCAGCAATTTCTTATTCAATTTGAGAAAGAATTAAATAAGTCCAAATCAAATAATGCTAATACTGATGAATGGGAATCAGCATCTCAAAGCCTTCTTATCAATTCACAAAGATTTAATGATGAAATCCGTAGATTTTGGAAAAAGGGGAATACAAATTCGAATTCTGATTATTTAGAAAAATGGGCTCAAATAGAATTGCATTCATACAGATTAGAAATTTTTATTCTCAATCATTGGCAACGGGCAGATCTTATTGAACTCCAAGAAGCACATTACGAACTTGTTGAAGCAAGTAAGATTGGAAACAAAACAGATTCCGAAATCAGTATTTTAAAAGAGAAAATTTTAATCCAAATCAAAGAGAGCAAAGAAAATTTCGAGAGAGCTATAGAAGATGTCAAAATTAGAGAAAGAGAACTTAGTAGGGATAATTCATTATTAGTTAAACCCTGACAATATTATAACACAGGAGGTATCTGCATTTTTTTAAATTCACTTCTCTTAATTAGCTGAGCAATCTTATTCACAAGTTCTATATTTACACCACCTGAAGCGACTTGTTCAGGTGAAAGACCTTCATCAATTAACTTGTGTAAAATTGGGTCCAGAAGAGAATAGGGAGGCAGCGAATCGGAATCTTTTTGTCCATGACGTAGTTCTGCACTTGGCTCTTTGTTTATGATATTTTCAGGAATTAAACTGTTTTTATTTAGATGCCGAGCAAGTTCATAAACTTGTGTTTTATATAAACTCCCAATCACTGATACTGCACCACATAAATCACCATACAATGTTCCATACCCAACAGATAATTCACTTTTATTACTAGTATTGAGCAGCAAGTGCTGCTTTTTATTGCTAAATGCCATTAGTAAGTTTGCTCGGATACGCGCCTGTAAATTTTCTTCAGTGATATCAAAATGAGTCTCTCCGTAAACATCATTCTTTAAAACTTCTAGATATGTGTGATACAAAGAGGATATATTGACAATGTGATACGAATTGCCAAGATTTTTGCTCAATGCAACAGCATCTTCTACCGAACTGCGAGATGAAAATGATGAAGGCATAATGAGCGCAACAACATTATCCGCTCCCAAGGTATTAACCGCTATAGTTTGAACTACTGCTGAATCAATGCCACCCGAACTACCGAGAACCGCTTTAGTAAAGCCGGAATTAATAAAAAAATCTTTTAATTTTTTTTCGAGTTCAATCTTTAACTTCTCCATTTTGCTCAGGAAGGAAACTATTAAAATAATATTCCTGCGTGTAACGCCACAAATGTATTGTGAACTGCCGCTTTTTTGTCAGATAAAATATCATTCAAACCATTATTAAATCTTATACTTGAAACAAATGCAGTATTCCCTGAGAAGCGATACTCCATTCCGGCACCGATAAAAGTGGCTATTCTATAAAATCTAATATCATCTCTATATTCACTAAATTCCTGCATTGTACTCTCCTCATCATCTGAGTTATTATTAAAATATTCAGTTGTTAACTTGTCTTGAGACCCTACTCTTTCTGCTTTAAATTTTGCTTGTGTTCTATAGAGAATACCGGGAGAGAGTCCAAATTGTGCAAACCATGTTATATAGCCAATCTCGTTGATTTTTAGTTTTAATGATATAGGGATTTCAATATAGGTAAGTTTATAGGTATGTTCAATATTCTCATAATTGAGAGAATCCTTTTTACTTAGGAATGGTGTATTGTTATCCAATTTTATTCTTGTTCTCACATTCGTTGATAGGAAATCAAATGATAAGAAGTAATTGTTTTTAGACTTCAGTAGATTCCAATCACCGGTTATCCCAATTGAATATCCAACACCCATTCCATTAGAATAAGCGGGTTTAACAGCTCGATTTGTCCAACAAAAGTTAGCAGAACCGGTAAGCCCCAACTGAAATGCCTTACCGCCTTCCTGGGCAATTAATGAATTTGAAAATCCAAAAAATGATATGGCAAGTACCCATACTTTCAAATTAAAATTTTGTTTCATATCTCAAGTAAATAAATAGACGTTTATTTTGCGCAAAAATCAACAAAAAATAATTAATGCAGTACATCAATTTAAAAAACTTCATTTTCTCCTTCTTCACTCTTGTATTACTAACTGGGTGTAACCACGATCCACTAAACATAAATACAGGCAATATTGAGGTTAAACTTAAAATCAAACGATTTGAGCAGGATTTTTATAAACTAAAAGAGGTCATAAATTCTGATGAGAAATTCACTTTAGGGTTAAAAGAACTCAAGGATAAATATGGTAGTTTCTATTATGATTGGGTACAAGCACCTGGATTAATGGGTATTGGTGATGCAAATTCTCCTGAAACAAAACAGGTCTTAAAAGAAATCTTGGCAAGCCAAACACTTGAAAAATTAATGAAAATAATCAATGCACACTTTAAAGATTTTAGATCTCAAGAAAGACAACTCACCAATGCATTCAAGCATTTCAAATATTATTTCCCAAAAGAACCGATTCCGGATATCGTGACCTTTTTCTCGAATTTCAGCATGACGCTAAATCCTGTAGGTCAAGGATATGTTGGTATTTCACTGGACATGCACCTAGGGGATACATTTTATATGTATAAGAGCCTACAACCACCCATTGAGAATTATTTTCACAAGTTATTTGTGCCGGAAAACATAGCTGCATTAACAATGTTAGCGCATGGGAATGATTTATTTTATTATACAAACAAAGACAAAAGTTTTGCGGACAACATGTTTTATTGGGGTAAACTGCTTTATTTTACTGAAGCAATGATGCCGTACTTGCCAAAACACTATATTATCGGTTATACAAAAGAGGAGTACAAATTTTGCACAGAGGAAGAGAAAAACATTTGGGACTATATTATCAAATCAGATATACTGTACTCTTCCGAAAAACGGGAATATTACAAATTCTTTTCAGAAGGCCCATTTACTGTTGCTCAAGGAGTGCCGCCAAAAACGCCCCCTATGTTGGGGAAATTTGTTGGTTGGCAGGCAGTTAGAACATTCATGAAGAAGAATCCTTCAATTACTTTGTCAGAACTGATGAAAATGGATGATGCAGAAACATTTCTACGAAAAGTGAAATATAAGCCTTAGTCTGTTTTTATATTTGCACTCGGCAATGAAAATCACTTTTTTGGGAACCGGAACTTCGCAGGGCGTACCTGTTATTGCTTGTCCTTGTGAAGTATGCCAATCCCAAGATCCCAAAGACAAAAGACTCAGAACATCAGTTAAAATTGAAATCAACGGAAATGTTTTTGTAATCGATTCCGGACCGGATTTTAGGCAACAAATGCTTGCAAGCAATACCAAACAATTAGATGCACTGATTTTCACTCATGAACACAAAGACCATATTGCAGGAATGGATGATATCAGGGCGTTTAACTATTTTTCTAAAAAAGCCATTGACATATATGCAACAGAGCGAGTTCAACAAGCTCTCAAAAGAGAGTTTTACTATGTCTTCTCAGACGAAAAATATCCCGGCATTCCTGAGGTAAATCTGCATACAATCAACGAAAAAGAACCCTTTACTATTAACGGAGTTACGTTCTCCCCTATAAGGGTACTTCATTATTATCTGCCTGTTTTGGGATTTAGGGTAGGCGATTTTGTTTATATCACAGATGCAAACAAAATTGAAGCTGATGAGTTTGAGAAAATGAGAGGAGTAAAAGTGCTGGTACTTAATGCACTACGCAAACAAAAGCATATATCCCATTTTACACTTGATGAAGCAATTGAAATTGCCCAAAGAACAAGAGCTGAACGAACTTTTCTCACTCATATTAGTCACCAACTCGGGAAACATAATGAAGTTGAGAAAGAACTTCCAAATGGAATATTTCTAGGATTTGATGGCATGGAGATTAAATTATAGCAGATTCACCAATTAACCAAAAATGTGTTTGTTTCATTTCTAATGTTCATCTTTTGGCAAATCAATGCGTTTAACTTTCATATATTTATGAGTGTTTGTAATACTACTTATTAACTCATCCAGATGTTTCGTATCTGAAATATATAAAAGAATTTTACCTTCAAATGTACCCGCATTAGACTCTAAAGTTATTGATTTAATGTTAACCTTCATTGCTTTAGAGATAATATCCGTGAGACTACTAAGCACACCAACATCATCTATACCTTCAATCTTTACACCCACCAAAAATTGTTTACTACTATTGTAATATTGTTCTTTCCATTCAGCTTTGACAACTCTATATCCATAATTGGACATAAGAGCAATACCGTTGGGGCAGTTTGTTCTGTGAATTTTAATTCCTTCACCCACAGTGATAAATCCAAAAATATCATCTCCGGGTATAGGATTACAACATGGTGCTAACTTATAGTCAAGTTCTGGGGTATCTCCAACAACAATTTCAGAGGTTTTATCCGGGAAATGTATTATTGGTGCCGGTTTAACGTCTACAACTCTTTTTCTAGCTCTCTTTGTTAGAATTCCTTTAAGTTCAATACTTTCTTTTGCTATCAGTCCTTGACCTATAGAGGCAAACAGATCGGTAGCTGTACGCGCTCTATAAAAATCGACTACTTTATTAATGTAATCATCACTAAAAGCAAGTTTAGCAGTTTTAAATTTTCTTCTTAACACCTCTTTACCCTCTTCTGCAAACTTTCTTTTTTCTTCATTAAAAAAATCTTTAAGTTTTGCTTTTGCCTTACCGGTAACCACATACCCAAACCATTCTTCTTTTGGTTTCTGTTTATCAGATGTAAGTATTTCTACCTGATCTCCATTAGTTAATTTTGTTCTAAGTTGGACCAGTTTATTATTGACTTTTGCACCAATACAATGTATCCCTATTTCAGTATGAATCTCAAATGCAAAATCAAGTGTAGTAGAATTTGCGGGCATTCTTTTTAATTCTCCTTTAGGAGTAAACACAAATATCTCTTCCTCTAGTAACTGACTCTTAAATTCATCCAAGAAATCTAATGCATTTGGACCTGGATTTTCGAGTACATCTTTCACCCTGAGCAGCCATTCATCCAGTCCCTTATCAGAGTCTTTCCCAGATGAATTGTTCTTGTATTTCCAATGTGCAGCATAGCCCTGTTCAGCAACCTCATCCATTCGCTTAGAACGAATTTGAACTTCAACCCACAAACCATCCATTCCCATCACAGTAGTATGTAATGATTCGTAGCCATTGCTCTTGGGTTGTGATATCCAATCTCTTAAACGCGATGGATTGGGGTAATAAATATCTGTAACCAATGAATAAACTCGCCAACACTCTGCCTTCTCTATTTCTTTTTCAGTGTCTACAATAATTCGTATTGCAAAAAGATCATATACTTCTTCAAATGGAACCTGCTGTTTCTCCATTTTTTGAAGAATACTGTAAATTGACTTTACTCGTCCTTTCATTTCATAAGCAATTCCATGTTTGTCCAAAGCCGTCTTGATAGGTTCTGCAAATTTTCGCATATACCTATCACGCGAGGCCTTAGTTTCTCTAAGTTTTGTGCTTATTTCACTGTATTTTTTTCTCTCAGTATATTTAATAGATAGGTCTTCCAACTCGGTTTTAATTGCATACAAACCAAGTCTATGAGCGAGTGGTGCATAAAAGAACAGCGTTTCAGAAGCAATTTTAAGCTGGTTTTTTCGCGACATAGACTCCAAAGTTCTCATATTATGCAACCTATCACATAATTTAATCAAGATTACTCTTACATCCTTAGACAATGTGAGTAACATCTTTCGAAAATTCTCTGCTTGCATAGAATCAGCATAATCAAAAACTCCCGAAATCTTTGTTAGCCCATCAACAATCAACGCTACTTTCTGACCAAATTTTTTCTCAATATACTCTATTGAATAATCGCTATCTTCAACAACATCATGTATAAGCGCACATGCTATTGAGGTCGCTCCCAAACCAATCTCTTTGGCAGCAATACGTGCAACTTCTATTGGATGAAAAATATATGGAACCCCGGATTTCCGTCTAACCCCTTTATGTGCATCCAATGCCAAATCAAAAGCATCTCGAATCAGCTTCTTATCTTCTTTGGTCAAAGTAAATCTTATAGAACGCAACAACCTCCTATAACGATTGATGATTTCTTTGTTTTCAAGTTCTTCTTTGCTTAGTTCCAATAATGTAGATTTACTCTTTTCTTTTGTCATAAATATTGACTTTTACTACTGCAAAACTAACAAATACCCATACTGACTGCATTTTAATTATCCAAGATGATGTCAATATTTGACACTAAAAAAACTGTAAAACCCATAATTCCTGCATTACAAATAATTTTTCATATTGATTTCATTATTGACAACAGATAATATATATTTGCACCCCTCAAAAAAAGAGTTCTTTACTTAAAAAAATGCGGATGTGGCGAAATTGGTAGACGCACTAGACTTAGGATCTAGCGGGGAAACCCGTGGGGGTTCGACTCCCTTCATCCGCACTCTTTTTATTTTTCATTTCAATTTATAATTAATTCTGTGGATATTCAATTTCAAAAAAATGATGACTTGTCAGCAAAATTGACAGTAACTTTTACTCCTGAAGATTATCAACCCAAGGTTGATGAGCAACTAAAAAAACAACAAAAGAAAGTATCAATAAAAGGTTTCAGGCCGGGAAAAGCCCCTATGGGAATGGTTAAAAAAATGTATGGGGAATCTGTTCTTATCAATGAGATTAATGAATTGACCAACAAAACTGTAAATGACTATCTCAAAGATAACAAGATAGAAATCCTTGCCCGACCTATAGAATCCGAAGACCAAAAACCTTTGGATTTTGCGAACCCTGTTGATTTTAGTTTATCTTTTGACATTGGATTAGCTCCCGAAGTCAATCTTAATATCTCTGATAAGGATGTGGTAAAAAGATACAAAATACAATTACCCGAAAATGAGTTAGAGGATGAAATCAAATTCCTGACAGAGAGATTTGGCGATATGAAAGACAAGGATGTAGTTGAAGCTGACGACCTTATTTATGCTGCTATCAATGAACTTGACAATGATGGGAAGCATCTTGAAGGCGGTCTTCATCACAAGCATATTTCTTTTTCTTTAAAAAATATTGAAGATGAGGAAACAAAGAAACTCTTGATAGGAAAGAAAAAGGATGAGGTTTTCAACATAGATTTATTCAAAATTTACAAGGATGACAAAGCAATGATTACACGTACACTTGAAGTAAGTGAAGATATTGTCAATGACATGAACCCTGTTGTAGAACTTGAAATACACGAAATAAAATCCCATCAACCTGCACAAGTAAACAAAGACTTGTTTGATAAGGTATTTCCTAATAGCGGTATCACAGAAGAGACTGCTTTTAGAGAAAAACTAAAAGAAAACATGGGTGAATATTATGCAGAAGAGGCTGAACAACTCTTTGAACACTATCTTGATAAGAAACTAGATGAGAACCACCCTCTTCCTTTACCTGACAGTTTCTTAAAAAGATGGTTGTTAGAAAGCAAGGAAAGAGAATACAATGAGAGTAATATAGAGGAACGATATGCTCAAGAAGCATTTGCTCTCAGAAGAATGTTGGTTCGCGAGAAAATTGCAGCAGAAAACAAAATTGAAATCTCCGCAGAAGAAATTGAAGATACTGCTATTGCATATTCTATCGGGCTTTTCAGACAATATGGAATTCCAAATGCGACTGCTGATATGGTTAAAGACTATGCAATGAAGCAGTTAAAAGAATATTCTTTTGCGCAAAAAATGCATGATATCGCTCAAAGAAGAAAAGTTACCAATAAACTCAAAGAGATTGTTACAATTCAAGAGGAAGAAATCGGCAAAGAAGATTTCTACAAGAAAGTAAATGAGCAAAGAGGCAGCGAAACGGCAACTGCTTAATTACTTCTGTATCAATCTCAGTATTGCATATTGTGGATATTGAGGGCTATTAAAAAACTCAATGGATGCTGGGTCTAATGTTATATCAGATATCCGAATTGTATTACGACTCGAAAACAACCCTAAAGCATTACTTACATTACTATAATCAGTTTGTTTCTGAACAATTCCTATTGAGGGGGTAGAAGCTTCAACAAAGTCTGCCAAATCTTGTGATGCACTAATTAACACAAAATCTGTTTTAACAATCTTTCTTTGATAGTTTGGGTTTGTATTAAAGACTCCATTATCCATATTTCCTAAAAAGAAATCAAAGAATCCAATTCCGGGTACAACTGCTACTCGATTTGAAGGGGAATATGGGGGGCCACCTTCATTGATAATATTAGAAGCAAAACGCCAAGAAATTTTTTTAATAACAGATTGACTTGTATCTGATTCGGGAAATTCTGCTACCCAAAATTCAAAATAGGCATCTTGAGTTTTTGCATTTAATCCATTTACAAAACGTAGATTAATATTAAGTTTGGGTGAGACTGACCAAAAAGGATTCGAGAAGGATACAGGATAGTTAATTACGGGGTTATTAACAATAATTGTTTTTCCTGTAGCGGTATATCCTGTTTTGTTATCTTTTATCCATAATCGATATGAATATTTTGGATTAATTATCTCATTTGAAGAATAAATGACATTTGAACTATTTTGGAAAAAACCTGAATCTTTTGAAATTGAATCAGTTGGAAAAAAGATAATTTCTTTCCCGGTTTGCTCCTCAATCAGTTTTATGGTTGCATCCTCAAAATACAATGAATCTTTTATTTGCGCTATCTCATGAGCTGAGATGTTTGGATTGAGAAAAGTCTTTCCTATTTTCAGATATTGAGTTTGCATACCCAAATCAAGCAAACCATAAACTACTGCTTGTTCTTTATATTCAGTAAAAACTTCAATATCATTCTTGCAAGAATATTGCAGCATTAGGATGAATATCACAGCAAACACACCCAAATAATTTCCAACATTCCTTGATATTAAATGTAATTTCAATCTGATTGATTTTACTACTTTTGCCATACGCTAAAACGAAGCGCAAATATGAAACTTTTCAAATTCATTTTACTTGCATTTATACCAACGAGCCTTTTTTGTCAGGAAGTGGCAAATGATTTTAATAAAATTTTGTTTAAAGATAACTTTGAATCTACAAAGGATGACATCTGGACACAGACATACAATGTCGACAATCTTTTTATCAAACAATCCAATAGCTTTGACTTAATTAGAAAAAATCCTGAGCTCGGATATTTCGTCATTCCAAATCATAATGAGAAATACAATTCTTATGAAATTAAAGTGGGGCTTAGTCTAATAAAGCTAAACCGTAAGAAATCATCAGCCGGAATCCTGATAATGGCTGATAGAGACAAATCCTCCGGCATTTTAATCGAAATCAACCAAAAAAGGCAATATAGAATTTGTCGAGTATATCCGGATCGAATTGCACCCATATCTAAAGGAAAAGAAGGGTGGATAAATTATCCCTTTGCAGTTACAAAAGAATACAATGAAATATTAGTTAGAACGAATAACAAGGTCTATGATCTTTATATCAACCAGAAATATATTACGACATTCTCAGAAATAGAACTCTCTAAGGGGAATTTTGGTTTATATATTGGACCTGCCTCACGCGCTTCATTCAAATTTATTGAATTATTGGGAGAAGACATCAAACAAAATCCCAAAACAGACCCTAAGACAAGCCCTGAGGATGCTGCATTATCTCAAATTATCATCCAACTACGCAATGATTTAGCTAAAAAGGATGCAGAAATTGAAGATTTAAAAACCAAACTTAAAAATTGCAATGGAACAACCAGTCTTAATACCACTCAGAACCACGGGATCGACACTGCATTGACAAATAGAAACAGA
Organism: Bacteroidota bacterium; assembly: GCA_024103355.1. GTDB lineage: Bacteria > Bacteroidota > Bacteroidia > NS11-12g > UBA955 > JALOAG01. The sequence goes on from JAGFIU010000024.1 coordinate 71,184, forward strand.
GAGCTGACCTCACTAAACCGCGATTTAGAAAACGAAAATAACACTCTAAAAGCTGAACTCCTAAAAGCTAAAGCCGAATTGGTGAGATTACAAAAATTTAAAGACGAAATTCAAACCCAACAGAGTGGAGACATTATCATTAATCTGACCAATTTGGTCACTACCCAAAAAGATAAAATCTCAGAATTAGAAACAAAAACAACACTGATGCAAGACGAAATTACTCAGGTAAAAAATGATAATACGGTTCTCACAAATCAGATAATGAAGCGAGATGAACATATAAATAACCTCGAAATCAAAAATCATGAGTTGGACTCCATTAATGCAAAATATCGTGACATTTTGCTGAGATTCAATATAGACCCAAATAATCCTATTGCGCCAGTTCTTGAAAACAAAGAAGACAATACTACTCAAAATCCTCCACCCAAAACCGAAATCATTGACCAAGACTATATTAACAAGTTGATTGAAAAAGAAAGAGAAGAAAAGAAGCGAAAAGAAGAGGAAGAAAGAAAACGAAATGGCAATTAATGATGAATCAACGATTTAAGACAGGAGACAAAAAATACTATTCCAAAACAGTCACAAAAGAAGATACAGCGGCATTTGACAGCGGAATGGTTCACCCTGTTTATGCCACATTTGCTCTTGGCCGTGATGCAGAATGGGTATGCAGATTATTTGTACTTGAGATGAAAGATGAAAATGAGGAAGGGATAGGAACATTTCTGAACATTCAACACCTCTCCCCTGCTTTGTTAGGTCAAACTGTAGAGTTTGAAGCCGAAATCAATGAACTAAAATCCAATTCAATCAATTGTATTTTCACAGCTCGAGTGGGCAACAGAATTATTGCTACCGGTACACAAGGGCAGAAAATTTTGCCAAAAGATAAAATAAACAATCTGTTTAACTCCCTTATAGAAAATAATGGCTAACCTGAATATTGTCAACAAAAAAGCCGGTTTTAATTTTCAGTTGGAACAAAGATTTACCGCAGGTCTTTCTCTAACGGGAACAGAAGTAAAATCTATCCGAAACAACAATGCCTCTATCTCAGAATCCTACTGTGTCTTTGTCGGCAATGAACTTTTTATAAAAAACATGCATATCTCCGAGTGGAAATTCGGAAGTTATCTCAACCACGAACCTCTCAGAGACAGAAAACTGCTTCTGACCAAACGCGAACTTCGCAAACTAAAAAAAGGAGTTGAGGTCGAGGGATATACAATTGTTCCAATAAAAGTTTTTTTGAGTGAAAGAGGATTGATTAAAATTGAAATCGCTTTAGCAAAAGGGAAAAAACAGTTTGATAAACGCGAGGATATCAAGAAAAAGGATTTGGAAAGAGAAAGTAAACTTAAATTCTGACAATAAAATTATCTTTGTCCTATGTTTTGCAATAAAAAGCTGTTGTTTGTCCTATTCTGTTTACTTCTGTCAGGGATGAGCAACGGCCAAATCATAAGGAACCGGTATATTGCAATACAAGGAGGTGCGATTGATTTTTCAACGCGATGGCTCAAGAACCCTCAACCTCAAAACCACAGAATCTCTGCGTTTAGCTGTATTGAATACGGCTATCCCATTTCTGACTTTTTCACAGTTTATTCCAATATAAGTTTAGGTCATCTCAAAAATATGGGTGCCGATTTTCAAAGTGAGATTGGCTCTGATTTTTTCAGAATCGGACTTGGACTTTTGCTGAACCCCAATAATGGAAAATTCTTTCTAAATAACAGGTCAAAAATGATAGAGCCTTATGGAATTATCGGCTACAATTTTGACATTATCAATCAAAACCCAACAGCCGGCTTCAACAGGACAATTGGCAGTGTGTGTTTTGGTGCAGGATTTTGGACACCCATTGCAGACAAACTCTGCGTGGGTTATCGCTATTCCATCAACCAAAGACTTGCACAGGACTATAGGACATTTAATCAGCACACAATCGGTATGCTGATTAGTTTGGGAGATAATTCTGCTGACTAAAGTCCCGATTTCCGGAGGAAAGCCTGCAAAGTTTTTTCAATAACTTTGGCAGCTTCTATGAGAATCGATATCATAACTGTTTTGCCGGAGTTGCTGCAAAGTCCGTTCAATTACTCCATAGTAAAGCGAGCACAAGACAAGGGGCTTGCAGAACTCCATATTCACAATCTGAGAGATTATGCAGATAACAAATACAAACAGGTTGATGACTACCCTTATGGTGGGGGTGCAGGAATGGTGATTATTCCCGTTCCTCTTTCAAAATGTATAGAGAAATTAAAAAGCGAAAGAGTTTATGATGAGATTATCTTCTTAACACCTGATGGAATCCCGGCAAAACAAAAAATAGTCAATACACTTTCTCTCAAAGAGAATCTGCTGATTATCAGCGGTCATTACAAAGGAATTGATCAAAGAATCAGAGATAAATATGTGACCATGGAACTCAGTATTGGAGATTTTGTGGTAACAGGAGGCGAAATACCGACAGCATTGTTGGTGGACGGTATTGTGCGATTGATACCCGGGGTAATCAGCAATGAAGAGAGCGCATTATCAGACAGTTTCCAAGACGGGTTGCTTGCACCTCCTGTATATACTCGCCCTGCTGATTTTGATGGAATGAAAGTCCCTGAGATTTTGCTTTCAGGAAATTTTAAAGAAATAGAAAAATGGCGTATGGAACAAGCAGAAAAACTTACTCAAGAAAAAAGGCCTGATTTATTTGAATAGAATATCCCATTCATCGTATAAGTCTTTGCCACAGAGATACAAATGCCATAAATTTGAAGCGTGAATTTACAGTTAAATAAAAACCTTGTTGTACTGGATATTGAAAGTACCGGTGTCAATTTCATCAAAGACAAAATCGTTGAATTGTTTTTGTTAAAAATAAAACCAAATGGTGATAAAGAAGAGTTCCTGCAACGATTTAACCCTCAGGTTATCATGACTCCGGATGTTATAGCAGTTCACGGAATCACCAATGAGATGGTAGCCAATGAGCCTATTTTTGAAGAGAAGGCTAAAGCGATTATGAATTTTATTGGGGATGCAGATTTAGCCGGTTTTAACTCTGACAAATTTGACATTCCAATGCTGATGGAAGAATTGGGAAGAGCAGGAATTGATTTAGAAATTGAAAAGCGCAAAACAATTGATGTTCAAAGAATATTTCATAAAATGGAGCCGCGAAATTTGTCAGCAGCATATAAATTCTATTGCAACAAAGATTTAGAAGGTGCACATTCTGCAAGTGCTGACACCATTGCAACTTGGGAAATTCTGGATGCACAGATTGGGAGATATAGCGAACTTTCCAAAACTGTTGCCGGGCTGCATGCCTTTACCTCAAATGGCGAAACCCTTGACTTATCAGGTCGAATCGTTTATAACAACAGTAAAGTTCCTGTTTTCAATTTTGGTAAATACAAGGGCTTTGCTGTAAAAGAAGTATTTCAAAAGGAGCCTACTTATTTTGATTGGATTATGAATTCCGATTTTTCTATGCAGACAAAGAAAGTAATCACAAGATTGCGATTGGAAATGATGAGCGATACCACAGCTAAATAAAGAGGTTTCATGAAAGAAAATCGAAAAAAGGGATTGTCCGTCATTTTTGAAGATGAGCATTATTTGGTTATTGATAAACCTTCCGGAGTAGCCAGTCTTGATGAACATGTATTTTCCACTCCTTCCGTTTTAAGGTTACTCAAAGACAGATATCCCGGTGCTCAGCTTTGCCACCGTTTGGATAAAGAAACTTCTGGGTGCTTGCTTGCTTCTAAACATACAGAAGCATACAGACATGCAGCTATTCTGTTTGAAAAAAGATTAGTGGACAAAACCTATATTGCAATTTGCAACGGAACTTCTAATTTTTCCAAGCAAATCATTGACTTGCCTTTGCAGATTTCGGGCAAAAGGGTAAAAGTATCTCATCGTTACGGAAAAGCAGCACAAACCATACTGAATACCATTGAGCAGTTCAAACATTTTTCTGTTGTGGAATGCAAACCGCTATCAGGGCGAACCCATCAAATCAGGGTGCATCTTGCCGAACAAAACAACCCTATTGTAAATGATATCCTATATGGAGGTGAAGCTCCTTTACTTTCAAAGATTAAACGCCATTTTCATTTATCAAAAAATGAAGAACACGAAAGTCCAATTATTGAACGAATTGCACTACACGCCTCAGGGCTTTCTTTCACAAGTATTGACGGGAAACAAATAAGTGTTCAATGCACGCTGAGCAAGGATTTAGAAGCTTTTTTAAAGATTCTGAGAAAATATGATGTAATCTCTTAGGAGCGTGTTTAACTTAATCAATTAAGTCTTCTGCTTTAGCAATCAACTCAGCAATATCAATAACTTTCATATCATTTTCTTTGCCGCAGGCTTTAATTCCGTCTTGTAGCATAATCATACAGAAGGGACAATTTGATGCAACCACCTTAGCACCTGTTTCAATGGCTTGTTCAATACGAGCGGTATTGATTTCTTTTTTTCCTTTTTCAGATTCTTTAAAGACCTGGGCTCCTCCTGCACCACAACACATTCCTTTGCTTCTGCAGGTTTTCATTTCCACAAGGTCTGCTTCCATAGCGGCAATAACCTCTCTGGGGGCTTCATACACTCCATTTCCACGACCGAGGTAACAACTGTCATGATAGGTGATTTTCTTTCCTTTGTAGAATCCGCCTTTTATTTTAAGCCTGCCTTCATTGATAAGGCTTTGTAAAAACTGAGTGTGGTGAAGCACTTCATAATTTCCGCCAAGTTCGGGATATTCATTTTTGATTGTGTTAAAACAATGCGGACAAGTTGCCACGATTTTCTTAACTCCATAACCGTTAAGTACCGCAATGTTATTACTTGCCTGCATTTGGAACAAAAACTCATTACCAGCTCTTTTTGCAGGGTCTCCGGTACAACTTTCTTCGTTGCCCAAAACAGCAAACTTTACACCTGCATAATCCAAAATTTTTGCAAAAGCTTTGGTTACTCTTTGTGCCCTTTGGTCGAAACTACCGGCACATCCTACCCAAAAAAGTATTTCAGGCGTTTCGCCTGCTGCTAAATAATCTGCATAAGTTCTTACTTTCATTTTCGTCTGATTTTAATTTTCGTCTTTTTTGCTTTCATTCTCGAGGTCGATAGCCCAATTGGCTCTTTCGCTTTGTGCAAACTGCCATGGGGCACCATTATTTTCAATATTGCTAAACATCATATTCCATTCCTGTGGTGCTGCTGATTCTTCCATAACCAAATATTGTCGCATATTCACTATAATATCCATTGGATTGATATTAATAGGACAAACTTCAACACAAGCGTTGCAAGTAGTACAAGCCAATAGTTCCTCTTTGGTTATATAGGTATGCAAATCTTTGGGCTGTTCCGGTTCAGGCAAAACACCATCTCTTATTTTGCCTACTTCTTCCAAGCGGTCGCGTGTGTCCATCATCACTTTGCGTGGTGAGAGAAGTTTTCCGGTAGTATTTGCAGGACATACAGAAGTACAACGTCCACATTCCGTACATGAATAAGCATCCAACAAGTTTTTCCATGTTAAATCTTCAACGTCTTTCACTCCAAACCTCGGGTTCTCAACCGTTGGCGGAGTAAACGAAGTATCCATCATGGCTTTAACCTCATTGCTGACCAACTCATTATTTTTGAATTTGGCTTTAGGGTCAAGATTGGTGTAATAAGTGTTTGGGAAAGCCAGAATAATATGAAGATGCTTGCTATAAGGGACATAGTTCAAAAACCAAAGTATTCCAACAAAGTGAAACCACCATGCTGCTTGCACCCAAAGATGTGCTGAAGAATCGCTCATATTTTCAAACATTGGATATAGAAAACTGCTGACCGGCATTGAAGCATCTGCTTGAAAAGAGCGGTCTGCCGCATTCATTACAATAAGAGCAACCATCAAAACTATTTCAACCACCAAAATTACGTTGGCATCAAAAAACGGCCATCCCTTGAGTTCCGGTGATTGGAAACGGTATATCTTCATAGCATTTCTTCTGAACAGAAAAATAATACATGAGATAATCACAAGCAGACCAAGGATTTCGAAGAAAGCAATTGAGAAATCATAAAGTCCTCCCAAGACTGGTCTAAATACTCTGTGAGTTCCGGCAATTCCATCAATAATAATTTCTAATACTTCAATATTGATTAGGACAAACCCTAAATACACAAACACATGCAATATGCCGGCAATAGGTTTAATTTTTGTCATTTTGCCTTGCCCTACTGCAAAACGGAGCATATTCTTCCAGCGTTTGGCTTTGTTATCACTGAGGTCTATGTCTTTCCCCAGTTTAATATTTCGGATGATTCGATTGATACTTCTATAGAAGAAATAAACTCCTGCACCGAGTATTAGTATAAATAAGATTTGTGAAAGATACTGCATGTGGAATTATTTTGGGTTCAATATTAGAGAAAAAACTTGCTCTTTTTTTCACCCCTTAATATATAAAAGCATTATAAATAAGGTCTTGTATCCTTGTTCTATAGTTGCCTTTTATGAGTTCTTTATTTTCTTCATCAGGGAAAATTCTATTAGAAAGGAAAACATAAACCAAGTCATATTCCGGGTCAACCCAAATGCAAGTACCTGTAAAACCTGTATGTCCAAAAGTTTTATCGGATGCTAATTTAGAAGAAGGTGAAGCTCCATTGCCAAACTCGGGTCTATCCCATCCCAAACCCCTTCTGGAATGAGAATTTTGTTTTGATGTAAATAACTCAATAGTCTCAGACTTCAATATCCTCTTACCATTATATACTCCCCCGTTAAGTAACATTTGTCCAATAGCTGCCAAGTCATAGGCAGTAGAAAACAAACCTGCATTTCCTGAAACACCTCCCAACATAGCCGCACAAGGGTCATGCACATAGCCCTGAACAAGTTGTTTTCTATAAACCTGATCATATTGGGTTGGCACTAAACGATTTTTATTATAGCAACAAAGAGGATTAAAGGTTATGTTATCCAAGTACATCGGAATATAAAAATTCTGATTAATGTACCATTCATAAGGCTCTCCGGATGCTTGTTCTATAATCTCTTTAAGTAAAACCATTCCCAAATCACTATACAAATATTTTTTAGGTCCGAGAGGTGCTTCAATAATTTGAGAATAAATGCTATAGCGATAATCGTTTTTCATAAACATTCGATCAGCTATCTGAACGCAATACAGTGAATCTTCTCTTTTCTTATACAAACTGTCATACATCACACCCAAAGTACTTTTATAAAAAGGTATCCATGCAGGCAAACCTGATTCGTGAAGCAATAATTGGCGGATGGTAATATGTTCCTTATTACTATTGCGTGCCCAAACTAAAAATTTCCCAATTGGGTCATTCAATTTAATTTTACCGTCTTCATACAATTTCATCACTGCTAATGTGGTTGCCGCAACTTTGGTTACTGATGCTAAATCATATAAATCATAAGGGTTTACTGGTTCTTTGTCATCATAAGTATGAAATCCGTAACTCAAATCATAAACAGGTTCTCCTTGATATAGTACCAAAATTCTGCATCCCGGTGCTGCATGATTTGCAACAATTTGTTGTGCAATGGTATCAATGCTCTTGAGCTTGTTCACATCCAATTTATGCTTTGAATTTCCGGTTTTAACAGGAGCTTGCGGTTTTGCAGGTTCAATGGTTTTGATTGCCATACTTGTTCCTGCTTTGTAATCCCCAATACTTACCGACATGATTCCTTCAAATGGAATTTTTCCTTTGATTAATTCTATCGCAGAAACCTGAAACCAATAATCATCCTCATGCGCCATTACCACTGTTTTAAGGTTTTTGAAATTACCAAGAATGTATGGATTCGCAAAAAACACATTGCAACTTTGGGTCAATACATTCATATTCTGAATAAACTTGATTTCGTTATCGGAAAAACCATAGGTTTTTGTAGTCCAAATTTTGGGTTGATGAATTGATATAACATAATGGGTATTAGCAGCACGTTTATTTATTTGCGACTGATAGCTATCCCAAGTACTGCCTCGTTTAATAAAGATAATATCCGCGTTTTTAAACTCTGATTTTATATTATTGATATAATCTTCCGGCCTCTCATTTCCCAAAACAATAAAGGTTATATTGGCTTGGGGATTAGCACCCAACGGCAACATCCCGTTCCGGTCTCCAAGCAATGTGATACTCTGTTCTGCAATATTCTTTATGAGTGGCTCTGCATCATCCGGGAATAAGTTTTTTTGCAGCGCATCAATATCAATGGGTCTGTAATTACTCAAACCTGCCCATTCTTTCCATTTTAAAATTTCTAATACCCTCCGGTTCAATTCTTCTGTTGTCACTCTCCCATCTTCAATTGCCTTTTTGATTTGAATAATTGCAGACGGAATATTATCAGGGAACAACAAAATATGATTTCCTGCAAGAAAAGCTTCCAATTCTCCCAAGCCTGCCGGGAAAGTATTGCGGACACCTTTCATATTCATTGCATCTGTGATTGCAAGTCCTCTGAATCCCAATTCATTTTTTAGCAAATCGGTAACTACTGATTTTGAAAGTGACACAGGTCTTCCTTGCCTGTTATCCAATGCGGGTACATACAAGTGTCCCAGCATGATGCTTGCAATATTGCGGTTAATCAAATAGCGAAAAGGATATAATTCCAGAGAATCCAAACGCTGTCTGCTGTATGGAATTAACGGAAGTTCTTTGTGGCTGTCTGCATCGGTGTCGCCATGTCCGGGGAAATGTTTTGCGCAAGCCAACACCCCTACATCCTGCATTCCTTCGGCATACGCCCATGCTTTTTCGGCAACCTTTTGCCTATTTTCACCAAATGACCTGAAATTAATAATAGGATTTGAGGGATTATTATTGATATCAGCAACCGGAGCAAAATTGATATGAATCCCTAATGCTTTTAACTGCAAACCAATTTGTTTTCCCATTTCATAAATCAAAGTATCATTATTCAGACTCCCCAAAGTGAGTTGGTAGGGATATTTAACAGATGGTTTAATTCTCATACTCAAACCCCATTCAGCATCAATCCCTATGAACAAAGGATATTTTGATATTCCCTGATAATAGTTTGTCAAATATGCTTGCTTGAGAGGATCCCCCTGAAAAAAAATCAATCCACCAATATGATAGTTTTCAATCAAATCCTCTATTTGCTTGGTGTGAGCAGCATCTTTATTAGAATAGGCTGCCACCATAAACAATTGACCAATCTTTTCGTCCAAAGTCATTCCCTTGATTACCTGTTCATACCATCTAACATCAATGGTAGAGCTAATTACAGGAGGAGGCTCTACACGTTTAGCACCTAATCCTGCGAAAGCAATAAACACAAAAAGAAAGAAATACCTGATTTTCATGGGAACTCTAATAATAACGAATAATAATTGGGCAAATTTCATTCCACCTGCCCAAACAATATCAAATACTTTCAAACAGCTGTGGACGAAAAAAATATTGTACAAATTGAAATTCTAACATAGAGATTAGCAATACATTTATCCTAAAATTAATGAGTAGAATAAAATAACTCTGTCTTCACTTTACCTTTGTACTCTCATTAGAGCATCTAATGCATAAACAAGAATACAAAATCAAGGCTATTCACACTGCCACTTTCAGCATACTTTCAAATGCGGCATTGGCAGTTATAAAATGGATTGCCGGCATTTTCGGTAACTCCTATGCTTTGATAGCTGATGCTATTGAATCCACCACTGATGTTTGTGCGTCATTGCTTATATTATTTGGAATTAAATATACTCAAAAACCTGCCGATGAAAACCACCCTTACGGACATGGGCGACTTGAACCTCTCATTACTTTTATGGTGGTTGCATTCCTTGTTATTTCAGCCGTTGTTATTGCCTTTCAGGCCATTCAAAATATCAATACACCTCATCCATCGCCAAAACTATTTACTCTTTTTGTTTTGGCACCTATTATTCTTTGGAAAGAAATCTCCTACCATATAGTGATACGCAAATCGAAACAATTGGGCAGTTTGTCATTAAAGGCTGATGCTTGGCATCACCGAAGCGATGCCATTACATCTGTAGCAGCATTTATAGGAATTAGTATTGCCCTGATAATGGGCAAAGGCTATGAAACAGCAGATGACTGGGCAGCCTTATTTGCATCAGCTTTTATTCTTTTTAATGCTTATCGTATTTTCAGACCTGCCTTGGGAGAGATTATGGATGAACACTTATATGATGATATTGTTGCGGAAATCAGAGAAACAGCTAGCACTGTATCAGGAGTTATCAATACAGAAAAGTGCCATATTCGTAAAACAGGAATGACCTATTTCGCTGATTTGCACATTACTGTTGATGCTCATATAACCGTTAAAGAAGGTCATGATATCGCTCATATTCTTAAAGAAAAACTTAAATCTAAATTGCCTCAATTGGAGGATGTCCTTATCCATGTCGAACCGGACGAATTTTAATATAACACAATTTAGTCCATAGATAAAAAAAACCGCCCTACAATGAATATGTAAAGCGGTCTGTGAAGATTGGTTGTTTACTCTGAATTATCGCTGAATGATTAGTTTTGTGTAATTAATCACACCATTATTATCTTTTACCCTCAGTATATATGCTCCTACTTCAATATTAGAAACATCAAGTACTATTGTTCTTCCGTTTTGATTATCCGTACTTAGTACCGAACGTCCGCATAAATCTATTATGCTGATGTTGGAAACCGACTTTTTCTTTGACTCTATGGTAATTTTGCTTTGAGCAGGATTGGGGTACATTTTATAATTGTTTTCAAACTCAATAGATGCTACTGACTCATTATTGTCATCCTCTAAATAGGGAAGCATAAAGAGCCATGCTGCGGGGTAAGCGCTGAAGGAACATCCGTGATGATCCAAGATATCGTCCGGAGTATCCATAGTATCGCCTCTAACTATATTAGGGTCTGCTCCCAAAGCGTACATAGAATCCAAACACATAACGCTGTTTTCATATAGTACATTACTATCTCCGAAGCAATAATACAGTCTCGTTGGTGATTCAGGAATCCAATTACAAACATTATTCTCTCTTATATTTTTATTTACGATGTAATCAGGGTTATTCTGAATAGAGTCATAAATATTATCTAACAAGATATTGCGAAGAAGACTAGAACCAAATTCCGCAACCATTTTATTATGAAGAGAGTCGTCAACAGTTATCCAATCAGCATCATCGTCATAATATAATTTGATTATATCAGCATAATCAGGTTTAAAAAACTCAGAAAGAGTATCAAAATAATGATACTGCTCATTAAATCCAATTATCACGGTTATATAAGTAACAAAATCATAAGGTAATGGATTATTATTCAATATTCCTTCTCTTATAAAGGAAGAAAGGTTATAAATTCCTGCAATATGTGCAGCCGCAGTAACGAAAGAAGCTCCATATTTCTCTTGCATTAGCTTCTGAGTAGCCATTGAGCCATATCCTCCTTGAGAAAAGCCAAAAAGGAATAATTTACTACTGTTGGAATAGTTTTTGGCTTTAACAGCTTTTAACATATCATCTGCAGCACTAAAAAACGTTCCGGCATGTAAGTACGTTTGAACACCTCTTCCGGTTCCCATTCCGACATAATCCGGTATCATAACTATCATCCCTATACTAGCAGAAATAAACCCATCCAATGCCGCATCAAGGTAATCGGGGTTTGTTGGAACACATGTTTTACTATCCGCTGAACCATGAAATGAAATAGCATAAGGGAAATTAATTCCTGTAGTGTCAGGCTTAATGAGCAATCCCGACAAGGTATCAGGCGCTCCTTTTGCATCCACGGAAGTGTAAGTAACTATGTAAACATTTGCATCATAGTTCAAATAAGGAAGTGGCGCAGTTGCAAACTAATCATCCTTAGTAATCGTAGTAACATAATTTTCGCTTACTATCTGTTGAGAGAATAGCGAGGGGCTGAACATAAATGATAACAGCCCGATGAGTAATAATTTTTTCATTTTTTATTGTTTAAATTTTCGGCAAATGTATTTTTTAATTCCAATAACTAACATTTGTTAGTTCTTGTATTTCGGCATTTAGTCCATACTTTATGAAGTTTTATCGATTTATACGCAAAGGCACTATAAAAAGCAAACCTGATTTCTTAAAATTAATTAGCTGAATATAAATTACTTACATCTATAAAAGAAAAGATATTATATAATCAAATGTGGAAAGAAATAAAGAAATCAGAAAACAAAAAGAATCAGAGAATAAATATTACCGAAACAACAGAAAGAATAAAGAAATGAAATAGATTAAAATCAAGCGACCTTAATAAATTTCACATTCAGCATAAAAAAGTCTTTTGCTGTGAGTTCAAATTGACTTTGCATAGCATAGGGTACTGCCATAATCAAAGACCCTTTTTCAGTGTATGTTTTTTCCTCAATTCTTGCTTGGGTTAATCGTGCTAACTGCCATACATGCGGCTCATCTTCATAACCAAACTCAACTTTAAAATAGGACTCTATGGACTTCTCTTCAATTTGACATCCTTGAAGTGCCAACCTTGCAGATTCTCCGTAGGCCTCTATCAAACCGGGTACTCCCAGTAGTTTTCCGCCAAAATAACGAACCACAATTACCAAAGTATTGGTCAAGTCAAAAGATAAAATTTGTCGTAAAATAGGTCGTCCTGCTGTATTTGCAGGCTCCCCGTCATCATTAAAACGTTGATTACTTTTATCAATATTTAAAACATAAGAATAACACCAATGAGTTGCATCGGGATATTGTTGTTTGATATTTTCCAAATGTTGCTTAACCTGCTCTTCATTTGAAACAGGAAATAAGAAACCATAAAACTTACTTCCCCTAATGTTAAAACGTGACTCGGAAGCATTAACAGGAATTTTATAGCTTGTTTCAAAAAGCATTTTTATACAAAACAATCAAATTGTCATCTTTCAAATCTTGTTCAATATATTCTTGTTGAGGCATTTCAGGTGCTTTGACACCATTCTTAAACAATTTATATTTAGATTTAAAAACCCTTATCTCATTCCAAAAGCCGGCATTGATAAAACTCTCCAAAACTTTCTTTCCTCCCTCAACAACCAACGAACTCAATTGCTCTTGCATAACAAACTCCAGAACCGCTTCTATATTATGGGGGTCAAAAGAAACCAACTCTGCATTGTGAATCTGTTGAACCCCGTGAGACATACCGATCAGATAGGTCGGTTCATTCACTTTAAAAAAAGGAAGTTGTAAATATGCAACATCAGCATTTCCCAACACAACTCGCACCGGATTATTTCCGCTCCACAATCTATTGGTTAGCAATGGAGAATCATGCAACAAAGTATTTTTACCAATCAAAAATGCTGACTCTTCACTGCGCCAACGATGTAATAGCAATTGCGCCAAAGAACCGCTAATCTGCTTTTGACCCGGCTCATTTCCTGCTATAAAACCATCTGCCGTCTCAGCCCATTTGAGAATAACATAAGGTTTATGCTTCTCTTGATTCCACAAGAATCTACGATTAACAAATGCTGCCTCTTCTTTCAAAAACCCTACTCTCACATTCACACCTGCATTTTTGAGTTTTTCAACTCCCTTTCCGGCAACTTTCTCAAAAGGATCAAGATGGGCTATCACTACATTGGGTATGTTTTTTTCTAAAATTAAATCAGTGCATGGCGGTGTTTTTCCATAGTGACAGCACGGTTCAAGTGTTACATAAAGGGTAGATTTATCTAAAAACTGTTTATCATTTTCTGATACACTCCTAATAGCTTCTACCTCCGCATGTGCAGCCCCGTATCCTGTATGATATCCCTCGCCAATGACTCTGTCATTATATGCAATTACACACCCAACCAAAGGATTTGTGTGTGTTTGTCCCAAGCCTTTCTCAGAAAGCCGGATAGCACGTTGCATATAATGAGAATCAATAGAAGACAAGGTATCAAATTATTTATGTGCAGCAGCCCATGCCACAGGATCTGCACTCCATGATTCTAAAGCATCTTTATTTTGTGAAGTCACATAGCCGGACTTTACTGCTTCCTCTAACAGTACTGAATAATTACTTAAATAGATATAAGGGCAATCCGCTTGTTTAAATCGTTCCAATGCCTCCGGGAAACCATAGGTAAAGATAGAAACCAAACCAAGTGCGACACCTCCGCTATTTCTCAGATTATCCAATGCTGCCAAGCTGCTTTTGCCTGTCGAAACCAAATCCTCTACCAAAACAGTTTTTGACCCCTCTTTCAAAAAACCTTCTACAGAGTTTTTCATCCCGTGTTTTTTAGGTTCCGGACGAATATATACATAAGGAATTCCCATTTCTTGTGCAACAAGTGCTCCTTGTGCAATACCGGCAGTTGCGATACCTGCAATACATTCTACATCACTAAAATATTCTTTGATAATTTTCACAAACATATCCCGAATGTATGTGCGAACTTCAGGATAAGAGAGTGTTACCCTATTATCGCAATAAATAGGAGAAATCAAGCCCGAAGTCCAGGTAAAAGGGTTTTGGGGATTAAGTTTTACTGCTTTTACATCGAGCAGGTAATTTGCTACTTTTGCGGATATTTCTTTGTCAATCATGAGCAAACAAAATTATACTATTTTCACAAACCAAAATTCCATTTCCTTAGTTTCTGTTGCTCAAAAATTCAATCCTGAAATTTCACTTTCTTTTCTTAAAAAATATGCAAAACAATGTCTCAATAAAGACGAGAATATTGTTGAGCATTTTGTTGTCAAAACCCATTCTCCTGCTCATCTTATTCGATTACTCAAAAATGAATTTAAGTTTATACAGGCAGCGGGCGGTATAGTTGAAGAAAACGGAAAATTTTTGTATATCAAACGCTTTGATCATTGGGATTTACCCAAAGGGAAACTCGAAAAAAACGAAAGTGAGAAAGAAGGGGCTTTGAGGGAGGTGAGAGAGGAATGTGGTATCCAAAATTTAAAAATAATCTCAGAACTCCCAAAGAGTTATCATCTTTATTTATTCAATGGCAAGCCGGCATTAAAAGAAACTTTTTGGTTTTTGATGCGTTCGACTGAGAAAATAACAAATCTAAAACCTCAAACTGAAGAAGGTATTACAGAAGTAAGATTTGAAAACCAAAACTTTCTCTTGCAACCCAATACTAAGACTTATCCCAGTTTAGTGGATTTGATAAAAAAGACTGAATCTTACCTTACCTCTATTAAAAAGTAATTCTTTTTGCCTTTTTGCACCAACAAAAACTTTTCGAAGATCAAATTATCCTTGTTTACTTGTGCTTCTGAGTCAGTATGTTTTTGCTTGTTAAAACTCAACGCATTGGCTTGTATCATTTTTCTCGCTTCTCCTTTGGAAGGGAAAACGGAGGTTTCTACAGCCAACAAATCAAGTATGTGAATACCTGACCGTAATTTTTCTTTAGCTATGCTAAATGTCGGCACACCTTCCATAGCACTCAAAAAAGTCTTCTCTCCCAAACTGAGTAGCTCATTAGGGTCTGCGTTGCCAAACAATATTTGAGAAGCTTTTACGGAAGTTTCATAATCTGATGCCGAATGAACCAAAGTTGTAAGCTCTTTTGCCAATGTTTTTTGTAACAAGCGCAAATGCGGTTCTTGTCTATGTTGGTCAATTAGTTCGGTTGTTTGGGCTCGTGAAAATTCTGTAAATACTTTTATCAGCTTTTCGGCATCTTCATCACTGACATTAAGCCAGAATTGGTAAAAAGTATAAGGACTTGTTTTATTAGAGTCAAGCCAAACATTTCCTCCTTCGGATTTTCCAAATTTAGTTCCATCTGCTTTGGTTAGCAATGGTGCTGTGAGCGCATAAGCCTCTCCGCCTCCCATTCTCCTGATTAACTCCGTTCCGGTTGTGATATTTCCCCATTGGTCACTGCCACCCATTTGGAGTTTTACACCATGATTTTTATACAAATAATAAAAATCATATCCTTGAATCAGTTGATATGAAAACTCTGTAAATGAGATTCCTGTTTCCAGACGATTTTTTACAGAATCTTTTGCCATCATATAGCTGATGGAAATGTGTTTACCCACCTCTCGTATAAAA
Organism: Bacteroidota bacterium; assembly: GCA_024103355.1. Lineage (GTDB taxonomy): Bacteria > Bacteroidota > Bacteroidia > NS11-12g > UBA955 > JALOAG01. Next base: position 87,321 of record JAGFIU010000024.1, read on the forward strand.
TCAAGAAACTTGAATTCCTTAAACCAATCGTAGTTATTCACCATCTGTGCTGCATTGGTCTTTGATTCAAAATCCAGAAATTTTTCAAGCTGTTTTTTTATTGCAGCTTGATTTCTTTGGAGTAATTCTAAATCCAAGAGATTTCTTTCCGCTGATTTTCCTGAAGGGTCACCAATCATTCCTGTTGCTCCACCCACAAGAGCAAAAGGTTTGTGTCCTGCTTTTTGTAGTTTGCGCAATAAAGTAATCGCGACCAAGTTGCCTACATGCAAACTATCAGCAGTAGGGTCAAAACCCACATAGCCGCTTATTTGTTCTTTTTGTAAAACATTTTCAGTCTCGGGAAAAGTATCATGTACCAAGCCCCGCCAGCGCAATTCTTCTACAAGATTATAGTTAGGAGAAAATGACATATCAATTAACTGTATTTTTTTCTGTGTTGTTTATCTCTTTTAATATTTCACCAATCAACGCGGGGCCTTTATAAACAAAACCGGTATAAATCTGTATCAGGTCCGCGCCCGCTAGTATTTTCTTAAGAGCATCTTTACCGGTAAAGATACCGCCAACTCCTATAATTAATTTGTCTTTATTAAGCATAGTGCGTGCTTTGGCAAGAATGTCTGTTGATTTTTCGAATAAGGGTTTACCGCTCAAACCACCTGCTCCTATGGTTTCAACTTCATTTATAGGTGTGAGCAAATTATCTCTACTGATGGTTGTATTGGTAAGCACTATTCCCTCTAAGGTTGTATTATTTACGAATTGAATAATTTCAGCCAATTGTTCATCTGTAATATCCGGTGCAAATTTGACAAAAACAGGTACATGAAATTTCCCTTGTTTTTTTAGCAATTCTCTTGTTTTGAGAATGGGAGCTACAATATGCTCCAACTCCGTTATGCTTTGCAAATCTCTCAATCCGGGTGTATTTGGAGAACTCACATTGATTACAAAATAATCTACGTAATCATAGAGCGTGTCAAAACAAAGTAGGTAATCATTGGCTGCAAACTGGTTTTCAGTAATTTTATTTTTACCGATATTGCCTCCAACCACAAGTCCTTTCGGACGTTTTTTTAACCTTTGTTTCACCGCATCCAAACCAGAATTATTAAATCCCATTCTGTTAATAATCGCATGGTCTTTAACTAATCTAAAAAGTCGCGGTTTGGGATTTCCATCTTGGGGCTTAGGTGTAACAGTGCCTATTTCAACAAAACCAAAACCTAATTTTTTCCAAACTTTCAGATATTTTGCGTCTTTATCAAATCCTGCGGCAAGCCCAACAATATTTGAAAATCTAATTCCGGCTATATGCTTTGATTGCTTACCGTTACTCCAATCTCCAAGCATTTTTTTTAGAAGATTGAGAGAAAATGGGATATTGGTCAGAAAGGATAGCATACTCATAGTAAAATGGTGCGCTCTTTCCGGTGGCATTTTGAATAAACATTTCCTTATCAGACCAAACATAAACTAAAAAAATGGGCTGCAAAGGTAGAGAAAGAAGCGTTATGGTCTTACTAAAATACGACTAATTCCTAGTAACATAGAATGATTTTAAATTACAAAAATAAAATTGGGTTAAGACTATAATTATAATTTTGCGCGTGTCAAAAAAAAATTACAATACAACATGAGTTCAATATCAATATTCCTTAATTCATCGGTGGGGAAAAAAGTACTAATGTCCCTCACAGGTCTATTCTTGATGCTCTTTCTGGTAATTCATTTACTTGGGAATTTGCAATTACTCAAGCATGACGATGGATATGCATTTAATACTTATGCAGCATTTATGACTACAAACCCATTGATAAAAATTGTTTCGTGGGGTACCTATTTCATTATTATTATTCATGCAATCAGAGGCATCTCATTAGAAAGGGCAAACAGAAGCAATAGGACTAACAAATACGTAATTTCAAATTATCACAGAAGCACACATTGGACAGCTCGTAAAATGGGGCTTTTGGGAGCAATTATTCTTTTGTTTATCGTTTTTCACATGAGTGACTTTTGGTGGAAGTATAAGTTTGGTGAAACACCTTGGACGAAATACACCGTAGAACTCACAACCGGGAATATTAGCAGTCCTGAGGATGTCACAGGTCAAGGTATAACCAAATTTACAAAATATACTGACGCTGCCAACGCTTCAGAAATTGTGATTGCAAAAGACCTTTATAAAAAGGTTGTAGAAACTTTTTCTAATATCTTCTTTGTCTTATTCTATGCTGTTTCAATGCTTGCAATTGCTTTCCACTTGTGGCATGGATTTGCAAGTTCATTCCAGTCATTGGGTATTAACCATAAGAAATACAACCCATTGATAAAAGGTTTAGGCAAAGCCTTCTCTATTATTATTCCTATACTTTTTGCCCTGATTCCAATTATTATGTTTTTCACACACCAATAAACCATTTTAGAAAAGATTATTATGAGCGAAAATAAATTAAATTCAAAAGTACCGGAAGGTCCTTTATCAGATAAATGGACAAATCATAAAAACCATATAAGACTTGTAAATCCTGCAAATAAGCGTCAATTAGAAATAATAGTGGTAGGAACCGGTCTTGCCGGGGCGTCAGCTGCTGCATCATTAGCAGAGATGGGATACAAAGTTAAAACGTTTTGTTTTCAAGATTCTCCTAGGAGAGCACACTCGATTGCAGCTCAGGGCGGTATAAATGCTGCAAAAAATTATCAAAATGATGGCGACTCTACATATCGATTATTTTATGATACTATTAAAGGGGGTGACTATCGTTCTCGTGAAGCCAACACATACCGATTAGCTGAAGTTTCCGCTAATATAATAGACCAATGTGTTGCACAAGGGGTTCCCTTTGCAAGAGAATACGGGGGGCTGCTAGATAACCGTTCTTTTGGTGGAGTACAAGTATCAAGAACTTTTTATGCAAAAGGGCAAACCGGTCAACAGTTACTATTGGGTGCATATTCAGCTTTAAATAGACAAATCAGTAAAGGAAATGTCACATCCTATACAAGGCATGAAATGCTTGACCTTGTTTTAATTGAAGGCAAGGCACGAGGGATTATCGCTAGAAATTTAATTACCGGTGAAATAGAAAGACATGCTGCTCATGCTGTTGTTCTATGCACAGGTGGTTATGGTAATGTATTCTTTCTTTCAACAAATGCCATGGGTTCAAATGTTACAGCGGCATGGAAAGCTCATAAGAAAGGTGCATTCATGGCAAACCCCTGTTACACCCAGATTCACCCAACTTGTATTCCTGTTTCTGGTCATTACCAGTCAAAATTGACTCTGATGTCTGAATCATTACGAAATGACGGAAGAATATGGGTGCCAAAGAAAAAGGAAGATGTAGAGGCAATTAGAAATGGAAGTAAAAAACCAAAGGATATTCCTGCAGAAGATAGAGACTATTATCTTGAAAGACGTTATCCCGCCTTCGGTAATTTAGTCCCAAGGGATGTTGCATCAAGGGCTGCAAAGGAGCGATGTGATGCAGGGTTTGGAGTGAACAAAACAGGCGAGGCAGTATTCCTTGACTTTGCAAGCTCATTTGAGAGATATGGTGAAATAGAAGCTCATGTTCAAGGTAAACATAATGCAACTAAGGAAGAAATAATTGCACTTGGTAAAAAGGTTGTAGAAAAGAAATATGGTAATTTATTTCAAATGTATGAAAAAATTACCGCTGAAAATCCCTATGAAACCCCTATGAAAATATATCCTGCTGTTCACTATACAATGGGAGGTCTTTGGGTTGACTATAATTTAATGAGTACCGTCCCCGGTTTATATGTTTGTGGTGAAGCAAACTTCTCCGATCATGGCGCCAATCGACTAGGGGCTTCAGCTTTGATGCAGGGTTTGGCAGATGGGTATTTTGTTTTACCCTATACGATTGGTGATTATTTAGCTGACGATATAAGAACCGGCAAGATATCTACTGATTTGCCTGAATTTAAGGAAGCAGAAGAAAAAGTAAAAGAAACCATTTCGAAACTATTTAGTATCAAAGGTTCTGAATCGGTTGACAGTTTCCATAAAAGACTAGGAAAAATTATGTGGGACAAATGCGGAATGGCTCGAAATGCTCAAGGACTACAAGAAGCCATCGGAGAGATTAGGACATTAAGGGAGGAGTTTTGGAAGAATGTTCGAATTACTGGCGAACCCAACGAACTTAATAACGAACTTGAAAAAGCAATGAGAGTCGCTGACTTCTTAGAATTAGGTGAGTTAATGTGTGTTGACGCACTCAATAGAAACGAATCTTGCGGAGGACATTTCAGAGAAGAATATCAAACTCAAGATGGAGAAGCTAAGAGAGATGATGGAAACTTTGCACATGTTGCAGCATGGGAATTCGTTGGAGATCCGGGCAAAGCATTACTACACAAAGAAGAATTGAAATTTGAAAATATTAAATTAGTCCAAAGGAGTTATAAATAAAATATCATGAAACTTACATTGAAAATCTGGAGACAGAAAAATAAAAATGCCCATGGCGAAATGAAAACATATCAAGTTGATCATATCTCTGATGATATGTCATTTCTTGAGATGATTGATGTATTAAATGAAGAATTAGTTGAAAAAAATGATGACCCTGTAGCTTTTGACCACGACTGCCGTGAAGGAATTTGCGGAATGTGCTCTATGGTTATCAATGGACAGCCACACGGCCCGGGAAAAGGAATCACTACATGTCAATTACACATGCGCGAGTTCAATGATGGCGATACTATTTATATAGAACCATTTAGAGCAGATGCTTTCCCAATTATTAAAGATTTGGTAGTTGACCGTTCTGCATTTGACCGTATTCAACAAGCAGGTGGATTTATTTCTGTGAATACAAGTGGGAATACTATTGATGCTAATGCTATTCCCGTACCTAAGGAAAATGCAGACACTGCTTTTGACTCAGCAACATGTATTGGCTGTGGTGCTTGTGTTGCTGCATGTAAAAACTCCTCTGCCATTCTTTTTGTAAGTGCGAAGGTATCTCAATTTGCCTTGTTACCTCAAGGAGAACTTGAGAGAAAAGAGAGGGCACTTAAAATGGTTGAACAGATGGACAAAGAAGGGTTTGGTTCTTGCACAAATATTGGCGACTGTGCAGCAGAATGTCCAAAAGAAATAAGCCTCGAGAACATTGCAAGATTGAATAGAGAATATATTTCTGCTACTATCAAAAGCAAATAATAATTAAGGTTTCATTTGTTGAAATCTCTAAGTTTATTAGTTTCAATATTTTAACCTTTCCGTTGCAGGTTTGTTGCAATTGGCTCTATCTTTGCCGTCCTAATAGATGAGCAATATATTTGAAGAAATAAAAAACAGTTTTAATAGAGGAGACAATGCAATACGCAAATTGATTTTTATCAATTCAGCAGTTTTTATTGTTACAACAATTCTCGGTAAAATCCCATTTGAATGGACAAAAATTATCCTTGAAAATTTACCGTTACCCCACCTGTTTCATGTATTTATCAAGCAACCATGGTCATTGTTTACATACATTTTTATGCATGCCAATATATGGCATATACTTTCTAATATGCTGTGGCTGTATTTTATTGGTGAAATATTTCGAAATTTAGTCGGTAATAAGCATATCTACCAAACATTCATTTTGGGAGGAATATCAGGAGGAATACTCTATCTGATTGTGTTAAATATTGTTCCACACTATGCTGAGATGAATGAAGCTATCAGGCTGGTAGGCGCATCGGGAGGGGTAACCGCAGTAATCATAGCAACCGCAACGTTTATACCTGAATATGAAATTAGACCTTTCGGGTTATTTAGTATCAAACTAAAGTGGATTGCAACAATATTTATTTTATATAATATACTTGCACTAGGAAATGGAGATAATGACGGTGGGATACTAGCCCACCTTGGGGGTGCTATTTTTGGCTTTGTATATGTAAAATGGATGAAAGGGCAATACTTTCTTCCTAATCTTAAGGGGGTTTTTAAATTTAAAAAGAAAGTAAAAAGGCCTATACGAGATTTTAAAGTAAATATTAATAACCAATCATATACATCTAAAACAAGCGATGCTCATTCTCAAAAGGAAATAGATTCTATCTTAGATAAAATTTCAAAATCAGGATATGACTCTCTCACAAAGAAAGAAAAAGAAATTCTATTCAAAGCAAGTAAAGAGTTGTAACACAAGCGATACCGAATGATTTTATAAAATTCATTTTAAACACTTTGTAAATCAAATAGTCATTATATATTTGCTTCATTAAAATCAACCTATCTCAAACAGTTATATATTAAAGAATGAAAAGAAAACTTACCTTATTTCTAAGTATGATTACATTGGTTGGAGCACTTATTATTCAACAAGGATGTTCAAAGATTTCAATGCAAAAAGCCAATGAATTAAAAGAGACAAGACAATATGCTCAAGCAGCTGAAATGTACTCAAAACTTTCATCTAGTAAAAAACTCTCAAAAGAATTGAAACAAGAAGCAACATATAAAGCTGCGGAGTGCTATAGAAAGGCGAACGAATTTAAGAAAGCAAAACGAGCCTATGAAAAAATTCTTAGAAAGGAACCTAAGAATTCAGAAGCTCTTTATCAATTGGGGATATTGACAATGAAAGAAGCTGCAGAACAAACAAATTTAGATATCTACAAGAAAGCACGTGAATACTTCTCTAGCTATCTAAATGAGGTTCCCGGGGATGAAAATGCCTTTAAAAAGATTGCCAGTTGCGACTCAGCTGAGAGTTGGTTAACTCAAGAATCAAGGTTTGTTGTCACAAATTTCAGAGAAACCAATACGAAATACAGCGACTACTCTCCAATGATTGCAGACAAAAAAGACCAGGCATTATTTTTTGTTTCTGACAGAGAGGGTGGTTATAACAAGAAAAAAATTTATGGGGGAACAGCTCGCTTTTTTTCAGATGTATGGATGATTGAACTAGAAAAATTAAAAAGAGGAAAATACAGATGGGGAAAGCCCAGACTGGTACCTGGAGAAATTAATGCTAAATTTAACGATGGAGTTCAAGACTTTGATAGAAGATATTCAACAATATACTTCACGAGATGTAATGGTACAGATGGCAAAACACCTTTCTGTAAAATATATGAAGCAAAAAAGAGGGGAAATGAATGGGTTGAAGTTACTGTTCTTCCCTTCTGCGATCTTGACAGCGCAAATTATTCCCATCCCACCTTATCTCCGGACGGGAACAACCTTTATTTTACTTCTGATAGAGAAGGTGGTTATGGCGGCTATGACTTATACGTTGTTAACTATATAAAAAGAGGAAGAACATGGAGCGACCCAATAAATCTTGGCAACACTATTAATACCAGCAAAGATGAGATGTTCCCATACTATAATTCACATGATAATAGCTTGTATTTTTCTTCAAACGGTCATATAGGGATGGGAGGATTAGACATATTTAGAAGCGAAGGAGTTGGAAACGAATGGAACGAACCGGAGAATTTAAGATTCCCTCTTAATACCGGAGCTGATGATTTCGGAATCACCTTCGATAATAACAATCAATTCCATGGCTACTTCTCCTCAAACCGTCCCGGAGGACGCGGGGAGGAAGATATCTACGAATTCAAAATTCTCCCACTTTATTTTAAACTAACCGGCACTGTAACCGACTGTAAGACAGGCAAGCCTCTACCCAACTCGTTAGTAGAAATTACCAATGACCTCGATACTGTAAAGATATCTCTCAGAACAAATGAAGATGGAGATTATGATACAGTTGTATTAGCAGAAAAAGCTACCTACAAGATATCAGTTACTAACAGAGAAGCCTATTACTTTGATGCAGAAGATAATCCTAGAACAATAACAACTGTAGGGCTTAAAAAATCCCATACTTTTATTGAAGATTTTTGTTTGAATCCACAATTGGACTTTGCCAAAGTACTTCCGATTTTCTATGACTTAGATAAAGCAAATATCAAACCAGCTGCCGCTAAGGTTCTTTCGGATTCATTATTGCCTCTTCTATTAAAATATCCTAAAATCAGGATTGAGCTTGGATCTCACACAGACTGCCGCTCATCCTATGCTTATAACATCTCACTCTCTCAGAGAAGGGCTGATTCAGCAGTTGCTTATTTGATAAGTAAAGGAATTGACCCGAGAAGAATTATTGCAAAAGGTTATGGAGAGTCTCAATTAATCAATGATTGCGCATGCGAAGGAAGAGATATTGTGGCCAATACAAAATATGATTTAGGATTAAGCCCTATAACCAACATGCCTATTGTTGCCAAGAAAAAAATCGAAACAGGAGACCAATATATTTATAAAACATACGAACCGAGCGAAATCAAAGTAATAAACAATATTAAATACGTTCCATGCGATGAGTATCAACATTCGCAGAACAGAAGAACTACATTCAGAATCATGGACGTAAACTTTGATCCTAATATGAAAGTGGTAGATTCAGATGATCCTAATAATCAAAATGCTCAGATTGTTATTGTTAAATTAGAAAAAGAAGGGAACAATTACAAAGGACAAGTTTCTGCAAATAATGTCCCTTCTGCCGGCCCCTCCATTTTTGTAGATTCTGATAAAATGGAAATCTCATTGATAGAATTAAAAAATCTAATCGAAAGAAAAGCTCTTACTCCTGATGCGCTAAGAGGAGTAACTCCACAACAAGTAATCAGTGGAAGAATTCCACCTAATGCATCCGTTGTTGTGGATACCCTTCTTATCGGAACTCAAGAACTAGGCAAGACTTACGAAAATGTCGAATTACAAATAAGTAGCTTTACCGCTTCATACAGACTAGGGTTCAAAGTTTTAGACTCAACATTTGGAGCTACCTTTAACAAAGAAGAAAGCGAATTGGCATTAACTCATATCAATAAAGAAGCTCTGCAAGATGGCCCTATAGATTCTAAATTAACAACACCGCAAGAACCTAAAATTGATTGGAATACGATACCCGGGGTAATTAAACTTAAAGTAATTGAAGAAAATGGCATTAAATACATCTCTGTGATGGTGAACGATAAAGAAGCTATAATGTTTAATTATGAATTCACAGGAAGAAACACATGGATTGATGTACCTACTGCCATCAAACTCTACCAATCCAAAACAATTGGCAAACAGCACTTCACAGATGGAGACAAATACAAAGTTGAGGGCGTTAAATTTCCAAGCAATCAATTTGAATTTGAAAAGATGCAATTAGGCGAAACTATTGTTACAGATGTTAAATTTAAGATTTCTGACAAAGCTGAATATCCAACTCTAGGAAGAGCATTTTTCCGCAAATTCAAAGATTGGCACGAAGAAAATGGCTTTATTTATCTAGTACCAAAACCGGAAAGAGGTAAAAAATAATTTTAACTAAATCATTGCTTGTTATAAGTAAAGAACGTGTTTCATAGTTTAAGTTTAAATGATAGCGGAGGGGCAATTGCCCCTTTTGCTATTATATTAATAGACAAATAACTTCTACATTTGCAGCATGACTGATAGATATGAAAAGCGAGGCGTATCTTCTCAAAAAGAGGATGTTCATAAAGCCATAAAAAATATAGACAAAGGGCTATTTAAAAACACTTTTTGTAAGGTAATTCCTGATGTATTGGGCGGGGATGAACAATACTGTAATATTATTCATGCTGACGGTGCAGGAACAAAATCCTCTTTAGCTTATATTTATTGGAAAGAAACAGGAGATTTATCTGTATGGAAAGGCGTTGCACAAGATGCTATTGTGATGAATCTTGATGACATGCTTTGCGTAGGTGCAACAAATAATTTTTTGCTTTCCAGCACTATCGGCCGAAATAAGACCAGAATCCCCGGAGAAGTTATCGGAGAAATTATAAATGGAACTGAGGAGTTTATTGCCTCATTAAATGATTATGGAGTAACCATTATTTCAGGAGGTGGCGAAACTGCTGATTTGGGAGACTTAGTCAAAACATTAGTCATTGACTCAACAATGACAACACGCTTGGCTCGCAAAGACGTCATAGAAATAAAAATTAAACCAGGAGATGTTATTGTGGGCTTTGCCTCCTATGGCAAAGCTACTTATGAAACATTTTGGAACGGAGGCATGGGAAGTAATGGATTGACTTCTGCACGGCATGATGTCTTTCATTCAACATACAGAACAAAATATCCTGAAAGTTTTGATGAACAAATTCCTACTGATTTAGCTTATACCGGTTCTTTAAAATTAACAGACAAAATATCGGGATTCCCTTGTGATGCCGGGAAAATGGTACTCTCTCCTACCCGAACCTATGCCCCTTTGTTAAATCAAATTATAAAAAAACACAGAGATACTATCAATGGAATTATACATTGCACCGGAGGAGCCCAGACCAAAGTGCTGCATTTTATAGATAAGGTTAAGGTTGTGAAAGACAATCTTTTTGACCTCCCTATTTTGTTTCAGACCATTAAAAATGAATCAGGAACAGACTGGAAAGAGATGTATCGAGTTTTCAATATGGGACACCGGTTAGAGATTTATACAGATATGGATACTGCAAAATCACTGATTGAGATTGCTGCTTCATTCAATATTGAGAGTAAAATTATCGGAAGTGTAAAAACCTCTGAAAAAAAAGAACTTGAAATACACTCTCCCGAAGGAATATTAACTTATTAATCACCGTAGTAATACTTTGTTGTACTAACCAATTTTAATACTTTTGCCCGCTATTCTTATATGATTACACACACAAGTTCATTATTGACTTTTGAAGAGCAAATTTACTATGCGCTCAAAGAGTTTGTCCCAAACAAAATACCCGCACAAGACTTTGATAATATTGTTCTTTGTGGGTTGGGTGGAAGTGGTATTGGCGGAAGAATTGCAAGAGGTTATTTTTTACAAAAAGCAACTTGTCCCATTGAAGTTTATTCAGATTATTTTCTTCCTAATTACGTAGGCAACAAAACACTTGTGGTACTCTCCTCCTATTCAGGAAATACAGAGGAAACATTGGAGATGTTTGATATCGCTAAAAATAAGGGCTGTAAGATTATCGGAATATGTTCCGGAGGAGAGCTTGCCGACAAACTTAAATCAAACAACTATCCTTATTTTACTGTCCCTCAAGGATATCAACCAAGAATGGCACTTGGCTTTTCACTCTCACTGAATTTATTAATCTTAGGAGAAATATTCGGAGAAAATATGGCTGATAAACTCCAAGATTGTTTAGCTATTTATGAGGAGAAAAGCAAGTTGCAATCCGAAGCAAATTCAGTTTTTAAAGAGCTAATATCAAACAAAGAAAATCCCATTCTTGTTTTTTGCGATGAATATTATGCAGGAATAGCAACCCGATTCTGTCAACAAATTCAGGAGAACAGCAAGGGACAGGCGTTTCCCTTTATTCTTCCTGAAGCAAATCACAATGTAACCGAAAGCATTTACGGTAATCTAAACTCCAATATTTTGTTTCTTAATTCAGGATCAAATTCGCGTACTAATAAACGTTTTTCTTTTATTGAAAAATTGTTATCTGACAATGGGAATAGTGTATGCACCATGCCAATTAACGGTGCTGAATTAAAAGAATTATTCAGGGTGATTTATGTTCTTGATTGGGTGAGCATTTATCTGTCAGAAGCAAAAGGAGTTGACAATATGAAAGTTGATAATATTGAACAACTGAAAAACTTTTTAAAATCATAAATCAAGATGAAATTCGTAACATATATAAAAGACAATCAAGCATCTGCCGGTTTTGTTGTAAATGGCAGGATATATCCTATTCACAAAATAGATAATTCACTTCCACAGGATATGTTATCATTTGTCCGTGCAGGAGAAGCAACTTTGGAAAGAGCCAGAACTTTGGAACAAGAAGCACTATCCGGTAAATATGCAGAATATTCAACAGATTATAACAGTGCTAAATTATTGGCACCGGTTCCAAATCCCATAAGTACAAGAGACGGTTATGCATTCAGACAGCATGTTGCAGCCGCTCGAAGAAACAGAAAGGTGGAAATGATTCCCGAATTTGATGAATATCCTATTTTTTATTTCACAAATCACAATGCTGTTCAAGGTCCCGGAGAAATTCTATGTATGCCTGACCACTTCCAAAAACTTGATTTTGAGTTAGAAGCAGCAGTCGTTTTAGGAAAATCAGGACGTAATATAAAAGCTGAGAAAGCAGATGACTATATTTTTGGATACACCATTATGAACGACATGAGTGCACGAACTCTTCAAATGGAAGAAATGAAACTAAATTTAGGTCCTGCTAAAGGAAAGGATTTCTCGACTGTAATAGGACCTATATTAGTAACTCCTGACGAGTTAACGGGATACAAAACATCTGCAAAGTCAAATCATACAGGAAATGCTTTTAGTCTTGATATGAAATGCTGGGTTAATGGAAAGCTGGTTTCACAAGGCAATATGGCCGACATGGATTGGACTTTTGCTGAAATAATCGAGAGATGTGCTTATGGAGTTGATATTTATCCGGGCGAAGTAATTGGCTCAGGAACCGTTGGCACAGGTTGTTTTCTTGAATTAAACGGAACAGGACTTTTTAATGACCCCAACTATACTCCTCAATGGCTTCAGCCCAATGATGTAGTGGAAATGGAAATTACAGGTTTGGGGAAATTATACAACAAGATAATCGCTGAGGAAACAGACTTTTCTATTCTTGCGCTGAAGAAAAACAAATAGTTTTTTTTCAGGCTATTTCAGAATCGAATATTATTTAGGAATTATTGGCAGATTATTCTTTTTTGAATAATCTTTTCTCCAATTTTAACCTTTACTATGTAAACGCCTTTATTTTCCGGTAATTGGATATTTTTAGAATAAGTATTAAAAATATCAGAATAGATGATTTGGCCAAGCATATTCAATACCTCAACTTGTGCCCCAACAACAATATCACTAAGCTCAATTGTAAATACGCCATCATTTGGGTTGGGCGAAATCACAAAAAAATCATCTTCGAATGGAACAAAGACAGTTGCAATTGACTTCTCCACGGTTACACCATCTATATCAGTTTGCATTAGTTTATACATATTTTTCCCGGGTTTAAGTTCACTATCATAAACACCATAGGTTTTATATTCATTACTATTACCATTTGCGTTGATAACACTTAATTCAATCCAATTAATTCCATCGAATGATTTAAGAATGGTAAAATAACTAGCATTAATTTCCATAGAGGTAGCCCAATCAATATATGCCGTTTCCTCATTTATTTTGGTAGCTCTAAAATAAGCTAATTCAACAGGTAGAGGGGTATGCCAAAAAGTAAAAATTCCTTTATTATCAACATTCGATGCATTTCCGGCATGGTTATTTGTGCATCCGTTACAATTGAGACCTGGAGCACCGTTTAGAGTAGTTGTAGTAATATTATTTGTAGGTACATTCTGAGTACTAAAAGCAATAACTCCTTGTGCACCAGCACCACCTCCTCCGTGTGCATCGGAATGCACTACTGAAGACCCATTTCCCCCATTGGCTGTAATACTCAAAACACAACCACTCACAACATTCCAATTATTAACATTAAATATAATTGTACCTGCAGCTCCTCCACCACCTCCTCCATCGTTTCCCGAAGTCGGGTTTGCACTTTCACCGTTAGCACTTATAGATAATCCTGCACAGTTACCGGTTGTCTCTATAGTATTTGCTTGAATAAATATAGCTCCTCCTCCATTTCCACCTTTGGTGGCATTATTGGGAGTTTGATTGCCTTGGCCACCTCCCCCCCCTCCTCCTAGGAATAAGCGGTCAGGTGCAATATGGCCTTCTAATGCAATTCCACCTAAACCACCACAAATGTATGTACATAGACCGTTATTTGAAGGACCACCACCCCAACCATTGCCGCCAAGCCCTCCGGCTGAAAAATTACCTCCTCCTCCTCCCCCTGCATTATGATAGTTACCTCCTCCTCCTCCTGTTAATATCTTACCTCTTCGATTCATGAAGTTACTGTCTGTATTCTTATAAATTCCTTCTCCCTTTGCACCCAATTTGCCATCATTTGCAATATAATTGCTTTCTTCAGAAGCTCCACAGCTTCCCGAATTATCATCCCAACCGGGGGCTCCCCCTCTGAAACCCTTAGCATCTACATTAATATTGTGTTGTAATGTTAGCGTACTATCTACAACCATTACTAACGCTCCTCCAATACTTCCATTCCACGCCAATGCAGTGAGATCGGAAGTGGTTGTATAATTTCCAAAGTGCCTTACTGAGATTACTTGGATTGATGATTTATTTCCTAAATTATATGTATTCTTTATTGTGTCAAGATAAATTCTACGGGGTAATCCTGAATTATAGGTAATATTGGTGATTACACTAACCTCAAACTTCCCTGCATTTCTGATACTGCTTAAATCTCCAAAAGTTGATGTATCACTTGTATTATTCCCAATTACACTATCTTGAATTTGCCATATCAAAACTTTGTCACCAATTGCAAAAGAATGTTGTGAATAATCATATTGTCCGGAAACTGAACTGACTCTCAGAAATTCAGAGCCATAATTAATATTAGTAACTTTCGCATAAGCATTGATATACTGCTGCCCATATGAATGCTTTGAGAATAAAAATATCGGAAATAAAGTAAAAACAAAATAAAGTAAAATATTACTTCTTTTATTTCTTAATATGCTCGCTTTCATAACTATTAAATTTAAAACGCACGCAATATTACAACAATTCAATCCAAAACTATAGGCTATTTATCGAACAAGTTATCAACAAAAAAAAATAAAACAGGAGGAAATATCACTTTCTACAAAATTCAAATACAACCTTTTCAATAATTATAGGGAAGTATTTGTATTCCAGTTTATGTATCTTTTCTGCTAATATTTCCGGAGTATCCTCCGGCAAGATGTTTACTTCCGTTTGGAATAAGATTTCACCTTTATCAAATTCTTCGTTTACTAAATGAATAGTAATACCCGAAGTGGATTCTTTGTTTGCTAGCACAGCTTTGTGAACATTCATACCATACATCCCTTTGCCACCATATTTAGGCAAGAGTGCCGGATGAATATTGATAATCTTATTATTGAATTTTTTAACCAAGCTCAGAGGCATTAACCATAAAAAACCGGCTAATACGATAAAGTCAGTTCTAAGTTTCAGCAATTCATTTTCGACAATTTCAGAATCATAAAATTCATTTTTCCTGAAAGGATAGGTGGGGATATCGAGCTTATGCATACGGTCAATGACACCGGCTTGCGGGTTATTCGTAAAAACCGCACAAATTTCAATTGTTGAGCTATTTTTAAAATATTTTACAATTTGTTCGGCATTTGTTCCGCTGCCTGAAGCAAAAA
Organism: Bacteroidota bacterium; assembly: GCA_024103355.1. Taxonomy (GTDB): domain Bacteria; phylum Bacteroidota; class Bacteroidia; order NS11-12g; family UBA955; genus JALOAG01. Next base: position 102,691 of record JAGFIU010000024.1, read on the forward strand.
TAACAACTCGTTTTTTTGAAATCATTGAATGGTATATCCTATAGCCTCTAGTGTTCTGAGATTTTTAGACTTTGATTTATTGGGAGCATAAATAAAGCCTTCATAAAAGAAAATATACTTATTATCCTTTGATAAGACAGCATAAAGAACATAAGGGCCTCCCATAAACTCTCCCTGAACGGTCCACCACCCTCTGAGTTTCTTTGCATACAGCCCATTAATGGTTTGATACTCAGAAAATCTTGGATAAATATCACTTGCAGATGTTGTCATATAAGTTCCTTCACGAGGTCCGGGGACTTGCGCTTTCATCATACTATCTCTAAAACTAAACAGATAATTATCATTAAATTGAGATGTGTCAACATAAGGCACCCTATAGCAAAAAATACCGGTTTGTTCATTTGAATATCGCTCACCAAACCAAAAAAAACGTCCGGACTTCTTTAATAATTCAAAATTATCCGAAACCGCAACCCCGGTTCCTAATTCTGATTTTATCTGTTTAAACTTTGAATTTGATGTATCACTATGATTAGGGAAAAGGCGAGCACTAAAATCTCTAACTTCGTTATTATATATAGTAGTTAATAAAAACTCCCTATTCTTTACTAATTTCTTACCCATGCTTTCTATATCATTTGCGAAAAGGTAATAAATTTTTTGAGGAGTCGCGTATCGATTATTAACAATAATAGGGTTTACATTCTTATCGTCAAACAATTTATTAATCTCTTCAGGAGACATATTGGGCAAGAATGCCTTTAATTCTGTAAAACTCTCTTTGGTCACCAAAAATAAAATTGTTTGATATTCCATAAAACTCCTTCTAAAAGCATCTTTATTCATCTTAGAAATTTTAAAGTATGCTTCATCCATAGCTAACCAAGGCTGAGGTTCATAAAAGACCGCGTCAATTGTAGAGTCAAGTATGTTATACAATTGGTCTGAAGAGATTAAAATCAACTTTCCGGGTTCACCCTTAGATGTAATCAATTTGGATTGATTTTGAGTACAAGAAATTAATGTGAAAAAAGTAATCAAAACAAAACAATGTCTCATAGATCTTGGGTTTTAGGGTACACTTTAATTAAAGTTCCTCTATTTAAAACATCCGTTTCAGAAATGATATCATTGTTGTCTAAAGTTGCTTTAATATCACAAATACCAATCTTATCGCAGATATCGATTAATGTCTCTGAATCTGCTAATACAACATAATAAGCAAAATTATCATTTTTAAAATCCAAATTCATATCACGCGAAATAGCACGATGAATCTTTAGTGACTGTCCAACATAAAGCGTCTTTTTGCGCAACGAATTCCATCGAATAATATCTGCTACGTCTACATTATATCTTGCTGCAATTTTATAAAGCGTTTCTCCTCTCTTAACTTTATGATTAACTATCTTGTTTGAGCTTTTAAAACTATTCCCAAATATAGATTTCTCTTGAACTGTGTATATAAAATCCTCCATTTCAATAAATTGCATTGCAGCATAATACGGAAGATAAATTCTCTTGTCAGTATAGAATTCCGGTACAAAATCCAACTTATAAAATGCATTATATTCATTAATAAAACCTTCATCCCAGTTAAGAAGTGCTGAAACTGAATTTAGATTTAACGGCTTTGAAATTTCAATAGGAATTATTTTATAAAACCTCTCTTCACAAGTAAACAATGGACGTAAATCTACAAAATTCATCACAAAGACAGAAGCAATAAACTTAGGTATATACTGTTGTGTCTCTCGCGGAAGGTACTTTCTAACGGACCAATAATCTCTTTTTCCCCCTGAGCGAGAGATTGCCTTATTGAGATTACCTGGGCCGCAATTGTATGCAGCAAGTGCCATAAACCAATCTCCGTAGAGAGAGTATAGGTTCTCTAAATATGTAAAAGCTTTCTCCGAAGATTTGACAATATCTTTTCTTTCATCTATTTCTCCATTGATTTGCAGGTTCATCAGTTTTCCGGTACCAGGCATAAACTGCCACAATCCTGTTGCACCACACCATGAAACTGCATTTGGATTTAGAGCCGACTCAATAACTGCAAGAAATTTAATTTCATCAGGCAACTTTCTTTTGTCAAGAATTTCGCTAAAAATGGGGAGATAAGTAAGGTTGTTAGGTAACGTTTTTGCCATAAAGGTGCTTGCCGGATTTGTCATATAACCTATCTGCCGTGCAACCTCTTCATTATAGACAAATTTCATCCTACTACCAAGAGAGTTCATTTTTTCACAAAAAATCTCTTCAGTAATTGGCTGCTCAAATATATTTATTCTATCCTCAGACTTGGAATCAAATTGAAGCAGTTGCATGGTCATACTGTCAATGCGACTGATGTTATTACATCTATCACCTTCATCTCCATATGCAAGACCAACGCATACAAAAATGAAGAAGAAGAAAAAACTCATATTATTTCTAACATGCTGTGGCATTTTTATACTTGACATCTTATTGTAAGAAGAATCTTGCATTTTTCTGAACGGCAAATCTAAATTTTTATTTTACTCATACAACATTACATCCAAGCATATCTTTTGATATTGTCTATAATAACTTACGGAAGGCAGTTTATAAGTAAATCATTTAGCACTTTCTGTCGATTCATTTTTGTTGATAAAAGTGTTGTTACTAACACATGTTTTTATGAGAATAAAATTACTACTTTTGCGCAACCAAAATCATATTATGAAATTATCATCAAAACCCTTTCATAGCTTTGTTGACAGGCATTTGGGGCCTGATCAAAACGAGATTGAACAAATGCTTAAAACTCTTGGATTAAATTCTGTAGATGAATTGATTGACAAGACTGTTCCCAAAAATATACGACTTCAAAAAGACATGGACTTATCTGATGCAATTACAGAAAGCGAGTTGCTCGATAAGTTGAAAAAAATTGGTTCCAAAAATAAAATCTTCAAAAATTACATCGGGCTTGGTTACTATGACACCTTTACTCCAAATGTTATTTTGCGTAATATCATGGAGAATCCGGGTTGGTACACTCAATATACCCCATATCAAGCAGAGATTTCCCAAGGTCGGTTAGAGGCTTTGCTCAATTATCAAACTGCAGTTATTGACCTTACAGGAATGGAAATAGCCAACGCTTCTTTATTGGATGAGGCTACTGCAGCTGCTGAAGCAATGAGTATGTTTAAGAATCTCTCTGCCAACAAAACAGCAACCAAATTTTTCGTTGACAAAGAGGTTTTCCCTCAAACATTGGATGTAATAAAAACTCGTTCACTGCCATTGGGCTGGGAAATCGTTGTGGGTGATTTTAGTACATTTAACCCTAACAATGATTTTTTTGGTGCTTATGTTCAATATCCTAACAACAAAGGGAATATTGTGAGCTATAAGGAATTTACCGAGAAATGCCATTCAGCAAATATATTGGTTTGTGCAGGTTCTGATTTATTAGCACTTACCTTATTAACTCCTCCGGCAGAATGGGGTGCTGACTGTGTCATAGGTTCTGCTCAACGTTTTGGTGTACCAATGGGCTTTGGAGGTCCTCATGCTGCTTTCTTTGCTACAAAAGAAGAATATAAAAGACAAGTTCCCGGGAGAATAATTGGGGTTTCCATTGATGCAAACAATGACCCTGCTTTGAGAATGGCATTGCAAACTCGTGAACAACACATCAGAAGACAAGCAGCTACCAGCAATATCTGCACTTCTCAGGTATTACTTGCTATTATGGCTTCTATGTATGCTGTTTATCATGGTCCCAAAGGACTCAAAGCCATTGCTTCAAGAGTCCATAGCAGTGCTAAAACACTCGACTCTGCTATTTCTGCAATTGGTTTTAAACAAGAGAATAAACACTATTTCGATACCATATATATTAATGCAGGTTCAAAATTTGAAGCAATTAAAAATAATGCGTTCAATGCTCATATAAACTTCAGATACTTTGAAAACAACTATATCGGTATCTCGGTTGATGAAACCACTTCAAAACAAGATATTCAGGATATCGTTGATGTATTTGCAAAAGCAGCAGACCTTTCTCATTCTTTATCTTATAGTGACACATTTGACTTAACATGGGATGAAGAATTTATCAGAAAATCCGATTATATGACACACCCTGTGTTTAACAGTTGTCATTCTGAACACCAAATGTTGCGATACATAAAACACTTGGAAAGCAAAGATTTATCTCTGTGTCAAAGTATGATTTCATTGGGTAGCTGTACAATGAAACTTAACGCAACAACAGAAATGATACCGGTAACATGGACAGAATATAATAGTTTGCATCCTTTCTGCCCAAGTGACCAAAGAGCAGGATATACAGAGTTGTTAGCAGAATTCGCCTCAGATTTAGCTATCATTACAGGCTTTGATGGTGTTTCATTACAGCCTAATGCCGGTGCTCAAGGGGAATATACGGGTTTATTGGTAATCAGAGAATACTTCCTCAACAAAGGTGAATCACATAGAAATATTGCACTCATTCCTGAGTCTGCACATGGTACCAACCCTGCAAGTGCTGTGATGGCAGGAATGAAAGTTGTGGTTGTAAAGACTGATGCCAAAGGCAACGTAGATTTTGAAGATTTAAAATCGAAAGCAGAAGCCAATAAAGAGAATTTAGCTTGCTTAATGATAACCTATCCTTCAACTTTTGGAGTATTTGAAGAGGGGATTAAAGACATTACAGACCTTATCCATTCTTATGGCGGGCAGGTTTATATGGATGGAGCCAATATGAATGCACAAGTTGGTTTGACAAGTCCCGGGAATATTGGTGCAGACGTTTGCCACCTTAATTTACATAAAACATTCTGTATTCCACATGGAGGAGGCGGACCGGGGATGGGACCCATTTGTGTAGCTTCTCATCTAAAACCTTTCTTACCCGGACATTCTGTCGTAAATACCGGAGGCGAGAAAGGGATTGGTGCTGTTGCAGCTGCACCGTTTGGCAGTGCAAATATTATCCTCATTTCTTATGCATATATCAAAATGATGGGTGGACAAGGTTTGAAAAAAGCCACTCAAATTGCCATACTCAATGCAAACTATATGAAAGTAAGGCTTGAAACAGCATATCAAACTGTTTATTCAGGCAAACACGGATATTGTGCTCATGAGTTTATTTTGGATATCAGACCTTTTAAAGCAACCAGCGGAATCGAAGGTGAAGATGTAGCAAAACGTCTTATGGATTACGGATTCCATGCTCCTACCCTATCGTTCCCTATACCTAATACATTGATGATTGAACCTACAGAAAGTGAATCAAAAGAAGAACTTGACAGATTTATTGATGCGATGCTTTCAATCAGAAATGAAATTAGAGAGATTGAAAATGGCATGATGTCAAAAGAAGATAATGTTTTAATCAATGCTCCTCATACAGCCAAATCAGTAATCGCTGATGTTTGGGCACATTCATACAGTAGAGAAAAAGCAGCATACCCTGCATCATTTGTTTTGAAGAACAAATTCTGGGCAACTGTAGCCAGAGTGAATAACACTTATGGAGACAGAAATCTGATTTGTGCTTGTCCTCCTACTGAAATGTATGCTGAAATGAATTGATAATGAATAACAAAATTCTTTAGTTTAGAACAAAAAACAATTTATCAAAATTCAATTTGTTAATTACAGATTAAATATACTTTTGCAGCGGATTAAAAATGCTTAGGCATGTCTAAAACAATAAAATTAAGAAAAGGATACGACATCAGATTAAGTGGCACAGCCCCAAAATTTGAAATGGCAGAGTTTCAATCCAGAATCTTTGCAATTAAACCCAAAGACTTTTATGGTTTAGTACCACGACTTCTTGTAGAACAAGGTTCTGAAGTAAAAGCTGGCTCTCCTCTTTTTCAGGACAAAGCAAATGAAAGTATTGTATTTACGTCACCTGTAAGTGGAGAAGTGGTTGAGATTATTAGGGGTGAAAGAAGGGTTATATTGGAAATCAGAATCTTAGCTGACTCAAAAAATGAGTTTGTAGATTTTGGCAAATCCAACCCCAAAGATTTAAATGCTGAAGAAATTAAATCTAAACTTTTAAGTAGTGGTTGTTGGACTCTTATCCGTCAAAGACCATTTAATAAAGTTCCACAAACAGAAATCACACCAAAAAATATTTTCATTTCCGGTTTTGATTCAACTCCCTATGCAACTGACCTCGAATATGTTGTTACAGGTGAAGAACAAAATTTGCAAACCGGAATTGATGCGCTTTGCAAATTAACACAAGGAAAAATTTATCTTGGACTTTCTAAAAAACAAGAAGGTAATAGCATATTTGAAAAACTTCACAATGTAGAAACAACATATTTTGAAGGGCCTCATCCTGCCGGCAATGTTGGTGTTCAGATTCATCATACTGCACCTATCAATAAAGACGAAACAGTTTGGACTATTTCGCCACAAGATTTGGTAACAATAGGAAAGCTATTCAACCAAGGAGTTTATGATACAAATAGACTTTTTTCCATATCCGGAGATCCGGTTAAGAAGAGAGGTTATTTCCGTTCCTATATTGGAGCACAAGTTACAAAAGCAATCGAAAATAACCTTTCAAATGAGCATGTGAGGATTATAAGCGGAAATCCATTAACAGGAGATAAAATAAACAAGGATGGATTTATAGGTACTTTTCATAATTCTATTTCAGTTATTGAAGAGGGAGATGAGCCCGAGTTTTTCGGATGGCTATTCCCAACGTACAAAAGACCCTCTCTATCAAAAACCTTTACATCATATATGCAACCACAAGCCGAGTATAAGGTCAACACAAATATGCACGGGGAAGAAAGAGCATTTGTGATGTCCGGAGAATATGATAAAGTATTACCAATGGATATTCTTCCACTGCAATTTTTTAAAGCATGTTACACTTTTGATATAGACAATATGGAAGGGCTAGGTATTTATGAAATTGTTGAGGAAGATATTGCACTTTGCGAGTTTGTTTGTACTTCAAAAATGCCTTTACAACAGATTTTGAGAGAAGCTATCATTTATTTAGAAAAAGAGTCTTAAAAACAATGAAAGAGTTTTTTAGAAAAAAATTAGAAATAACCCGACCATATTTTGAGAAAGGGGGCAAGTTTGAAAAGTTTCGTTCCACCTATGATGCCTTTTCAACCTTTATGTTTGTACCCGGACATACAACCAATTCCGGCACACATATTAAAGATGGAATTGACCTCAAAAGGTCAATGATGACAGTTATTATTGCTTTGTTCCCTGCTTTGTTATTCGGAATGTGGAATGTTGGATTACAACATTTCAGAGCCGTAGGAATAGAAGCTACTTTTATGCAGCAGTTCAGTTACGGAATTATGCAGGTACTACCAATTATAATTGTATCTTATGCTGTGGGGTTAGGGATTGAGTTCATATTTGCACAATTAAGAGGACATTCTGTTAATGAGGGATATTTAGTTACCGGAATGTTGATACCACTAATTTTACCACCCACTATTCCTCTATGGATGGTAGCTGTGGGTTCTGCATTTAGTGTAATCATAGGCAAAGAAGTATTTGGAGGTACCGGTATGAATGTATTGAATCCGGCATTAACAGCACGTGCATTTTTATTTTTTGCTTATCCAGTTTCCATGTCAGGCGATATATGGATAGCCGGCAAACCCGATGCTTATTCAGGGGCAACAATCTTAGCCGATATTGCATCTGCTACACCTTCCCACTATTCAACTTGGGATATTTTCTTAGGTACCATACCGGGCTCAATCGGAGAAACCTCAACTCTTGCATGTTTGATTGGTGCAATTATTTTAGGTGTAACAGGTATTGGAAGCTGGAAAATAATGGTCTCCGTTTTTGCCGGAGGCTTTTTGATGGGCACGTTGATGAATCTTATGCCGGGTGGAAATGCATTTATGCAATATCCTGCATGGGAACACTTAATCATCGGAGGTTTTGCATTTGGTGCCATTTTTATGGCAACTGACCCGGTGTCAGCCTCTCAAACTGAAAAAGGAAAAGTTATTTACGGATTACTTATAGGGATTTTAACTATTATGATAAGAGCGTGGAATCCCGCTTATCCGGAAGGGATGATGCTATCCATTCTATTGATGAATGTGTTTGCACCATTTATTGACCATTATGTTGTTGAAGCTAATAAAAAAAGGAGATTAAGCCGTGCCAAAACCTACTAATTCTTACATTTTAATTTTTATGATAACACTGTCAGTATTGTCAGCAGTTATCCTTGCTTTCGTATCAGAAAGTTTAAAGCCAGCTCAAATTGCAAATATTGAACTGGAAAAGAAAAAATCAATTTTAGGTACTTTTGTAGATGTATCACAGATGTCAAAAGAAGAGATTAACAAACTCTATGCTACTAAAGTAAAGCCGATTGTTGTCTCTTATGATGCCAAAAGCCTTGAACTCAAGGAATCTGACGTGGATGTATCTGAAGAATATAGAAAGGAACTAAAAGAACGAAAATTACCTGTTTACCAAATAATGAATGACAAAGGTGAATTAGAATACTCCGTTCTACCACTCTACGGGCATGGTCTGTATGATGACATTTGGGGTTACGTTGCAATCAATCCTGACATGAAAACTATAAATGGAGTAGTCTTGGATAACAAAGGTGAAACACCCGGATTAGGAGCAAGAATGTCCGAGAAACAAATTGCTGATAGATATAAGGGGAAATCGATAAGAGATGACAAGGGTCAAGTAGTAACAATTGTAATGCAGAAAGGGGAAAGGGGAGGCGGTGAAGTAAGCATCAAAGCCTTCGAAAATGAACCACATCAAGTAGATGGTCTTTCTGGTGCCACAAACACCGCAAAAGGAATAAACAAAATGTTTGAAGATTATCTTAGTGCCTATACTGCATATTTAAATTTAGAATTAAAAAAATAAAGCCATGAGTACAGAAAGTATTGAACAACCAATAAAACAAAAATCAGAGCCTCTTTTTGGTAAAAAGAATCGAAAACTACTATCAAACCCACTTGATGCGGACAATCCCGTTACGGTTCAGATACTAGGGATATGTTCTGCACTTGCCGTTACTGTGCAAATGAAACCGGCATTATTTATGGCAGTCGGAGTAACCATCATAGTTGGTCTTTCAAGTTTTATCATATCATTAATGCGTAATCTTATTCCAAATAGAGTCAGAATTATTGTGCAATTAATGGTTGCTGCAACTCTTGTTGTTATCATTGATCAACTTTTTAAAGCATATGCTTATGATATTTCAAAACAACTTTCAGTTTATATCAGTTTGATCTTAACAAACTGTATATTATTGGGAAGAATTGAAGCATTTGCTATGGGTAACAAACCATGGCCATCATTATTAGATGGGATTGGGAATGGAGCAGGCTACGGAGCTATTTTAATGATAACTGCTGTTTTCAGAGAGTTATTAGGCTCCGGTTCTTTATTTGGTTACAAATTATTGGGAAGTAGTTATATTGGAAACGGAGTTATGATTCTTCCTGCAGGTGCCTGTTTTGTTATTGGACTTGTAGTTTGGATGCAAAGAGCAAGAAATGGTTACAGAGAAGAATAATTTATAATTTAAAAGAAGTTCACAATGCAAAGTATAATATCAATATTCGTAAAATCAGTCTTTGTTGACAACATGATTTTTGCATACTTCCTTGGAATGTGCACATTTATTGCAATTTCTAAAGAAGTAAAAGCTGCGTTTTCACTTGGAGTAGCCGTAATTGTTGCGCTTACTGTTACAGTACCGTTAAATTGGATTTTTTATCATTATTTTTTGGCAGAAGGTGCTCTAGCTTGGACAGGAATAGAAGCACTAGCTACTATTGACCTTAGTTTCTTAGGTTTACTTACTTATATTTCTATCATTGCTGCATTTATTCAACTCTTAGAAATGATTGTAGAAAAATATTACCCAAGTCTATACAACACTTTAGGAATATTCCTACCACTGCTTGCTGTAAACTGTGCAATTTTGGCCGGCTCACTATTCATGGTTGGGAGACCCTATAATTTGGCAGAAGCAACTGCATACGGAGCAGGTTCAGGTGTGGGTTGGTTTCTTGCAATTACATCTTTGGCTGCTTTGAGAGAAAAAATCAAATACTCAAATGTCCCGGCTCCTTTGAGAGGTGTAGGTATTACATTCATCTTAATCGGGCTAATGGCTTTCGGATATCTTAGTTTTATAGGTTTTACAATATAATTAAACAATGAACACCCTACTCAGTATAAATCCAACACTTTTGATAGTAAGCGTAGTAGTATTCTTAGTTATCTTACTCTTCCTTGTTATCTTAATTTTATTTGCTGCTAAAAAGATGGTGCAGCAAGGAGATGTAAAAATTACCATTAATGATGAGAAAGTTGTGAGCGTTCCTGCCGGAGGCAGCCTTCTAACTACGCTTTCAAGTGCCGGTATTTTTCTTCCTTCTGCTTGTGGAGGTAAAGGAACTTGCGCAGAGTGTAAATGTCAAGTTATGGAAGGTGGTGGTTCAATTCTCCCGACAGAAACAGGACACATTAAAAGAAAAGCTCAAAAAGAACATTGGAGACTTTCTTGTCAGGTTAAAGTTAAAAATGATCTTAAGATACAAGTTTCCGAAGAAGTCTTTGGTATCAAGAAGTGGGAGTGTGAGGTTGTTTCTAACTACAACGTTGCATCTTTTATCAAAGAGTTTGTCGTTAAACTTCCTGAAGGTGAAACATTAAATTTTAAAGCAGGTGGATATGTACAAGTTGACGTACCTGTTTGTGAAGTAAATTATAAGGATATTGATATTACTTCACATCCTAGAATGGGGAAACCTGCTAATGAATTCCAATCAGAGTGGGATAAATTCAAACTTTGGGGTTTAAAAATGAAAAATGATGAACCTATTTTCAGAGCTTATTCAATGGCAAATCATCCGGCAGAAGGGAATATTGTAATGTTAAACATTCGTATCGCTACTCCTCCATGGGATAGGGCCAAGAACAATTGGATGGATGTAAACCCGGGTATTTGCTCTTCTTATGTATTTAGTAAAAAGCCCGGTGATAAAGTAACAATCTCAGGCCCTTATGGAGAGTTCTTTATCAAAGATACAAAAGCAGAGATGATATATGTTGGAGGTGGTGCAGGAATGGCTCCTTTGCGCTCTCACCTATTCCACTTATTCCATACGCTTAAAACTACTGATAGAAAGGTTTCTTTCTGGTACGGGGGACGTTCTAAAAGAGAACTATTCTATATAGATGACTTTAAAGCTATCGAAAAAGAATATCCTAATTTTAGATTCTATCTTGTACTCTCAGAACCACTTCCTGAAGATAATTGGAAAGTGAAAACGGATATAGATGATAGAGAAGGTGACGGTTTTGTCGGCTTTGTTCACCAAGCACTGATTGATAATTATTTAAATAAACATAAAGCTCCCGAGGATATAGAATACTATTTCTGCGGACCTCCAATGATGAATGCTGCTGTAGTTAAAATGACAGAAGACTTTGGAGTTCCTGCTGAGAATGTAGCATTTGATGATTTCGGTTAATACTTCAAAAATATAACAAAAAAGCCCTTGAGAACACAAGGGCTTTTTTGTTATTTTTTGGTTCACACTAAATTCATTAATCTCATTATGCCCAACTCCGTTTTCAAATTCAAACAATTTAAAATAGAACAAAAAGCGAATACAATGAAAATCACAACAGATGCTTGTGTATTCGGTGCTTTGGCAGACTTCTTAGGATGCTGCAATATCTTGGATATCGGTGCGGGAACAGGCTTGTTAACCTTAATGTTAGCACAAAAGATGAATCAAAATACGCTTTTTACTGCAATTGAACTTGATAAATCCGCATCTGATGAACTAAAAATAAATTGCATTCAATCACCATGGGCAGAAAAAATCACTGTTATCAATGAAGACATTAAAATATTTGCTTCCAAACCTTCTAATCATGCACTATTTGACGGCATAATCGCAAATCCTCCCTTTTTTAGTTCTGATTTAAAATCACCTAATTATCAAAAAAATGCAGTAAGACATGAGGAGAATAATCTGAGTATGGTCGAATTGCTTCAATGCGCAAAGCTTCTTCTTTCTAAAAGAGGAAAATTATTGTGTCTTTATCCGATAAGGAGATTGGATGAATTTAAAGAAAAGACGAGTGTTATCTCATTCAGAATTAAGCGTTTAACCTATCTACATCACAATAAAAATAAAGCGGCTCATCTATTTATGGCAGAATTATCAAACCAAAACGAATCTGAAACTATAGAAAGTCAATTTTTCATCAAAGACAATAATGAATACAGTAACGAGTTTGTTTCACTACTAAAAGATTATTATTTAAAACTCATATAGCGGTTGCAATCATTCATATCATACCTTCTTTAAATATCCCCTAAACTTCACTACCTTTGCAGCCCTTATAAAATTGATAGGACAATAAATGATAACTTGTAACAATCTGTCTTTGCGTTTTGGAAAACGTGTTTTGTTTGATGAAGTCAATGTAAAATTCACCAATGGAAATTGCTATGGTATCATAGGAGCAAACGGAGCCGGCAAATCTACTTTTCTCAAAATCATAACAGGCGATATTGACCCCAACACAGGTTCTGTTGATATAGAACCCGGTAAAAGGATGGCGGTTCTAAAACAGGACCACTTTGAATTTGACGAATATGAAGTCATGAAAACCGTCATCATGGGACACAAAGAGCTTTATGCAATCATGCAAGAAAAGGATGTACTCTATGCTAAGGCGGATTTTAGTGATGAAGATGGCGTAAGAGCTGCCGAGTTAGAAGAAAAATTTGCCGAAATGGAAGGTTGGAATGCTGAGAGCGATGCAGGAACTTTATTGAATGGCTTGGGTATTTCCGATGAATTCCACTACAAGACAATGCATGAATTGAACAACAATCAGAAAGTACGTGTTTTGTTGGCACAAGCATTATTTGGCAATCCCGATATATTGATAATGGACGAGCCTACCAATGACCTGGATGTTCACACCATCGCATGGCTAGAAAACTTTTTAGCTGATTTTGAAAACCTTGTTTTGGTAGTCAGCCACGACCGTCACTTCTTAGATTCGGTTTGTACTCATGTGGCAGATATTGACTTTAGTAAAATCCAAGTTTTTACAGGTAATTATAGCTTCTGGTATCAAAGCAGTCAATTGGCATTGCGTCAAAGACAAGAACAAAACAAAAAATCTGAAGAGAAACGTAAAGAATTACAGGAATTTATTGCTCGATTCAGTGCAAACGCAGCTAAATCAAGGCAAGCAACAAGTCGTAAGAAATTATTAGAAAAACTCAATATTGAAGAAATAAAACCTTCAAGTAGAAAATATCCTGCTATCTTTATTATCCCGGAACGTGAAGCAGGAGACCAAGTACTTAAAGTTGAAAATCTAGGTTACAAACAAGATGGAGAAAACTTATTTTCAAAAGTCAGCTTTACTGTAAACAAAGGAGATAAGATTGCTTTTCTTTCTAAAAACACACTTGCTTTGACCAAACTATTCCAAGTTTTGGCCGATGAGATTAAACCTACAAGCGGCAATTATCAATATGGAATAACTATTAAAAAAGGTTATCTGCCGAACGACAACTCAAAATACTTTGATGGTATCAACCTTAACCTTGTTGATTGGCTCAGACAGTTTTCTAAAGAAAAGGATGAAACATTCATACGCGGATTTTTAGGTAAAATGCTTTTTAGCGGTGAAGAATCTCTTAAAAGCGCTAAGGTGTTGTCAGGAGGAGAGAAAGTTCGATGTATGTTGAGCAAACTCATGTTGGAACAACCCAATTTTGTAATTGCGGATGATCCGACTAACCACCTTGATTTGGAATCAATTCAGTCATTAAACAACAGTTTTATTGACTATAAAGGCACAATAGTTTTCCAATCCCATGACCACGAATTTATTCAGACTGTTGCAAACAGAATTATAGAAATCACACCTAACGGTATCATTGATAAGCTTTGCAGTTATGATGAATATTTGGAGGATGAATCTGTGCAACAAAGAAAAGAAGAACTATACGGGAGCGCACATAGTGCTTAATTAAATACAATGAGAATCCTCATCCTTCATGGCCCTAACCTTAATTTATTAGGTAAACGTCAACCCGATATTTATGGTTATGAAAACTTTGAGTCTTTCTTAGAATATCTTCGCAAATCATTTTCCAACTTCAAGATTGAATATGCACAAAGCAATCATGAAGGGGATTTGATTGATATTATTCATCAATCAGAAGAAACTTTTGATGGGGTAATTTTCAATGCCGGTGGCTATTCTCACACTTCTGTAGCCATTGCAGATGCTGTTGCTTCAGTAAAAACACCTTTTATAGGAATTCATATCAGCAATATATATGCACGCGAGCAAGAAAGGCATATAGATTTATTGGCAAAATACTGTATTGGAACTATCACCGGACTGGGATTAAAAGGATATGAGTTAGCATTAAGATTCTTTGCAGAAAAGCAATAAACTCCTTTAATTGATTGTTTGGATATTCTTTATTTTACTTCTTGCAAAGCACCTTCTTTAAAGATAATAAAAGTACCATCTCCTTTCTTTAGTTTGACATTGTCAATGCGATATTTAACATCAGGGAAAGCCTTTTCTTGCATTTCAACATCAACTGCATTTTCATTGAGTACCAATTGGGTATAAATGAACATTGCAATATCACTGCGGATTCCTCGAGGTTTGTATTCTTTCTCGTAAAGTAATTGCTTGGTTTCAGAAGAATAGATTCTGAGCATCACATCACTACGCTTCTTCACAACGGGTTTGAGCGTCCTCATGTGTATAGCTCCTGAATTATTTTGCTCATACTCCTCCGGAGTGGAGATATACTTAAAATTGACAATCAAAGTTTTCTCCTTAGGATTAAAAAAATGAATAGTCGTACTGCTCAGAGGAATCATCAATGCAAAAAACAAGGTCATTATCAGGACTGAAATGATATGATGTTTCTTTCTGTTATCTTCAATCCCCGGTTCATTATAACCATTATTGCTAACTTCTTGTTTGGTAAAATCAGATAATTTTTCTTTTGAGTACTGCGTGAGTGTAAACAATTTAACATTTCCTGCATCGTATTTTTTGGAAAACAAAGGTGCTCTTTTTCTGTTGAATCTGTTTACAGTCCAAGTTTTTCCTAAACGATAATAGCAGTCTTCACAACTCAATAATGCTACTTTTTTGGTGTTATTATCCAACATTTCCTGCACATCTCGCGGATAGACGCTGCCAATACAGGGAACTCTATAGTGTTTTATGTTCAAATCCTGAGGTATTTCGGGTTCAGGAAAATAGCTACAACTGAATAAGGTTACATCTGATTTTTGGTTCTCAACTTGTACATTTAGTTGCGGAAACAAATCGTGTGAAATAGCATGCGTATGACAAGAGCCTATACAGATATTACACCCAACACATTTGTCAGGTGAAAGAATTGCTTTTCTTTCTCCACCTTTGTTCATCATATCAATTGCCTCGTAGGGGCAATCAAAAGCACATAAATTGCAACCATCACAAGCATCCAAGTCAATACGTACCGGAGGATTGTCTTTGCGTTTAAAAAAAAATGGAATACATGTTAAGAAAGCACCGGACACAATCAGATAAACCCAATTCATGTTACTGCTAGATACTTTCATAAAATAGTATCCAAAATAATAATACCAATCAAAAGTGGTTTGAGTTGGCAAGTAAGACATTTGAGCCGGAGGGTCGCTTTTTACAGGAAAAACAAATGAAATGACAGTTAGAGCGATAATCGAATAATAAGTCAATTGTTGTGGCGGAAAAATCTTTGGCTTCGAAATACGCATTACATGAATCCAAATGATGAAAACTGTCAATAAAGAAAGGGCAATATGTCCAAACACCGCAACTTTAAAAAAACCTCCAACCGTATTCAAATCATTCATCAAAAATGCTCCGGCAATTGATGGGTCGAAAATGGGTAATGCCGCAAAAAGTTTCGCGGTCAAATATCCCGTGAGCTTAGCTTTTTGATCCCAAACCAATATAAATCCTGTAATTCCAATAATAAGCACAACCATAATGGAGACAACTCCGCTTATCCAAGCAAGTAATCTTTTGAATTTGGATACTATGATTACCTGAATAAAATGTAGTGCCATAAAGATAATCAGCAAATCTGAAGAATAGCGGTGGATAGTTCGCATATAGCCATTGAATATATTGGAGGACATGGCATCTACAGACTCCCAAGCCATACGAGGATTAATATTATAAAAGATAAAAACATAAATACCGGAAATACAAGCAATTGCAAACATTATCACAGCTATACCTCCAAGATAATAAAGAGGGTTCAATTCTGTTGAATATATTTTTCCTATAATGGTAGCGAATTTTTGAAATAACTGATGTCCTCGAGTGTGTTTTTTTATTGATTCAGATTCAATGTTTTTTTGATTCATGTTTAGTCTATAATAAAGGATTTGATAAAAAGTCTTGAAACAAGTAGAATAATAAGGAGGCCGGCAGAGGTTGAAATAATAAATCTCCAATCCACCTTGTAAGTTTTATTAAGCGGGTCATATTTGAGGCATCTCAGATAAAAACCTGTAAACAATCCGGGTCGGGTAATTTTTGCCTGTGCTTCCATCACAGATATTTTTAAATCTTTCTTTGAAGGTGTAACACCATAAATGTATCTTGAAACAGTTCCTTCGGGTGTCAGAACTACCAATAGAGGAGGATGGTCATATTCTTTTGTTGAGGGGATATAATCGTATTCAACACCAATAGAAGACATAAACTTGCGAATATTTTGCGGGGTAGCAGATAACGCCATCCATTTCTTCCCGTCAATAATCCAACGACTTTCATAAACGGCCAGACTTCTGGGGTTTTCGGTGCTATCAAATGAAAAACTCACCACTGTGTAGTCATCTCCCAAACCATCCATATCTTTAATGACATTCTGAACTCCACTGCTCACAATGCCACAGATTGAATAACAACGAGTATAAACGGGAGATATAATGATAGGCTTCCCATTAAAAATTGAGGAGAATTGTAAAACCTCTCCTTTAGAATTAAACATGGGAATATCTGCTACTTTCTGAGCGAGATGTTTTTTTTCATTTGGGAAGTTAAAACTGCTCCACAAAAACCAAAACGGTACCAACCACAAAAAATATTTCCTCATAAATCACGTCAAAAAGAAGGGTTATTGTCGTTACAATAACCCTTCAACTATTGGATTAATTAACGTTCCATGTTGCTGCAAGCCATTTCCAGTTGAGGAAGAAAAGAGCAAGGAAGACAAGAAGGAACAAGAATGTAAGTACAAGAGTACCCGGGGCTTCAAAACCTTTATGAGGTTTGCCTTCGGGAGGTAGAGGAGAAATTGTCAATTGCATATCTTGAGGGCCGTTAACCTTTGGTCCCCAAAATACAGAGAAAACAACAATCAATATCCAGATTAACGTTGCAGTGAATGCAATAACACCACCCAACATTGTAATTACCCAGAAGAAATCAACAGCAGGGTTAAAATTATGTGAGAAAGGACCGCCTGAGAATGTGTTATCCCAATGTCTTCTTGGAACACCAAGCTGACCTAATACAATCATACCAATAGAA
Organism: Bacteroidota bacterium; assembly: GCA_024103355.1. Taxonomy (GTDB): domain Bacteria; phylum Bacteroidota; class Bacteroidia; order NS11-12g; family UBA955; genus JALOAG01. The sequence goes on from JAGFIU010000024.1 coordinate 120,334, forward strand.
AGCATTGCAATTCCTATAAAAAATAACCAAGGTTGCCATTGAGCCAATTTGAATCCTACAATCTTTCTTCTGAAAATCAATGGGATTAAATAATATGTAATACCCATGAAAGTAAGTGTGGTACCAATCACAACTGTGCCTTTGAAGTGTCCGGGAATTGCAATTGTGTTGTGAACAATGATATTGGTTTGTTCCATACCAAAAATAACACCGGTAGTTCCACCAATAAATCCAAAACCGATGATAGCTAGAATAATAGCAGAGAAAGCAGGATTCCCCCAAGGCGCCTTAGCTAACCATTGGAATAAACCTTTATTAAATCCCCATTTACGCTGCGCCACCTCAAAAGAAGAAGGAACTGCAAATGCGTGTATCATGGACGCAAGAACTGCGAGATACATAGCATAACTGGTGTTCCAAACTTTCCATGCACTACTCACTCCTGGGTCTGTCAACAAATGGTGCGCAGAAGCAAGGCAGATGAAAAGAATGTATAGTACAAATGCAGAACGAGATACCTTCTCATTAATTGAGGTACCGCCCACTGTCAAAAATGAAGTCATGTACCATATAGAAACCATAGCTGCCACGTTAATTTGTTGAGAGGAGTGTCCCAATCCCCACCAAATCAGTTTATACATTGCCGGGTCAACATTATCGATTAATCCCAAAGACCAAAGGAATGTAGGAATATAAATTAATGCACCTGAGGCAAGGGTAATCACTGCAATAATGGCTGCGGTCATCAAACCATAAGCCACAAGAGGCATTGTTTCGCCATAGGTTTTTTCACGTCTGGCAATCATTAAGTTTCCGAAAAATAAAATCACTGCAATAAGAGCACCTACGGCAAACAGTATAATTCCAAGATAGTAAAGAGGATGCGCTTTCAAAGGAGTATAAGAAGTCAGCATGACATCCGCTTTTCCCATCAAAATGATAATATTTGAAATTACAAGACCCGCAACCATCAATCCAAATGCCCACCAACCGGTTTTGGGTGAACAAAATCTTGTGTTCAGTATGACGGTTGAACCAAAATACAACCCTGCAACCTCAAAGAAAATTATCCAAAATATAAGTGCATTCAATCCGTGAAAAGTTACCAAACGATAGTACCATTCTGCACCTAACAAATGCATAGGCTGATACCTTGTAAACACTAATAATAGAGCGGCAACTACTGCCATTAATAATGAAATAACGGCAAACACCGCATTATATCGAATGAGTTTTTCTGACCTTAAGTCAACTTTAAACCCAGTTATATCACATGTTCTAAACATAATTTTTATTTTTAAAGGTTAGTTTTTTAATGATTTTATAAAGGCAGTAATTTGAGCAATCTCTTTGTCTGACATTGGAGTAGGAGGCATCATTGTTGATTCAAATCCAATTGTAATTTTCTTCTGTGGTTCTAAAATAGACTCTTTAATATAAGCATCATCAACGGTTACGGTTGATTTTTTACCACCTTCTTTTATATCTTCGGTTTTACCATAAAGCCCTTTCCATGAAGGTGCAAGCAAAACAGAGCCATCGGTGCTGTGGCAACCAATACAACCTTTGAGGGCATACAGCTGTTCACCCAATGTAACCATTTGTTCCTCTGACAAAGGTTTGTCGTCACTCTCTTCAATAATGGGGTCAGGTTTTGTCTTCATATTCTCATATCCATACAATTTAAGGTCTTCGTCTTTTTCAATCACGATTATCTTGCCAATCATTGTATGGTGACCAATACCACAGAACTCATTACAAACTATCTTGAACTCTCCGGTCTCAGTAGGTGTAAATTTTAGCACATAGTCATACCCGGGATAAATCTGAAAATTCATATTTACGGGTTGAAGTGAAAAGCCATGTACTAAATCTTTGGAAGAGATATGAAAATTGTATGATTGGTCTTTTATCAATATCATAGCAGGACTAAATCTCCACATTTCTGCCAATAAAAAGACATCAGAATTTGGCTCAGGACGAACAACAGGAACTCCGTTATCCATTCCAACCAAATTTCGTTTGATATACGCTTCGCTAAGTTTTGCAAATTCTGTGGTAGTTGTGCGATAAGTGATGCTTGAGGGATTTTGTTTACCGTAAACGTGCCATAAAATCATCCAAACAAACATTGCCAGACATAAAATCAAGGCAATCACCATCCACATTTTTTCGTCTTTGGACACCTTCGTGTCGTACCAACCTTCTTTAGGACTTAATAAACTCATAATTTTAGATTTTTAAGTGATAATTACTTGATTAAATTTGACTTGACTTCATCCGGAATCCCCGGAAGATTTGATAATTCCATTACTCCCCACAAGAGGTAAAAAATGGCGTAGATAGTTACTCCCAAGAATAATAACAGCATGAAATCATCCATTATCATTCTGTAGAAAGGAACTCTTTTTGGGTCTTGATTTTGTTGTTCTTGTTCCATATTGATTAGTATTTAATAGGTTTTGAATATGAACTCATCGGCAAAACTATTTCCTATGCGGATGAACGCTTCTGAACAAGAGTTAAAAATGTTTCAAAAAATACGTTTTCGTACTTTTTGAAATCTTAATAATAAATAAATGAGAAATAAAATTACATTGAAGTGCTCAAAGGTTCGCTGAAGTTAGGGTTTGAAAGTGCTAACAATCCTTTGATATTGAGAAAATGGAATTTTTTGGCAGTGCATTTTATCAAGCCTTCTTTTTCAAAGTCTTTGAGAATTTTGGAAACTTGTTCTTTTGTGGTTCCAATCAAATCAGCTATGTCTTGTCTTTGAAAATTTATTTTAAAACTTTGGCTACCCCCTTCATATTGATACACTTCTGCAAGCATCAACAATGCTTCTGCAAGGTTTTCTCTTACAGTTTTGATAGCCAGATTTACCGCTTTTGTTTCTGCAAAATTCAATTCTTCTATTGATTGGTTAATTATCTCTTGTTTGAGATTTGAAGATTTTGCAACAATGTTTTTGAAAACGATATTGGGTACATAACAATATTCTACATCAGAACCGGCTACTGCAGAAAATGTATGAATTTTATGTTTTTCATTTATATTGATTCTACTTCCTAAAATTGCACCTTTACTAACTATTCTTAGAATTAAGGGTCTTCCGTTTCTCCCCATAGATTCAATTTTAATAAACCCATTTTTTATGAAGTAAACTCCTTTAATCTCATCGCCTTTGGAAAAGAGTGCCTCTCCATTTTTCAATGCCCCACGAATCTTAAATGTGCTTAGGGCTTGAAGAGTTTCGTAATTACAATCTTTCAGAATTGAGCAATCTCGGGTTTTGCAATGAATACAATCGTAGCGTGATTTGTCCAAATTCATAGAGTTAAGCGAAAATAAAAATATGGCAAATATAGGTTGATATTTATTTCAAAAATAAGCCTTTATGATTCAGAGGACAGATGGCAACATTAAATGTTAGTTCCTCTTCTCTGATTCCGAACATTCTACTAAAAGTAATAATTGGAGTTGTGTCCTTATTGATAATTGGGCATACTTTATTATTATGGATTTCATTATTATAATACGACCCGGAGAAAGTATCAATTGTATGAGTTGTATCTATTTTTGAATTATTAACAGAGTCATATTTAACCCATTTTCTCAGGCTATTAAACTCTTTGCGATAATATACTCCAAATCCAAATGTATTAACGGGTGCAGCTGCGATGTTTGCATCACTATAAATAGATTGGTTTTTAGAGAACACTTTTAGTTTCACAGTCCCGTCCTTGGTAGCCAAATATTCCATATTAAAGCTATTGTTGGCATATCCAAATTGGGTGGTACCATAAGTAACATCGATAATAAAACGATTGTTTGCAAATTTACGTCCGAGTTTAAAAATCATATCTGCTCTCTGGTCAGGAGAAATATTAGCCAAACTGAAATCCACCAACCACTTATCATCAATTTGGGAAAGCCAAGCATCAATTTGACTAGAAACCAAATCAGCAATTCCGTTATTAACCATAGAACGAGGATTTAATGCAAGATCATTCCCAATTTGTGTGGTAACAAAGGTAGGAGTCATAAAGTTCCCAAAAACTAACAAACTAAATACTTGGCGACTTACCTCATCATAATCACTTTGAATTCTTTGTAAAACATTGGAAAGTTCGGTCATTCCTTGGTCAGCAAGGTCAGGAATTTTCAACCCAAATGTAACTTCAGGGCTGAACAAATTTCCTTTAATTTTTATCTCGCTTCGGGCTTGAACCATTGTTAGAGATTGTGATGTACTAGTGCTTGTTGAACTTCTACCTAGTAGAGGGTTGGGTGAAGCTTTTTGAATATTATAAGTAAGTAAATCAATTGTAGCTTGAAGCGGGTCTCCATCCCATCTGATTGTCCCCCCCTTTTCTATGAAAAACTTCTTATTCACCATATTATTAAAGGCTACAAAGTTGTAGTCTCCTCTATCTACCTCTATTCCACCTCGCATTGTAAAAACATCATCTTCACCCAATTCCATAGTAATATGACCGGTTCCCGCTCCCTTTATAGTTTCTCCTGTTTGCTCATCCAATACCAATTGTATTTCCATATCGGGAGTTATTTCCATATCAATCAACATCGTATTTAGAAAACCAACATCTAATTGATGTTTAATGGTAGAATCTTTCTTATCAGACTTAAAGGTAATGTAGGGTACTTGTCCAGCAGCCTCTGTATCTCCTAATGGCATAACGATTAATGAACCCGGTTTTGATTTTGCTTTTATTGAAATATTAAACTTATCAAAAGTACCAAAAAACTTTGCGCTGCCATCTGCATAAGCATTTCCGAAATACAAATCATTATCTTTTCTTGTAGTACCAAGTACATGAAAATCTTTGAGATTCTCTATGCTCATATTATAGTTCCATTGGGTAAAATTGGTATGGTTCAATACTCCTGAAATAGTTCCGATATGCCCTTTATCATCTTTAATTTGCGATCCTTTTTCTATGGTAATTTTATTTTTCTCAACAACAACATTTGAGTTGATTGTGAATGGAACCTTTAAATAATCAATAATAAATTTCACATCCTCAACATAGAGCTTGCCATTTAGTAGCGGCTTTGAAGGTTCTCCTGTAATATTCACAGTACCTCCAACACCTCCTTTCAATCCGGAAATTCCTTTAAGAAACTGACCAAAAATCCCGACATCAGACTTTGGCATATTGAGGTTTAAATTGAGTTCGTCAAACTTTTTTGAAGTTCCAATTGTGCCATTTAGTGTAACTCCATTGAAAATCCCACTCTGTATATCACAATCTAATTCATTTTGGAATGCATTAATTCTTTTGGTTTTGATTCCAATAGTACCGACAGTATCTGAATTTATTGCAAAATTGTCAATTTTTATATCTGAGATAATCTCCAACATTCCGTTAAGTTTGGGTCTAAAATCTATACCCCCATTACCTACGCCAAAAAACTCAGGATAATTTTTGGGTGTAAATTCATTGATATTCTCAATCTGAAACTTATTTAGACTGAGTGCGATTTTCTTATTATCATCTGTCCCAACATATTCTGCACTAATACTTTGTTCTTTATTAAAGAGTTCAATAGGGCGCAACATAAAATTTGTTCCGAGAACCATTCCGGTCGTATCTCGCAAATTCCATTCTTGACCTTTGATATTGAGGATAATATCTTCGATAAACAATGATGAGTTATCAAGTGAAGAGAAAGTAAGAGCCCCTTTGGCTGAGGTTTTGAGTTTATTGCGAATATCCTCACCTTTTATATGATATAAAATCCGGTTTTCCACCACGGTTGCTTCCAAAAAAAGGCTATCTGCTTTGTAGTTAATATTATCAAAATACATGCTTGAATAAGCTGTAACTTTCATATCTTTTTCTTCACCCTTCCTTGCTCTTAAATTGATGTTTTCAAAATTTAGGTCATTGATTGTCAACCTGTCTAACTGAGTTCTTAACCCAAATATCTTTCTTTGAGAATTAAACGCTCCTTGAATTCTCCCTTGTCCAATTTCAATCCCAAAATTAAATAATGTAAGAAATTTATTTACTTCTTTCATATTAATAATAAAATCTATTCTCTCTGAGGGAGTTGATTTCTTAGAAGGATAAACAATTCCCGGCAAGAGGTTTGAAGCAAAGTTTTGAAAAGCATTAGGCAAATTTTTAAGACTAAATGCTCCTTTCAGTTCAATATCTACTAAATCGCTTACTAATGAAATATTTCGCTTATTATCAACAAATTCAGAAATGATATTAAATTCGGACAATCTAAATCGCTCGTCCCCTCTGTATATTTCAATGTCCTTGGTATGAAGCATACCGGTAGTTTTATCAATATCAAACCCTTTAGTACTGAGCAATAAGCTGCCAGTAAACCCTGACTTTACAGTATCCAATCCCAATGCCTTAAGATTCATATCAAAAATCTGCACAGTAAAATCCGACATCTCATCCTGCGCTTTCATATCAATTACCCCATCAAACTTGAATTTTAGGTTGGGGTCATCTACTTGTGCTTCTCCTTTGAAAAGTGATTCAGTAAATTTCCCCTCAATTCTAATTGCTTTATATGGATATTTAAATAATTGAATTTGAGAAATATCTCCATGCATATCAAATGAGAAATGTGAGGGTGAGAAACCCTTGCCGTTATGAATATGTGCTGACAGTCCAATCATACCAATATTCGGATTATTGATAAACTTACCAAGATTAAAACTCTCTGAATTGATCTTTCCTGAATAGAGTGCAGACTCGAGACCATTCCTAAAATCAAGATTAATATCTGTTCTAATACTTCCTAATGAAGTCCCGATATTACCAAATGCAACAAAATTATTGTAAAAGCCAATCATTCGACCTTTATAATCAATATACCCAAGTCTATCAATATTTTCGGGCATTTCAATATCTAAAATTTTAAACAATTCATGTGGAACTGAGTATAGTTTATCAATATTGAAACTCAAATAGGTATTTTGAATATCGGGTAATCCTGTCAAATCAAAATTGCCTTTTAACTGTGTATTTTCAAGGCTTTGAATGGATACATTCTTGCACCTCATTCTTTCAATAGTTCCTGTAACATCGCCTTCAATTTTAAATTCAGACTTTTCTAACAGTTTGAGTCCTGAACCGAATGGAAGTAAATCTTTGATTGCGAGAAAACTGTTGGTAATATTGCCTTTAATTTGGACAGAGTTAATAAAATCTGCCAGTTCGGGAAATCCATTATAATTAAAATAAAGTGTATTCCCCAGACTAGAGTTTGGAGTCTGAATCAACAAATGATCAAACTCGAGACCTCGTTTGTAGATTCTTGCTTTCGCTTCAAAATGTTTTACAATCAGTCCCGAACGTTCTTCTGTACTGAGATTCTTTACTATAAAATTTAATGAATCACCAATAACTTTAAACTTGTTTAATTCGCCATTAATTTTGTTGAACTGTATATCATGTGAATTAAATTCATTAGAGGCAACTTGAACAGATAAATCTTCATTGAACTGTCTGAATCTAGTATTTTCAAATTTAATCTTATCAAAAAAGACAGTCCAAATTGGACGATTTTGCGGAATTGAATCATAGCGATGAGGGCTAAGGTAGTCAAAGAAGAACTTATGATTTTGGTATATCTCACCTTTATGAACTCCAAAGTTTACATACCCGTCTTTGATAACGAGTTCGTCCAATCCAACGTAATGTCTGTAAGTATTTAGACTTTTTAACCGTATTTTTAATTCATGAATATAGAATAAGGTATCTCCGTTTTGATCAGGAACGAAAGCATCTTTAAGATAAACAGTATTTGGTAAAGAAAATTTAAAATCACTAAAATCAAGTTTAACACCCAAATCCTTGGACATATTATTGATAAGATTTCTCAGAAACAGATTTTGAAAAGCTTTTGTATTTAGCAAAACGAAGAACAACAAAAGTAACCCAAGCAATCCGATGGAAGCCCACTTTAGTATTTTCCTTATTTTCGCGCTTGCTTTCAAATTTTGCAAAAGTAATCAAAATCATAGCTATGCAGTCCACCTTATTAGCTTTAGAAACTTCATGTGATGAGACTTCGGCCGCTATAATTTCGGGTGGCAAAATACTTGCCAATATTGTAGCAACACAAGAAATTCATTCACAATATGGTGGTGTTATTCCTGAATTAGCTTCACGAAATCACGATTTATTTATTGCTTCGGTAACTCAAGAAGCACTCAACAAAGCAAACAAAGAGCTTAAAGACCTAGATGCCGTTGCTGTTACTCAAGGTCCCGGGCTACTTGGAGCATTATTAGTCGGCAACACTTTCGCCAAAGGGTTATCTTGGGGCTTATCGATTCCATTGATTGGTGTCAATCACTTGCAGGCACATATTTCTGCATTGTTCATTGATTATCCCAATCCTTCATTTCCCATAATCGTTCTATTGGTTTCCGGTGGTCACACACAACTTATCAAGATAAACTGCCATACAGACTATGAGTTATTAGGGCAAACAATCGATGATGCTGCCGGAGAAGCATACGATAAGACTGCCAAACTATTGGGGTTGCCATATCCCGGAGGTCAACATATTGATAGACTTGCAAAAACCGGAAATCCGAATGCTTTTTCCTTTCCGGAACCTAAGGTACCCGGTCTTAATTTCTCTTTCAGTGGGCTAAAAACTTCCATTCTGTATTTTGTGAATGAACAAAGTCTGCATTCTCACGACTTTGTTAACCGGAATCTTAATGATTTATGCGCGTCTATTCAAAACACCATAAATAATTATTTGACTAACAAGCTAATCAAAGCAGTAAAACAACATAATCCTAAAGGCATTGCAATTGTCGGTGGGGTTTCTGCTAACTCCGACTTGAGAAAACGAATGGTAGATTTAGGGAATCAAATAAGTGTAAATGTGTTGATTCCAAAATTTGAATATTGTACTGACAATGCTGCTATGATTGCGATGGCTGCTCATTATGCTTATGAGAAAAGACAATTTATAGGGTTAGAAAGTATCCCATTTACCCGAGATATGATATAAACCACCATTCGTGCTATATTCCAAACAGAAAGACTCTAATATTTTTCATATATTTAATATTACTTGGCTATATATTCGCTCACAAATGACAAGGATGCTCAATACTCATATTTTTTATATTTTCCTTTCTTTACTGAACATACAAAATCTTTGCGGATTCGGGAGTTTATCCTTTAATACAGGTCGCAACCAATCTTCTTTTGGTCAGTATGCCAAAATCAGCACTCATGGAGGACAGACCTATTCTAACTGGGAATTTAAAGGAGGAATCGGCCTGATTTTTTCCAACGCAGATATTAATAGTTTAGATGCACTGAAAATACAAGTATCAAGAAAATTTGAAACCTCAAAAAGACCTTTCATAGCTTCTGTTTATTACCAATGGAAACCTTATTCAGAAAATATTTTTGTAAATGATTTTGGAGTTATTCTTAAGCGTAAATACAATAAATGGGATGTTAATTTAGGTGCAAATTCTTTGTTCATGCGATTTCCTAAGGCCCGCAGCAATCCAGGTTCTCCATTTAGAAGAACAGTATGGGAAGCTTTTAATTTCATGTATAAAATAACTTATAGGCAAGCCATAAATAAACATATTGATATGACAGCAACCCTCACCGATTATGATGAATATTATATTACACAGGAAACCAACCCTTTTATAATTTTGGGTGGTGAATACAAACTAAAGGGGAATTCCAAAATTTTCATGGATCTGGCTTATCAACAAGCCGGGCTGCTCAATATTAGAGTGAACTATTACGGATACTATATAAGATTGGGATATAAATTTGGTTTAGACCTCAACTCTTAAAAAATGAAAGACAAAATGAAACATACTAAAGCACTGAGCCAACTTTTATTGTTTATCGCTATAATTTCATTGGCTTCATGCCTGAAAGAGGCTGATTTTTCAGGCTTTCTTCGTTCAACTGACAGGGTTGAAAGCCGTTTTAAAGAATCAATGCAATGGAACGAAAACCATCCATTTAGGGATATTTATACAAACGAAGAGAACTATAAACTTTTTATCACTTCAGATGTTCATGTGGGCGGTCCAAAAACCAATAACAACTACGCTAAGTTTGTTGACAAATGTATTCACTCGGATATTGTTGCAGCAGTGTATGCAGGAGATTTGTCTTCCGGCAGAGAAGATGCACAAAAATTGTTTCAATCTATGCTCCCGCCTGATTCTATTGTCCCAAGTTTCTTGATGATAGGAAATCATGAATTGTATTTTGACGGTTGGAAATATTACTATAAACTCTTTGGTAGCTCCACTTATTATTTCACTATAACAACACCCACAAAAAAAGACTTGTATATTTGCTTGGATTCCGGTAGCGGAACATTGGGTAAAAGCCAATTAGATTGGTTAAAGAAGCTGCTGGAGAGTATGCGTTCTAACTTTGACAGATGCATTGTTTTTACACATAGTAATTTTTTCAGAACTCATCACACTGCATCTACAAGCCCTAATATGGATGAGCTTCTTGTTCTATTGGACCTTTTTGAATCACATAATGTGAGCATGGTAATTACAGGACATGACCACAAACGTGATGAAAAAATAGTAGGAAATATCCCTTATATTATTTTGGATGCACTGCGCGATGATGCAAAAAATGCAACCTATATGATTTTGCAAAAAAATCAAACCGCTTTTGACTATGAGTTTGTAAAACCTTAAGGAATCTACTACCTCACTTCAGTTGAACTGTCAATACTTTCGTGAATAGTATTTTGTTCTCTCAATCTGTCAGATGAATATCCTTTATCAAAACTACTATTCAACCATAACCCAATTCCCACCAACAAGAGAAGAAAAAGGATAAAAATAATCAGTTTTGAGGTTTTACTTTTCATTTATTTTCAATGAATTAGAATTAAAGATTTTCCATAGTTGACAGCAAATCCCGGATGGTTTCTCTCCTTCTGATAAGCACTGCTTTACCATTTTTAATCATTACTTCAGCAGGTCTAAATCTTGAGTTATAATTAGAAGCCATAGAAAAAGCATAAGCTCCGGCATTTAGAAAACATAAAATGTCACCCTCACGCACTTCACTTAATTTTCTATCCATCCCAAATGTATCTGTTTCGCAAATATATCCTACAACAGAATAGATTCTTTGCTTTCCTTCAGGATTACTCACATTCACGATTTGATGGTATGCGTCATATAATTTAGGACGAATAAGGTGATTGAATCCTGAATCAACACCGGCAAAAACCGTTGAAGTTGTTTGCTTAACCACATTTGTTTTAACAAGAAAATATCCGGCTTCACTAACCAAAAACTTTCCCGGTTCAAACCATAACTCCAATTCTCTTCCATAGTTTTTACAAAATGCTTTGAAACGTTGAGCAATTTTTTGACCTATTTCTTCAATTTCGGTTAAAACATCATCCGGTTTATAAGCAATTTTAAATCCGCTGCCAAAGTCCATATAATGCAATTCGGGGAACTCAGAAGCCGCCTCAAACAATAACTCTGCTCCATACAAAAAGACATCTGCATCTAAAATATCTGAACCTGTGTGCATGTGCAGACCCTCTACTTTAATATTATAGCTTTTAACAATCCTGCCTATATGTCTAACCTGATGAATAGAAATTCCAAATTTGGAGTCAATATGTCCTACCGAAATATGAGCATTCCCTCCGGCCATAATATGCGGATTCAAACGGATACAAACAGGAATTTTATTCCCGTACTTATTACCAAATTGTTCCAACACAGAAAGGTTGTCTATATTGATTCTAACACCTTCCTTCACTGCCATATCTATCTCTTCCATCGAAACACAGTTTGGAGTATAGAGTATTCTTTCCGGTTCAAAACCTGCTTTGAGAGCAATCCAAACTTCTTGAATTGACACTGCATCCAATCCCGAACCTAAACGGTGAAACTCCTTGAGAACCGCCAAATTAGTTAATGCTTTACATGCGTAATTCAAACGTACCTTCACCCCCGGAAATGCTTTATGTAATTTCTTATATTGTCTTTCAAATACTGATGCATCATAGACATAAAGCGGAGTATCAAACTCTGCAACCAACTTTTCTACGGGAACTCCCGCAATACAATATTTTCCGTTTACTAATTCCATAAGGGTGCGCAAAAATAACTTTTGAAATTCTAATTTTAAAAGATTCTTTAATACAGAAAAAATTAGTTTGACAGCCCAAAGAGCCAATGTGAAAGTCCTTTGCTATCTTTGCCATGCATGAATTTCAATCCCATTATACGACCCTATATGAAATCTGATAAGGGGCAGCTATTAGAGATTATTGAGCTAAATATTCCAAAATATTTTGCTCCTGAAGAAAAAGAAGACTTTGAGACCTATTTGGAAAACAAAATAGACGAATACTTTGTGCTCACTCTGAATGATAAGATTGTAGGAAGTGGCGGAATCAATTACACAGAATCTCTAACAACAGCAAAAATTAGTTGGGATATGATTCATTCTGCATATCATAACAAGGGATTAGGAAGATTATTATTAAAACACAGATTAGAACATATAAAGACTCAAAATAAAGTAAAAAGAATCGTGGTAAGAACTTCTCAAATGGCCAATGGATTCTATCAAAAACAAGGTTTTGAGCTGAAAGAAATCATAAAGGATTATTGGTCTAAAGGCTACGACTTATATCTTATGGAATATCCTGTTTAACTAACTTATTCTTTTAGATAGCTAGCACAAAACATAATATCACCGCCTTCATTCTGAAAATTATAATATCGGTGCTGAAGCAATTTAAAACCTCTTTTCTCAAAAAAATCTATATGCCCTTCATTTTCTCTTTCAAATACAGAACAAGTGATATAATGAAGTTTCCCTCCTTTTTTGAGAAAGGGCAAAGCGTTTTGAACAATCGTTTGTTGTTGCTTACTGTATTTTTCGATCATTGAACAATCAAATCCAAGCAGATTTTCAGGATTTCTACCCCAAACACCGCTTCCGGTACATGGGACATCTGATATTATCGTATCAAAATATTGTTCCCCTATTTGAATTTCTGAATTGTTCTTAGAAAAATTGATTGATTGTTGACGCTCTTCAAGATTTATCACTGCATAGGGAAATTCTTGAAGAGCATAGGATTTTGCTCTTAATTGCAGGTTTTGGATAATAGATTCCCTGATATCTGACACAAAAAATGAAGTATTCGGATGAATGTCATGCAGATGGAGAGTTTTCCCTCCCGAACCGGCACAAATATCCCAGCATTTCTTCCCTATTTCGATAGCAGTACAGATTTTTTGTGATGCTATATCCTGAATCTGTATTAAACCATTATTCACAAAAGAATTGAGTGAGGTTGCGGAATCAATGGAGAATAAATTATCCGCTATCTTAACCGCTCCTGATTCCGAAATAAAATCCTGATGTATCATCTTTCCTTTTGCTGTCTTCCTGAAAAAAACTTTTCCATGTTTTAGGTGATTCTTACACAACTCTTCTAACCCTACTTTCTTACTAATATTGGTAGAACAAGGAAAATATTCATCAAATCCTTTTTCGGAGTTTTGAATAAAAGTTTCTAAATCTTTTTCAGGTAAATATTTTGCGGATAAAGGAAAATCATTCAGAACACCTTGTGACCAAAATAACAATCTGATTTTTTCTTCCACACTGAGTTCTTTCAAAGCATTTCCAAACCTAAAATAGCCATAGCATGCATTTCTAACCGTTTTACGGTCTTGGCTGCCCATTTGTCTATTTTGCTTAAAAAAGCGGTTCAGATAATGATGAAATGGTTCATTAAAATCATAGTCTGTAATGAGTTCGACAGCAACTCTGATGTGCTTATCAATAATTGCCACGCACTAATTTATTTTTTCTAAATCAAATCCTTCATTCAGTTTGAGAATATTGATAAACCTATTATCATAGGTATCGTTATCCATACGCACAAACCTAAAAGAAGTATGCACCAAAGGAAATGTATGTTCATTCAAATAATTGCCAAAATCAGTTCCAAATACTGCGAGAGCTTGAACAAAAAACATGGCTTGGTCGTAGCCAATGTAAGAAAACTTACCGGGTATTCCTCCATATTCAAATCTATATTTTTCGTTAAATTGAATAATGGATGAATCTAATTGATCGACATGATAATTACTATAAAACAAGAGATTACATTTTTCCCAAGTAGCAAAGGGGATTATAGGAAAATCAAACCAATCTTCCAGCCCAACAACTTTGACATTACTCTTACCTGTGGTTGAATTAAGTAGGTGATGAACAGTTACATCAGATTTAATTGGAGCAAGTATTACCATATCTACCCCACTTTCAATTTGTACCTTAATCTCACCGAGAGTAATAGTATGGATATTCTTCTTAGCTTCACTAAATGCACGAACAATAGCACGTCTTGCGGGGAAAGCTTCAGGCTTATTATCATTCAATAAATAAAACTTACTTGTCCCATACAATTTAATCAACTCCAATGCTGCCAGATAATGACGAGTACTATCTTCTGATACGGGATTATAGATTGGAGATGAAGTTCTGCTGTGTTTCTTATAGAATCTAAGAGGGCTAACGAATGGGATTTGATATATACCACAATGTGTCTCAACTAATTTAATCTCGTGGTCATAGATTGGGCCAATAACCAAATGTACGTTTTTAAGATAATCTTGCTTAAGGAGTCTAGAAATAGCAAGGGTATCATTTTGAGAATCAAACACCTCAGCATGAATTTTATATCCACTCTTATCCAACTCTTTAAGTGCTAATTCAATCCCCTCAAAATATTCCATTGAGACACTCCTGAGTTGCTCACTAATTCTACCATCCTTGTTAAAACAAAACGGCAAAATGATAGCTATCCGATACTCATCAACATCTGACAAAACAGACTTGAACTGCTGCCCCATAAAGGTAACAGTAGTAGTTTTTTTCTTTTTAAGATATTTATTATTATCAGTTGTGATAACAACACCACCATTCTTGGGAGACTCCTCAACATGAGTTTGCTCAACAGGATTCAAAACGGTTCCACTTCTTTTGGTTACATTGAGTGAACCACAAGAAATAATCAGCAAGAAGAACGAGAATAGAAAAACGGGGCTATTCCCATTCAATAGTCGCAGGCGGTTTAGAACTGATATCATATACTACTCTGTTTATACCTTTAACATTATTTATAATCTTATTTGAAATCACTGCCAACAATTCATAGGGAATATGAACCCAATCGGCAGTCATTCCATCCCTTGACATTACAGCACGCAAACATACGGCATTTTCATAAGTTCTTTCGTCACCCATCACCCCAACACTTTGAACCGGGAGGAAAATAGCTCCTGCTTGCCATATTTTATCATACCAACCTGCAGCTTTAAGCTCATTGATATAAATACTGTCTGCTTCTTGCAAGGTTTTAATTTTTTCTCTTGTAATCTCTCCCAATATTCTGATTGCCAATCCGGGTCCGGGAAAAGGATGTCGGCCGATAATTTCGTTTGGCAAACCTATTTCTGCTCCCACATTGCGAACCTCATCTTTGAATAAACTTCTAAGAGGTTCAAGGATTTTAAGATTCATTTTTTCGGGCAATCCACCCACATTGTGATGAGATTTAATGGTTGCTGAAGGTCCGTTTACTGAAACAGATTCAATCACATCGGGATAAATAGTTCCCTGTGCCAACCAACGCGCTCCTTCCACTTGTGCAGCTTCTTTGTCAAACATTTCAACAAACACCCTGCCAATAATTTTTCGTTTCTGTTCAGGGTCGCTTATCCCGTTGAGTTGTTCATAGAATATCTCTGATGCATCAACTCCTTTTACATTCAAATCAAGACTTTGGTAAGCCTGCAACACCTCTTGAAATTCATTTTTGCGCAGCAATCCATGATTAATAAAAATACAATATAAGTTTTTGCCAATAGCTTTTGAAATCAATGCTGCTGCCACACTTGAATCAACTCCTCCGGACAGACCTAATATAACCTTGTCATTACCTACAGTTTGTTTGATTTGTTCAATGGTTTCTTCTACAAAATTGGCAGGAGTCCAATCACCATTACAGCCACAGATATTATAAACAAAGTTTTTAAGAATCTTTTTGCCTTCAATACTATGCGTTACCTCAGGATGAAACTGAATTCCAAAGATATTTTTCCCTCTGATTCTAAATCCTGCAATAGGGATTGAATCAGTATTTGCAACTGTTTCAAAGGTCTCAGGCAAACTCGTAATTGTATCTCCATGAGACATCCACACTTGAGAAGTTTGAGAGATTCCGGCAAAGAGTTCACAACCGGTATTGGCTTCTAGTATGGCTCTGCCGTATTCTTTATTGGATGTCTTGCTAACAACACCACCATTGTTATTTGCAATAAGTTGTGCACCATAACAAATCCCAAGAATTGGATACTTAGAACTCAAATTATTTATATCAATCTGAGGTGCTGCATTATCATGCACTGAAGCCGGACTTCCAGAAAGAATAATCCCTCTGATAGTTTCATCTAATTGAGGAATTTTATTGTATGGATGTATTTCGCAATACACTCTAAGTTCACGTAATCTCCTCGCGATAAGTTGGGTTAATTGAGAACCAAAGTCAAGAACTAATATTTTCTGATGCATATAAGGCTTTTGATAAGGGTGCGAAATTAAGTAGTTAAAGCTAATTACAGATATTTTTCATATAAAATAGAATTTGAAAGCAGGAACATACATCTTACTTTTGCGGCATGAAAAAAGGCTTGAGGATTTTTTCTGCTATGCTTGTTCTTTTTGCCTACATATTGGCAATCGGACAAAGCAATCTTCATTGCACTGCCTTTTCTAACAAAAACAATACTGAACAATCAAAGAGCTTTTCAAATTTTTCACAAGATTGGTTGAGTCCCGCGAATGGTAACGAGAACATAATCAGTAATAGCCTAAGATTGTTCTATTCCGGTGAAAACAGTTCTGTTCAACCTTTTGTTTCAATCTTAAAAACCATTGAGTACCATTATCAAACATTTATATTTCACTACTTCTCGAATTCAAAAGGTATTTTGGTACGACTTCGTCCACCGGATATTGTTTTTCCTTTTCACTCTTTTTGGTAATTTCTTGGCCATATTGTCTGTCCATTAACAGAAAAACTGAGAAACCAGCACATTGCGTGCGCCAAAAAAAAGAAATAAACAACCAAAATAAAACTTAAAAAATGTTTTCAGGAACAATCATCACGGGATTGATAATAGTATTAGTATGTATCATCCCAATCATTCTTATGTTTTTAAACAGCAGAATAAAAAAGCGGAAGATAATTACCCTTCTAAATTCACTTGCAAAGCAAGAGAACAAAGAAATTTCACAATTTGATGTGTGGAAATCAAATGCAATTGGAATTGACCAAAACCATTCTCATATTTTTGCTATTAGAAAAATGAGTGATGGACTTCTTCAATATTCAATCAATCTGAATGAGGTTAAATCTTGTAAATTAATTAACCGGAACAAGACTACGTCTTTTGAGGGAGGAAGTACAACAATGATTGAGCAATTATCTCTTCAGTTTTTCTTCAAGGAGGGTATCAAACCGGAGCAAGTTATTGATTTTTACCATATCGGTTTCGACACCTATGCTCTAGCAGATGAATTGCAACTTACTCAAAAATGGGAAAAATTGATAGTTGGAAAACTCAATTAATCCATTGCTTCATTACTAAATCTCAATGCCTCGCTTTAACAGCGAGGCATTTTTATTATAATCTTATTTTGGAAGAACCCGAAACATGTTACATCATTCCTAAACAATACAAAAACACATATTTTAGAAAAACCAGAAGCCGAAATATTCTTAAAAATATTAGTTTTGAAGCATTATTTGCAACACTCCTTGACCCGTTTTAATTCTATACAGTTCATTTCACTTTGTTTATTACTGCTTTTGTGTTCTTTGGCTCAACAAACACAGGCACAAGAGCCTGCACATAAAAGAGCTTTGGTAAATCGTCTAATTGATGAAAATAAAGACGATTCGGCCATTATTATTCTCGAACAAATGCTGTCTGATTCTCCAAAGGACAGTATAGAACATCAAGGAAGGATACTTCATCAAATTGGCAAGTTGTTGGCATACAAAGGGAGTACTAATGATGCGATAAAATATTATAAATTAGCCATAGAAAAGTACAATAAAGTTCAAAACAGATACCTTGAAAATCGTGTCTACCAGAATATGGCAGGAGCTTATGCAGATTCCGGAGAATTAAATACCGCTATTACTCTCATTCAGAAAGCACTTCGTTATATGGAGGAGATAAAAGATACTGCTAAGATCTTAGGTTGTCTTCTTGACATGGGTCTCTATTATTATGAGAATAACCAAACAAACAAAGCATTAGAAAGTTATGTTAGATTAGTTAACTTACCAAATGAGAAGGAACTTATCCAAAAAGCCAAAGCATACAATCAGATGGGAAATATCTGGTCAACCGATTTGAATAACGAGAAGAAAGCATTGGAATATTATCTAAAGAGTCTGGAAATAAAACTCCAACTTGATGGCAATCATCTAAAATCAATTACTGCATCCTATAATAATATTGGGTTATCATACAAGATTTTAGGACAACTAGATTCTGCAACATACTATTATAAAAAAGCATTAGAGACAGGGAAACAATCAGGTGCTTTCGAATCAATGGTTGAACCTCTTAATAATCTTGCTAACATTTATAAGCGTAAGAAAGATTTTGCAACCGCTGAAGAATACCTAAGAGAAGCACTCCAATATATAAAATACAGTACGCTCAATAACCAAATTCTAATTTATACAAGCCTTGGTATTTTATTAAACGATAAAAGCGAATACAAAGAAGCCTTAGAATACTTCAAAATTGCTGAGAAACTTGCGAATAAAGGCAACAATTTACAGGACATTGCAGAGGTATATGAGTTTCTCATACAGACATACCTTGGCTTGGGACAATCTGAAAATGTATTACTTAGTTTGAATCATTTGCTTAACCTGAAAGACAGCATAACGAATCTCAAACTTAATAATACGGTTGCAGAAATGATGATAAAATATGAAACCCATGAAAAAGAACGTAATTTACTGCTAACACAGCAAAGACTTTTGGAACAGCAACTGAAGTCAAAGCAAATGTTGCTTCTCTTTTTGACAATATTGCTAACCCTTTTGGCAATAACATCATACATTTATATCAAATTTCGCAGAAAGCAAGCCTTGGCAAAACAGGCTGCATTGGAACTATCTCTACATGAACAAAAAGTAAAAAATAAAATCCAAGAAGAGCGCCTTCGCATATCACGTGAACTTCACGACAACATTGGTTCTCACCTAACCCTTATCAACGCTCTCACAGAAGAGTTTGATGATAATGACAACAAAGCAAAAAAGGTACGAAAAAGCATTTTATTGAGTATGAAGGAACTCCGAAAAACAGTTTGGTTATTAAATAAAGAATCTAACAGTATTGATGAAATTGTAATTAGATTAAGAGATTTCCTTAGCAGTACTCGCGACAATGGTATCAATATACAAATTCAAGCGACAGGCAATACAAATACGATGTTGGATGATATCCAAACTACTCATCTTTTTAGGACAATTCAAGAAGCGGTAAATAATGCCATCAAATATGCTCAATGCAATGAAATTAAAATCTCTCTGAACATTGATGAAAATAACATGGTAAATTTTGAGATTATTGACAATGGAAAAGGTTTTGACAAAGAGAACACCAATAGCAACAATGGTTTGACCAATATGAAATTCCGAATGGAGCAACTGAAGGGGGAATTATTCATTGAAAGTCAACCGGGTATGGGAACAACGATCAAAGGAGTGTTTAAGATTTAAAAAGAATATACGAAAAACTGCGTATTGATATAAAAAATGAAAAAGAAGAATTTTGCTCCTGATATGCCAATCAATCTTGCTATAGCAGAAGACAACTGTTTTTCAAGGCAAGCTGCCATTGAGAGAATGTCAAAATTTTCTCAAATAAAGATAAAACATATTGCAGCCAATGGACAAGAATTGGTTTCGATGTTGCAAAAAGATAGCAATATAGATTTAGTGTTGATGGACATTGAAATGCCGGTGATGAACGGAATTGAAGCGACTATCGAAGTAAAGAAACACTGGAATCATATCAAAATATTGATGCTTACCATGTTTGACGATGAAAAGAATCTTTTTGATGCCATTTTAGCAGGAGCATCGGGCTATCTGTTGAAAGAGAGCAATGCTGAACAAATCTTCAGGGCAATTATGGATGCAATGACAGGCGGAGCAGCCATGAGTCCGGCCATAGCACTCAAAGCATTAAACCTCATAAAAAATCCTCAATCAGAATCAAAAGAATCTCAAGATTTCGGTCTCTCAGAACGAGAAATAGAATTATTAAATCAACTTAAAAACGGATTAACCTATGAACAAATTGCCTCTAATCTATTCATCAGCTACCATACAGTTCGCAAACATATTGAAAATATTTATAGAAAACTTCAAGTCAACAATAAGGTTGAGGCAATTCAGAAAGCATCAAGTAACAAACTGATTGATTGAAAAATACGAAGAAATGCGTATTGCAATATATAGGAGCGGACTCATATATTTGCGCCATCAAATTTTATAAAAAATAAGCTTATGAAAAAATTTCTTTTGATTTTTTCGATTTTATTAATCGGCATAAATGTATATAGCCAAAACATTAATTATAGCATAAGAAGTGATGACCCCTATGATTTAAAGAGAGCTGTTATTCACCTCGATCCATTCTATGTAGATGCTTGGGGTACAAATATGAATATTGGGTGGGGTATAAGGGCAGATTATATTTTTAATAAACAACTCAACTTTGCACTGACATTCAGACGTGCTTATTTAGACAAGAATGCGGGAGAGCATATGGATGGAAATTTAATGTATGCTACCAGCGGTCTCTCAAAATACATTTTCGTTGAACCAGTAGTAAATTACACACTTGCAGATTATACAAAACGAGCTTACTTGAGAATTGTTCTTAGTTCGTCTTCATATACAGTTGGAAATTACAGGTATACAAACACAAAATTTATAAATGTGCCGGGTACCGCTCGACATGTTTTCAGCGCACGCGGAGGAATAATGTTCATCAATGCAGCTATTGACTTTAGCGAAGGCGATGCTGAGCCTGATTTTGAAGCAGTCAACACACAAGACAAGAGCGATAAATTCACCTTTGGTTCATATAGTAATAACAAAGGGGGTAGTGGGACATACAACGGTTATACTATGATGAAACTGACGAGTCTCTTTGCTGGCATTTCATACAAATATATTACGAACTTGGTTGTTGATGTTGATGGCTGGGGAGGGAGAAGAAATGCAGGATTGAATGATATTTATTTTGATTTAATGTTTGCCCCGGTTATCTCCTATAAAAATGTTGCAGCTTCTGACAAGTCTGTATGGGAAATAAGTAACAAAAATCAAAACAGGATAGGGTGGAGAATAGGCTGGCAGTACCGACATCCGGCAAAAACATGGATGTCGTTTGAAGCAGCATTCGGTGCCCGCTCCGGTTATAAGGGTAGAACTAAAGGCATACTTAATCCTCGCGCTTTTTTAGATATTACAATGGGAATTTCAATTCCAACAAATAAGTTATAATGTGGCGAAAGCCAATCCACAAATTCATTCAGTTGTCAACTTGATATGAGTCCCTAAACCTGCCAAATGGCGGGTTTTGGACTTTATAGAGAACACTGATTTAGATTACAAGGCTTTATGATTTCTTAATATTCACTTCTTTGGGAACAAAAAGACTATAATCTCCTCCCGAAATAATAATCTCTCTCACAATAGAACTGCTGATGGTAGCAGCAGATGTAGGAGCTAACAAAAAGACTGTTTCTATATCCGATACCATCTTTTTGTTTGCATGTGCAATTGATTGTTCATATTCAAAATCTGTAGAATTTCTTAACCCTCTAATAATAAAGTTTGCTTTTTGTAATCTACAAAAAGCCACCGTCAACCCTTCGTAAGCCATTACTTTTACTCTATTATTATTTTTAAAAATATCTTCAATCCATGTCTTGCGTTGTTCTATACTGAACAATTGAGTTTTTTTTACATTAGAACCAATGGCAATAATAATCTCATCAAAAAGACTTAGTCCCATTTCTACAATTCCGACATGCCCGTTTGTGATAGGGTCAAATGTTCCGGGGAAAATGGCTCGTTTCATTAATGCAAAGTAAATAAATTTTATCTCTGATAGAAACTAATTACTGATTGACCGTAACTCTTCTCATCTTTTAAAGTAGAATGTGGCAAAAGAAGATTTCGATCATGTTCTAAGCAAAACAATGTCTTTTCTGAGAGTTTTTCAATAATCTTATTTAGCAACTCTTTATAATAACCCCAATTATAAGGGGGATCTGCATAAATAATATCATAAGCACTTAAATCATTATTTTGAATAAAAGTCATTGCGTTGCCCTTCATTATCTTCCAATTATCTTTAAGGCCAAATTCATTTCTCAATTTAGTCATGAATTCAATGGATTTAACATTCAAATCAATTGATGTAATATCTGCACATCCCCTAGACAAAAATTCCAAAGCTATTATTCCGGTACCCGCAAACAGGTCAAGCACAGTCAGTTCTGAAAAATCATATTTGTTCTGAATGATATTAAAAAAACTTTCTCTTGCCCTATCCGTTGTAGGTCTGACATGAGTTCCGGGACTCCCTTTTATTATCCTTCCGGCATACACTCCACCGCTTATACGCATTTTACAAGCTCTAATAACAAAGAAAACTCTGATAATTCAAATGCAATATCCCCCCTGAAATAGGGTAACTTAAAGTGTTGTTCGAATGCAATGACTTGTGAAAAATATGACCGCCAAAGGGTGGAAGCACTTTGAGAATATTCAGCCTCAGAGTAAAACAAACTGCATTCATTTTGGTCTATTCCATAATCTTTGAGTGTGTTTAAACAGAAATACAACACTTCTTCATAGGCAATAAAATCAAAGGAGTTGGCAAATAGAATCCTATTTTTCTGCAGTAAAATCTGGTGGAATCCATTCTCTTTTCTGAATACAAACAAATTAAATTCACATGGTAAGTGAATAATAGATTTTGAAACGAGTTTGATAATTAAATCTGTAACAGAAACTTCTGTGATTTGCCCCCTTCGAGGTAATTCAATATCGGACGTATCATTGCGAAGCATCATTTTAGTCCCCAAAAAGTCAATTTCGGTTTCATTTATCATAGCACGATTGTCAATCAGCCCCGCTCCTTTAAATACAGAAGGAACTATTTCAAAATAATTAGGAGTGTATAGGAAAGTAACAGAGGAACAGTGGTGTTTGATTGGTTGAAAATCTTGGAGGATCAATCCTTCGGCAGAAGTCTGGACAAAACCAAGTAATTCATAATCAAAGGCAAAAACAGCCTCATTGTAAAATCCGTTTTTTTTATTAAAAACATAGAAATAATCTGAGGAGCTATCCTCCAACCATCTTTTGGAAATAAATTCCTTAAAGACATTGGCTTTATTTTTACTTCCAGTTTCCAGAGTATATAGCTTCTTTCATAGAACCTACTTTTAAGGTTCTATCCTTATTAAAAGGGTGTGGGTCAACAACTTCAAAAACAGGAACCTTAACATCATTCTTTTCAATAAATCCTGCTGAGATAATGAATTTAGCTGTATCCATAGGGGGTACTAATTCAATTGTTTCAATATCATAGTTTGCATTACCAAATACCTTCTCCAGAGGATTAGAAAATACAGTATCTACTTCAAGTCCGGCAAGGGAATCTTTGTCAAGATCGCCAATACTCCTAACTTCCATATACTTTTCAAATTTATAGAAATGAATTAGAGAATCAAAATTATCGGCAAACTTTCCTTTTGTATCTTTATACCCAAGCTGTGCTTTCTGCACTTCTTTAAGACGATCAATGACTTGCAAATCGATTATACGAACTTGGTTTGTATAATCAACATCTTTTTTTACAGAGTGAAAGATTAAGTAGCCCACAACAATATTCAGGGCCAACAAAATAATAATAACAATTCGATTTGACATTGGCTTTATTTGAGAGTGCAATATTAATACTTTTGACATTAAATAATTAAAAAGCCCCTCCGATTTAACGTAAGGGGCTTAACAAAAAACGAAAGTTCAAATTTCTTTTCTTGTATCCAAAACTTTATTGTTTTGCAACAAGTTTTACTGTCAGTTCCAATTCATTTTTTACAAAATCATCTTTTCCTTTCTTAGCAATACCATCTAGAAACCCTTTTAAAGCTTCTTGATCATAAGTCACACCCCAATCCAATCTGTTGATTACGAATGAAGCTGAAGCATTAAATCCGTTTTCATTAAAATCTACTTTCGCAGGAAAAGTAATCTCCTTAGCAACCCCTTTTATTGTCATATTTCCGGAAATCTTATGAGTATTGCCTTTATCATCTGCTTCCACTTTTACACTTGTAATATGGAATGTAGAGGTTGGAAATTGTGCAACATCAAAGAAGTCAGGACTTTTTAAGTGCTCTTCTAATTTTGCTTGATTATAATCCCCATCAACAGGTAGATCAAGGTTTTTGATAGAATTCATATCGGCACTAAAATCACCTGCAGTAACATTACCATTCTCAACAGAAACAGTTCCTCCAACAAGTTTTATTGTTCCATGATGAGTCTTTCCAAGATGCTTTCCACCAATCCATTCAATAATACTTTGAGTAGTATCAATACTTAGATTAAGTGCCGTTTCTTCTGCTTGTGCTACTTCTCCTGCTTCATTAGCTTCAACATGCTTAGGTGTGCTTGTACATGCAGACATTAATATTGCTGCAAAACCAATCAAAAATACTTTTTTCATACTTATAATTTTAGAATTTATAGGTTACAAAAATATTCTAAAAAAAATAATTTATATGTACGTACATCTATTTTATTGCTTCATATAGCGGTTTCCAATCCACACAAATCTTCTATTTACAAAGTTCGGGTCAGTAAAAGTGGCATTGCCTGCCGGGTTACCACCGGTAACATGCAAATCCGAAAAAGCAGCATGTTGATTTACGAAAGCTGCACCTGAAAAATTAAAAGATACCGGAGTAAAAACTTCATTCATAGTTTCTTCAATTTGCTGAGATTTATTGGAATCAGTGCAATAAGCAAGACAAGTTATTGCACCTTTTTCGGATGCTGAATTAGCAATTAATTTCAATGATTCTTCAAAACTATTTGTTTTGATTAGAATAGAAAATGGTCCAAAATATTCTTTTCCATACAGCTCAGTTTGACTACTGTCAACAGCAACAATAGTAGGAGTAAGAATCCTTGCTGCCTGAAATTCAGGATTAACAAATGTTTCCGGTGATAAAACTATATCCGAGAAATTTTTCTTACTGTCATTGATTCGCTGTATAGTTGTATCATTTTGAATTGCCCCAATAGTACCGGCACCAACTTTAGGATTATTAACCAAAGACATCACTGCTTCGGAAAAGATATTTTTAAAGTCTTCAAAACTCACAACACCGTTATTTGTTTTAATTCCTTCTTTTGATATGTAAATATTTTGAGGTGCTGTACACATTTGCCCTGAATAAAGACATACAGAAAATGCCAAATTCGATGCAACTTTTTGTATATCATCACAAGAGTCTATCATAACAGAATTGATCCCTGCTTTTTCTGTGAAAGTTTCTTTGTTTTTAAGTTGTTCAACATAATCTCCAAACAAATTACCTCCGGTATAATCAATAAGTTTAATAGCGGGGTTTTCACATAACTGTTTTGTTATAAGTTCAGAAGTTTTGTCAACGGCAAGCTGTACAACTCTTTTGTCAATTCCATTTTTTTCTAATTCATTCTGGATTTCATTGATTACAATTGCCATAGGGTATATTGCTTTGGGATGAGGCTTGACAATTACCGGATTTCCTGAAATTAAATCAGCATAGAGCCCCGGCAAAGAGTTCCAAGTAGGGAATGTAGTGCAACCTATAACCAAACCAATTCCTTTTGGGATAGGTTTAAAATTCTTCTCTAAAACCAAGTCAAATTTCCCTAAATTTTTAGTCCAAGTAACGTCTTTGGCAAATCTTGTTAGTTCAAAGTATCCCATTGTAATTGTTTCCAATGCTCTATCTAAGGCATGAGGTCCGCTTGCCTGAAATGACATTAAGAAAGATTGTCCCGTTGTGTGCATAGTAGCATAAGCAAGTTCGGCAAAACGGTTCTTTATAGCATCCAATGTTTTGAGTAAAATATTGGTTCTTTTTTCAATAGCAGTCTGTGACCATTGTTTGCGAACAGCTTGTGCATTTTGGATTAGCTTTTCAACTGAAAATCGTGGATATTTAATCCCCAAGCCAACTTGAAGATATGGTGAGATTTCTTCCCCTATCCAGTCCTCACAATCTTTAGAGTATAATGAATCAAAATTGGTATTTAATCTACTGTGAAAGTCTTTTTCACCCTTTTGTAACTCTTCATCCGGGTATGCTTTTGGGTTTTCCGGAAATATGGTGAAGTACTCTCTACTTTTGATTTTTTGGAGGTAATTTTCTAAATTAATAAGGTCTTGGGTTGCATTCATAGGGTGCAAAATTAAGCATTTAAGGATTGTTTTAGATGTTTAAAATTGCATAGACAAAAGATAAAAAAAAGGAGCATCAATTACTGATGCTCCTTTGGGAAATGTTTCAATAATGATTAGAAATAGAAATAGAGGTTGATAGCGGCATTAGTATTATCAAGCCCAACTCCTGTAGAAGTTAATCCTGCATTTCTTTTACCTTTAAAAACAACTTTCTCTGCCTTAACATTAGTGTAATCAAAAGTTTCATTGACAACCTCCGTTCTACTATTTTTCATAAAAGCAAAAGAATACCCTAATTCACCACCAAGAGATATTTTAGGGGCAATAAAATATTCAACACCTACATAACCTCTGACACCAATAAAAAACATACTACCTAAATTAGAGGATGTAGCCCTGGCAAACTGTCCGCCAATACTAGAAATATTGCCACCAAAATTTGTAGTTGTAGGAGATGGATATAAAACATCCATTGTGTTTCCATAGGAAAAACTTTGTTTTTGTCCAAAATATCCTAAGAACCCTTCTGCACCATACACGCCTTGTAATCTGGTGCTCCCTTTTCTTTTCTCAATCCCTGCACCTAAGATGATACTAGACACCCTATTTCTATATGTGTCCTCAACGTATTCAGGCAATAAAAGATTTTGCAGAGGTTTATCTTTGAGAACATAATTAGACCTGCCTTCATTGTAAAGATTAAGTGCGAATCTTACTCTATATGCAGTATTAGAAGAAAGAAACTTTTTACCTAGAAACGCTATATTTCCTGCATTCAAGTTATTGTTAAGTATTGTTGCAGCACCGGCATTGTTAACAGTAGGTGCAGTGTTTCCATTGGTACCATTAATAAAATTTCCAATATAATTTAAAAATGGATTGGCAGAAATTCCAAACCCCCAATCTCCGGTTTGAGGAAGAACCTCATGGTTATTTTTACTTTTGAAACTTTGTTCATCTTGTGCATAGGTTAAAGAACCTACACATAGAATCAACGTCATTAAAATGAGTTTTCTCATATCTCTATTATTTCTTAATGTTGAAGAATCGGATTAATTAAATTCTATATCTTTAACCATTGTTTCACCTTTGTTGACATTGATAGAATAGAGGCTGGTTGTAAATCCATAGTCTGAATTTGTAACACAATCAGGTCCATTTTTTTCTTTTAATTCATCATAGAATTTACGACCATTAATATGAAATGTCTTATTAGACTCTTTAGTTTCAATCTTTGCACTATAATTCCCATCAGCATCAACTTCTACTTCCATCTCTCTATCAAAAGCTAAAGAACCATCTGATTGCCAATTAATCACAATGATGGTACCTTTTGGAGCATTATGAAGTTGGTCGTCTCCTACTTCACATAAATCATCTCTAAGTTGTACATGCCCACGTAAAGTAATGAATCCATATGATGGTTCAGCCTTGAAAGTATAAACAGCATTTTCTGTTCTATTTTCACCCTTATAAAGAGTAAAACTACGTGATGGGGATGTAACAGTATATTCCACAGTCTGTTTACTGCCATCTTCTCTCGTTTGTTCTAAGTTTGCTTTTGCGGGAAAAGATAGCGTAACATTAAGCATTTTAATCCCTGCATCTAATTTTATTGTATAGTTTCCATCAGCATCTGTTGTAGCTTCATAAATTTTAACTGAGTTAGTCGGAGCAGAACCAACGGCTACCAAATCAGACATATTAATTTTCGCAATAACTTTAATCCCTGCAACAGGGTCAATCTTCCCGTTAAGAAGATCAAGATCTCCGGTAACTCTACCCGTAATAGTAGCAGAACCTAGTGTCGCGGTACTTGTACTTTCATTATCTTTCTTACAAGATTGAATCGTAAAAAGAAATGGTAATGCCATAATCATGGCAACTTTTAGAATTTGTTATTTCATATTATCAGATATTTTAACTGCCTGCAAAGAAAAAAAAATATATACTTGCTAACAATACTATAATCCTATGATTTACTACCCGAAAAAAAGCCTCTTATAGAACTGCTATAAGAGGCTTTACTACTAATGATATCGTATTCTTATTGAATATAATTTGAAAATTCTAATGCTCCTCCTTCATGAATCACAAGTGCAATTAGGTAGGCAACAAGGATTAGGGGTAATAGAATTGTTAGAATCAAATTTTTAATCTCATATTTTAAGTGCATAAAAACTGCGACAATATAAAAACCTTTAAGAACACCCAAAGCAATAAAAGTAAGATGTCTGGGGGTTGACGGTTTAAAAATAAAATAGATAGCAATGTCTATTAATGTAAGAAAGAGTAATACAAAAAATACCTTCCATACTTCTTTCTTACCATGGCTATGCGCTTCAGGGACATATTGGGTTGGATCATACTCTCTTTCAGGATCCTCCATGGTGTGGTTTATTGTATTCATATTATTGAGAATTGATTAAATTAAAATTAAATAAGGTAGAAGAAAGTAAAAACAAAAACCCAAACTAAATCAACAAAGTGCCAATAAAGCCCAACCTTTTCTACCATATCATAATGACCTCTTCTTTCGTAAGTACCAAAAATCACGTTAATATAGACAACAACATTAATAATAACACCACTGAGAACGTGCAAACCGTGAAACCCTGTTACCAGAAAAAAGAAAGCAGAGAATTGTGGAGCACCTGCCATTCTAAATCCCTCTTGCCAATGATAATGATCAAAAAGTTTAAGAGAATGAGCATATTTAAATCCTTCTTCTGTAAGCCCAAAGTTATTTCCATACATTCTTGCACCTTCACCAATAAAAACTGACCACTCCCACGCTTGACATCCTAGGAATGTTAACCCACCAAGGATTGTAAGAAGCATGTATTTAGCAACTTCATTTTGAGACTTTCGCTGTCCTGCTTCTACAGCCAACACCATTGTAACAGAACTAAAGATAAGAATAAAGGTCATTAAGCTAACAAAGAACAGAGGCAAATGCATGTGTCCTGCAAACGGGAAATGGTTAAATACCATATCGGGAGATGGCCAAATGTCCCAATTAGCGAAACGTGTTGCTCCATAAAACACTAATAATGACGAGAATGTGAAGATGTCTGAAATTAGAAAAATCCACATCATCAATTTTCCATAACTTACATTAAACGGAGAACGTCCCCCTGCCCATGTAGGCTTTGTAGATTGAATTGTAGCTGTATTTGACATATATATAATTTAATATTAATTGTTACCGCGCAAAGTAAAGGAATAAAAGAATACAAATCCAAAGAAGTCCAAGAAAATGCCAATAGGTTGTTGAAATATTAATAAACACAAGGTTTTTCCTATGGATTTTTAGTTTTAGAGATTTAAAAAAAGTAAGTCCTAACAGCAATAGTCCGATGAGAATATGTGCTAAATGAACAAACGAAATAACATATACAAAACTTGCTGAAATTTCCTCTGGTTCTTGATTAGAGACAAATAACCCTCTTTGAGTCATGTCTTTCCATCCCAAAAATTGCGACACTCCAAATGCAATTCCGGTAATTATAGCAAGAAATACAAGGCTTGGGACTAATTGAATATCATCTTTCTTTGCCGCATTATATGCACGTTGCATTAATATACTAGAAACGATTGCGATACCAGCACTAATCCAGAACCAAATCGGAAGCTGAAATTGTAGCCACGCTTCGTTTCTTAATCCATCTGTTCTCTGAACTATGTATGCACTAATAAACCCGGAGAAAAGCATAATGGATGCAATAATCAACAACCAAACTAGAAATATAACGGGATGAACCCCAAAATTACCGGAGTTCGACTTTTCTTTACTACTTTGTTTTAGTATTTCAATTTTATCGCTCATCGTATTTTAAAATAATAAGGCAATCAGAACAAAAACTATGTGAACATAGCTTGACAACATAACTTTCTTAGCTTCTTTATTCTCTAGAGTTTTGTATAGCTGAAGAGAATACCATAAAACAATTGCACCACAAATCATCGCAACAATAAGGTATAAAACTCCACTATAGCCAATAATGAAAGGGATAGCACTTGTAATAGTCATTAGGAGCGAATACCACCATATTTGGAAAGCACTATGCTTGCTTTTGCCTTGCCTTGATGGTAACATAAAGTAACCCGCTTTCAAATAATCTTCGTGTAATAGCCAAGCTAAACTCCAAAAATGAACAAATTGCCAAAAAAACTGTATAGCAAAGATTACCATTGCAATAAATGTAATCTCTCCGGTTGCGCCAATAAATCCCAGCATGGGAGGTGCCGCTCCAGGCAAGGCCCCCACAAATGCGCAGATAGGTGAGATTTTCTTTAATGGTGTATAAACAAATGCATAGATAACCAAAGAGCCTAAGCCTAAAAATGCTACTGTGGCATTAAATGTTATTCCCAAAATAAAGATACTTACAATAGCACTTATAAAGGCAAAAACAACTGCCTCATTAACTGAGATAATATTTGTAACAAGAGGTCTACTTTGAGTTCGAGTCATTAGTTTGTCAGAATCTTTTTCCATTACTTGGTTAAGTGCATTTGAAGCAGCAGACAAAAGAAATCCTCCGATTAAAAGAAGAATCAATGAAGCTATGTTAAACTCTAAATAAGGATCCTTATAAACTCCAACAATATATCCAATACACGCTGTTATTGCAACAAGAAGGGACAAACGATACTTTCCTAATATAAGGTAGTCTTTAATTCCTGCCTTTGAGGTATAGAAATCCACTTTAGATATTTCAGGCTGATTCTCCAATTCCTAAATTGCGTGCGAAATTAATTGAAAAAATAAAGGCAGCATAAAAAATGCTGCCTTTATTTTTCAAAAAGAAATCTATAAAAATTACTTTTCTAAAATACTGAATTCCACTCTTCTATTTTGCTGTCTCCCTTCTTCAGTATCATTTGTTGCAACCGGTTTTGTCTTTCCATATCCCTTAGCTGTCATACGAGACTCTGAAATACCTTTACTAACCAAGTAGCTTTTTACAGAATTTACACGATCTTGAGATAGTTTATTATTTGCTGCATCGCTTCCTACATTGTCTGTATGACCAGAGAGCTCAATTTTAACTGTCGGGTTTTGTTGCATAAACTCAACTACCCTATTTAGTTCAGAATAAGATTCTTCTTTCAGGTTGGCAGAACCAAATTCAAAGAAGATATTATTTAATCTAACGGTTGCTCCAACTTCAATTGGTACTAAAAATAGGTTTTTCTCAATCTCTCTATACTCTCCCACCTGTCTCAAATCTAAATTTTCAGATACTCCAATAAAGTTAGGGGCGCTTGCAGTGATATCATAGTTTTTACCGTAAGGCAATACTATTTTGTATTCACCGGTCGCAGGATTGGTTCTGGCGATACCATAATTGACACCATCTTCAATTCCGTTATAAACAATTGTTGCACCAATAGGTTCATTGGTTTTCTCATTAAGTACTTTACCTCTGATTAATATAACAGGGTCGGGTTGAACTTCTTGCTTCAACTCAATTCTAACAATATCGGTTAATCCTACAGAGTTCTCAGAACTAGCCATATATGCATATCTTCCTGAAGCATCTATTGAATAATAAGCATCCCATTTAGGTGTATTAACTTCACTTCCTAAATTTTCAGGCTCTGACCATTTTGTCCATGAATCATCTAATCTTTTGGACATCCAAATATCATTACTTCCTAGTCCTCCTTCTCTATTTGATGAATAGTATAGCGTTTTACCATCAGAAGCCATGAATGGTGAGTGAATATCATTACCTTTGGTATTAATTGTTGGCCCAAGGCTTATTGGTCTTGACCAAGAGCCGTCTTTTTGTAAATGCGATACATATAGGTTTTCATTATCATCTGAGGAACTCTCTGAGAATCCTAATATTAAGTGTTTCCCATCCTGAGTCCAATAAGCAGCCACATACGTTCCTTTAGCCATATTCTCATAATCTTTGATATCAATACCTTCCGGTTGTGACCAACCGTCAACTGTTCTATATATGAAAGAATAACCTTTTTTCTCGTAAACTCCTTTCTTAAAATATCCTTTAATTAACATAGTGTTTTCATCAGGGCTAACTCCAGCAATACTGTTATATGTTCGAGTATTGAATGGTGCTTCAAGATGTCTTGCTGAAGCATTCTCTATTCCGTTACTTATATCAGCAACCCAAATATCTTGGGAACTATAGGCTCCGGCATTATTCAATGGATGATCAGATCTGATAAAATAAAGGGTTTTGCCATCAGGAGAAATAGTAGGACTGATCTCACTATAAGTTGTATTGATATGTTTATCCATCTTAGCAATTATCTCGTCAGAGAATGTCGGATAAACATGTTTAGGCGTTTGAGTTGGAAATTTGTATATTGCTTGGAATTGTAATCCGTAGAGATTGTTCATTGACTTAAGTTCTTGTGGGGCTCCTTGAGGGTTACCACTTTCCAAAAAGCTAACATCATAAAGTAATACATTAAATTGTGCGTAAGCTCTTAATCCAATCATCACAGGGAACTTCTTAGACGGATTGATATACATCCCTAAATTATAACTTACTCCTACAGAACTTCCTCCACCGAGTCTACCTTGTTTTAGACCGGTTACATCTTGTGCTGTAATTTCAGACTTTACATTAGCCATTGCACCATGAAATCCCCAACCTGAATAAGTAATAACAGGCCTATAGTAATGCTTACTCGGCTTTAAAATTAAAAAATTTAGGGCATTTGAACCAAAGCTGTAAGAGCTGCTCCAATTACTTCCTCCACCTTTAGAAACCGCCTTTCTGCTTTGAAATTGAATCTCAAATATTCTTTTTCCTGTCTTGTAAAATGCTCCAAAGACATCTATCCCGCTTGTTGTTGCCATTTTATTAAGCGGTTCTGTTAAAGTAATTGGGTTATTTCCTCCATCTACCTTATTTGTTTGTGAGTTATACGCTTCTATGTATTTATTAAATGCTGAATAACCTCCTATAGATCTATCATACCCTATACCAGCATATGAGAGCATCCATTTACTTGACTTTTGCCCGAATGCTCCATCATTAATCTTAAAATTTTTGATAGCATCCAAACTTGAAGCCAAATTATGGTATGTATTAACATCAACAAACCACATAACTTCTCTTACCCATTCATCTTTAATTGTGTTTAGTGCCTTAATAGCATTTTCTGTCGATAAATTCTTTAGAATATTTGCAACAACATCTCTTTTACAACTTGTAAGTATTGCAACAATTTTTAATTTTGAATCCTGATCACTTGAGTTTTTTTCAATATTTTCAAGCAAAATCTCGATAGCTGCTGCACCAACAGCCGGTTTGGACTCGTTGATTGTTTTAACAAGTTTCATATCCGGAGTAATGGTTTTGTAGTTAGGTTTGTATGTAGCTTTATATTCCTCAAAAGACATTTGAGAATAAAGAGAGTTACATAGCATCATAAAAACAGAAAAAAATAAGATTCTGTTTAACCCGTTTTGTAATTTCAGTTTCATATAGTATATATTATTTAGTGCTGCAATAATACACAAATTGAACACAAACTACTTTACATGAGAAAAAAAACTAAAAAAAAATATTAAACTGAAAACGAGGCATTTATTTGCATTTGAGCATATTAATAAATGAGAAAAAAATCAAGAAATAGAAAAAAGCCTCTAAGAGTGTAGCTTAGAGGCTGACAAATAACTATTTAAATTAAATTATACTTTTACCAAACCCAATAGTCTGGCAAATGAAGAAAAGAAAACTTTGCTTGTATCAGTATTTATATTGTCTGATTCAACTGTATCTACCTCAGGAGACTCAGGAGAAACCGGTTCATGTTTGATTTCAACCATGTCATCATCTCCAGGCTCATTCTGCGGCCAATAGTCAAGCTCTCGACCCGGCACACTATATTCATATGCTCCTCTGTAAACCACAGGCAATGGTCCTGGCCAGTTTCCATGAATATGTTCAACAGGAGTAGTCCACTCAAGTCCATTGGCATTCCACGGGTTTTGCGTTGCTTTTTCTCCCCAGTAAATACTTTTGACAAAATTATAGATAAAGAGAATCTGCGCAGATACACCTAAGATAGCGCCTAAAGTCATCACAATATTTACATCTACCCAAACTCCAAATTCAGGTATCAAGGTGAACTCATAATATCTTCTTGGAACTCCAGCAGCACCTAAAAAGTGCATGGGATAAAATACAACATAAGCTCCAATGAAAGTAAGCCAAAAATGAAAATGCCCCAAAGTATTATTCATCATTCTACCAAACATTTTTGGGAACCAATGATAAACGCCTCCAAACATTGCAAATATTGCTGCAGCACCCATTACAAGGTGGAAATGACCAATCACAAAATAAGTATCATGTAGGGTTATATCAACAGCAGCATTACCTAAAAACATACCTGTAACACCGCCAGAGATAAACAAAGAGACCATTCCTATAGAGAATAACATTCCCGGGGTGAATCTAATATTTCCTTTCCATAAAGTTGTAAGATAATTGAATGTTTTTACTGAAGATGGAACAGCAATAATCAAGGAAATTGCCATGAAGACAGTTCCTAAGAATGGATTCATTCCTGTTACAAACATATGATGCCCCCATACCAAGAAAGATAAAAATGAAATAGAAAACATTGAGATAATCATTGCGGTATATCCGAAAATTGGCTTACGTGCATTATTTGAAATAATCTCAGACACTATTCCAAATGCCGGCAATATAATAATATATACTTCCGGGTGCCCTAAAAACCAAAATAAGTGTTGATATAAAATCGGGCTTCCACCAACATTATCAAGCGCTCCTACCCCATTCAAATAGATATCTGACAAATAGAAAGAGGTACCCAGCATTCTATCAAAAATCAAAAATAATCCTGCACCCAAAAGAACCGGAAAGGACAGAAGACCAACAACTGCAGCAAAGAAAAAACTCCAAACAGTGAGAGGCATTCTATTCATTGACATTCCTTTTGTTCTCATATTGAGTACATTCGAAATATAATTAATCCCCCCTAATAATGATGAAATAATAAACAGCACAATTGAAAATAACCAAAGAGTCATTCCTGTTCCTGAGCCCGGCATTGCTTTATCGAGAGCAGACAATGGTGGATAGACTGTCCAACCACCCGATGCCGGTCCGGTTTCTAAAAAGAAAGAACAGACCAATACAACTGCTGAAGCTATAAAAAACCAAACTCCCAACATATTCATAAAAGGAGATGCCATATCTCTTGCACCGATCTGCAATGGAATTAATAAATTACTATAAGTTCCGCTTAATCCGCCTGTCAATACAAAAAACACCATGATTGTACCATGAATTGTTACCAACGCTAGAAAGAAATTGGGATCAATAACACCCCCCTTACCCCATTTTCCTAATAACATTTCTATAATCGTAAAATGATGTCCAGGCCATGCAAGTTGTAATCTAAATAATAACGACATAAAACCACCAATGCACCCCATTATCATACCCGTGATTAGGTATTGACGGGATATCATCTTGTGGTCCATACTGAAAATGTACTTACTGATAAAACTTTGCTTACCGTGTTCGTGATTACTGTGCTCAGTTGATTCTATATGTGCTGTATGACTCATTATGATAAGTTTTTATATTTACAAATTAAATTGAAGGACTGTTTATTTTAATGGATTCGGTTTTTGCCATTTTGCTATCAACCTTCGAAGATTGAATTGAAGAATTCACAAATGCTGGTTTTTGTTGTTTTATCCAATCATTATATTCGGCTTCTGTCTCTACAACAGTTATTTTAATTTTCATATTAAAATGTGCTTGACCACAAACCTTATTACAATACATATAATAATTAAACTCATCATCCTTCTTCTCTGCTCTCGCCTCTTTTGTAGATTTAATCGGAGTAAACACAAAGTATGTACTCATTCCCGGAACAGTATTCATTTGTAATCTAAAATCAGGTGAATAAGCTGAATGTATGACATCGCGAGAACGAAACTTAAATCTTACAGGTTTACCTTTCTGGATTACAATCTCTTTTACAACCAAATCATCATTTGCGTCTCCATTAAATGTTTTTTCAAATTGCTTCTTATCTGATTCTACTAATGCCATTCTCTCTAATTGCTTTGTTCTTCTTCTGAGCATCAGCGCCATCTCATCAGCATATTCCCCACTCTTTACTCTTTCAATTTCTTTTCTAGTATCTTTAGCTCCCTTAAAATCAGCAACATTTAGATATCCTTCTAACTGAGTATTTAAATCACCTAAATATTGTTTAATATGAGTTAGTTTGAAGCTAAAATTTGCTGTGTCTTTCTTAAGTTCTTCTTTAAAGCTTGCAACTTCTGATTCTACAGCCAATCCAAGAGGATTTGTCCCTGAAATGTAATTAAAGCTATATGCACCCAACTTCCCGTCATTGCCCGGATATCTTGCAGACCATCCAAATTGATATGAGAAAACTTCTATTTCTTGTGCTTGTTTTGCTTCAGGATGATAAACAATATCTTTCCATGCTGCATTTCCTCTAAATACCATAAAAAGCAAAACTAAGAATGGAACAGCAGTCCAGAAAATCTCAAGCTTATTGTTCTCAGGGTAATAATACGCTTTCCTACCTTCCTTTGTTCTATATATAAATGGGAATACAAACAAGAGAATTTCAGTAATAATAAATACTGCAAAAGTTAAAACAAATGTAAACATAAACATATTGTCTAGAACAAACCCATGTTCTGCACTTGGATTTGTAACTTTTGCATATTTGCCTTGGGCTGCAAGTTCCCAAAATGAATAATAAACTCCAACTATTAGCACAATCAAACCAATCCATGCGCTCACTTTATTAACATCTGCAACCTTCTTACCTGTAATCTTATATGTAAAATGAGCTATATCAAATACATAAGCTATTACAGTAATTAGCAATACAAATGCAATAAAAATCATCCATAGCACCTGCGTTCTAACAGTATCATACGGTGTAGGCTCCTGATAGGGTGTAAATTCACCACCACCTACACCAAACCAAGATGCATGCTGTGCATTGAATGGTAGGATGTTGTAACTAAATAATGGCTCTGCGACATAAATCAGCGACAGAATAAAGACAGATGTTAATGCCCTAACTAAGTTCTTTCTTACAGTAGAATTCATTTCAGTTATTGAATTTTGTTTGGTTTTTCGTGTGCAAATGTATTTATATTTTTGTTCAACCAAACACTTTTTAATAAATATACAACGCTAACATCCGTTAGTATCAAGGGATTTAGCTGATTCTACTAAGTAAAAGTAAATAAAAACTTTTATCTAATTTCATCTTCTTCCTCTCATCTAGTGATAATTTCAACATTTCAATTCTGCTAAATTATTTTTAACTAATGCAGTAATCAATAACACTTTATTTATTATCAAATCACTCTCTACCATAAACAAAAATCACCTTACCTTTGCCCGCCTGATGAGTAAGTTGATAAAGAAAACCCTTCTTATTGCTACCCTTATTCTTGTGTTAGTATTAAATTCCCATTTTCATTTTGAAATAACACAATATGCTCAATCCGATTCGATTTATGTAGTTCCAACAAAAAGAGAACCCAGAGTACTTTTATTTGCAGTAATCGGATTTATATCCGCATTTATATTATTTATCATCATAAAGAAAAGAAAAAACAAATCCTGAGATGAATCCTTCTATTGTTAAAGAAGTCGAAAAGAGAAAGACATTTGCCATTATCAGTCACCCGGATGCGGGGAAAACTACATTGACCGAAAAGCTATTATTATTTGGAGGGGCAATCCAAACTGCTGGTGCTGTTAAATCAAATAAAATCAAAAAGACAGCTACTTCTGATTTTATGGAGATAGAAAAACAAAGAGGAATTAGTGTGGCAACCTCTGTTATGACCTTTAATTATAAAGGTAAACAGATAAATATCTTAGACACACCAGGACACAAGGATTTTGCAGAAGATACTTTTCGAACACTAACTGCAGTAGATAGTGTTATCCTTGTTATTGATTGCGTTAAGGGTGTTGAGGAACAGACAGAAAAACTGATGGAAGTATGCAGAATGCGAGATACTCCAGTCATCGTATTTATCAACAAACTTGACCGAGAAGGCCAAGACCCCTATGAGCTATTGGATGAATTGGAGGAAAAACTGTCTATTAAAGTCCGTCCTTTGAGTTGGCCAATTGGAATTGGCGAAACCTTTAAGGGAGTATATAAATTATATGATGGGAGCTTCCGATTTACTGAAACTGCGAAAACTAAGATTGGAAAAGAAGTTGCTGTATTAAATGACCTTAACTCTCCAGAATTAGCCAAGTTGATTGGAGATAAAGAGGCGGACAAACTCCGAGAAGATGTCGAGCTTGTGGAAGGAATTTATGGAAATTTTGATGCAGAATTGTATCTTGCCGGAAAACTTGCCCCTGTTTTCTTCGGTTCTGCATTAAATAGTTTTGGGATACAAGAAATGTTGGACAAATTTATAGAAATTGCGCCATTCCCAAAATTTAGAGAAAGTACTACAAGACATGTCAACCCTACAGAAGACAAACTCAC
The DNA here is from genome assembly GCA_024103355.1 of Bacteroidota bacterium. Classification (GTDB taxonomy): domain Bacteria; phylum Bacteroidota; class Bacteroidia; order NS11-12g; family UBA955; genus JALOAG01. Next base: position 159,542 of record JAGFIU010000024.1, read on the forward strand.
AGGTTTTGTATTTAAAATTCATGCCAACATTGACCCGAGACACCGCGACAGAATAGCCTTTATGCGTATTGTATCAGGCAAATTTGACAGAAATACTTTCTATTATCATGTGCGATTAGACAAAGAACTCAAGTTTTCTAACCCCGTTACTTTTATGGCTGAAAGTAAAAATTTGGTAGAAAGTGCATACCCGGGTGATGTTGTGGGACTATATGACACCGGGAATTTTAAAATTGGGGATACACTTACCGAAGGTGAAAAGATGATATTTAAGGGAATTCCAAGTTTTTCTCCTGAGATTTTTAAAGAACTCATTAACCTCGACCCTATGAAAGCTAAACAATTAGAGAAAGGTATTGAGCAATTAACAGATGAGGGAGTTGCTCAATTGTTCAGACAAGAACCGGGGAATAGAAAATTTATAGGTACCGTTGGTGAACTTCAATTTGAAGTCATTCTTTATCGTCTTGAACATGAGTACGGGGCAAAGTGTCGTTTTGAAGCTCGTTCATTTTACAAAGCATGTTGGATTACCGGTGACAAAGCAAAAATCAATGAGTTTATCCGTTTTAAAGCTAAAAATATTGTAACCGACAAAGATCACAATCTGGTTTTCTTGGCTGAAACTGCATGGGTTCTTAAAACTGCAATTGAAACCAACCCGGACATCCAATTTCATACCACATCAGAATTCAAAGATGATGTATTGATTTAAGATATCTAAATTGATTTTTTCTCAGATTTAAATATTCATTATTTTCGTATTTCCAATGAAGACAATAAGAGGTATTATATTATTAATTCTGCTTCTGCACATTCAATTTTTGACGTATGCACAGACCTCTGACTACAATGTCTTTTTTAAAAATAAAACCTTCTCTCCTACCGAAAACAAAGGGCTTCTCACAGATTCTGAATTTCAAAATGCTAGTTGCAACGGATTTCTCTATGGGTTTATTCAATTTTATTATATACCCGATAAGAACCAAAAAGAGTATTTGAAATCACTTGGTATTGAATTAGGTGACTATATTAAACGAAATGCCTATTCTGTTGTCATTCCATATCAAAGCTATTTTCAAATACAAACAGTTAATTTTATTCGCAGTATTTTTATTCAATCACCTGATTTAAAAGCCGGTAACATAAAAAATGCAACTAATGATGAGAGAACAGAACTCATTATCACTTTCTATAAGAATGCTGACCTGAAACAAGCTACAACCCATCTTAAAAACAATATAGAGGGGCTAATCTTTACTGAAAAGAAATTAGGGACATTTACTATCAATATCAATCAAAAGCAAATTCAAAAGCTACTCGCGATGCCTTATATTTTTTGGGTAGAAAAGAAAGATATGCAGGCGCACCCTTTAGATATAAGTTCAATATCCCTTCATAGAACTAATATCCTAAAATCAACACTTTCGGGAGAGAGGGGGCTGGGCGGCACAGGTGTTTCTATTGGGGTTTTTGATGGAATTATATACAATCACATAGACTTTGCCGGAAGATTGCATGTCATAAAAGGCAGCACAGTCCTAGACCATTCAACTGAAATTGCGGGATTGATGGCTGGAGCGGGTAACAGAAATCCCTCTGCGATAGGACATGCAAATGATGCCGAAATCTATTCATGGGAAACTTCAGGAACACTGTTGAGTGATATTGATTCAGGCGCATCAACTTTTAATATGGTTGTAGCCAATCATTCTTATTTTATTGGAAATGCTTCCTCATGCGTATCTCGCGGACAATATGATATCGTGAGTTATTATTTCGACACACTTGCTGCTATGCATCCATCACTTTTACAAACTTTTGCAGCCGGGAATCATAGAGCTAACAATTGCGTATCGGGCGGATATAGGACAGTTTTTGAAGGTCTGCAATCCTCGAAGAATGGCTTAACCGTTGGTTCTGTGAATGCAACTGATGGAAATAGTACAGACCACTCCTATGGTCCAACTCTTGACGGTAGAACAAAACCTGATATTGTCGGCAGAGGTGTCGGTATTTATAGTGCGGCTACCAATAATAATTATGCAACTGCCTCCGGAACTTCTTTCAGTACCCCCAACGTGGCAGGTACTGCAGCATTATTGTATGAACATTATCGCAATTTGAATTCAGGTACTGACCCCAAAAGCCATACCATCAAAGCAATATTACTAAATACGGCAACTGATTTGGGGAATCTCGGACCTGATTTCATTTACGGATATGGAAGAATAGATGGTTACAAAGCTGCAAAAGTTTTGGAATCCAATTTGTTTCTGACTGATAGCATTGCAAATCAAGACTCATTAGTGGATACTTTGGTCAGTATCTCTGCCTCTTCAAAAACAAAACAGATAAAATTTCTGTTGGCTTGGGCTGAAGAACCAACCGCCTTACCGGCAAATGAAGCCCTTATCAATGACCTTGACTTAATGATAATCGACCCAAATAACGATACCATTTTCCCTTTAGTCCCCGACTATACAAGCCCAAGCTCTGTTGCAAGCGAAAAAATCGACACTTTAAACAATGTTGAACAAGTTACAATTAACAATGTTGTTGTTGGTGATTACAAAGTTGTTGTCTTAGGTACTTCCATTCCTAACGGGAAGGTGGGATTTTCCTTAACTTGGTTAGAAACAGAACCCTATCTTGAACTCACCTATCCTTTTGGTGGCGAAAAGTGGCTTCCTCCCAAGGATGCAAGTACTGCCCAAATTATTGCATGGGACGGGTTTGACTTATCAGGAACTATCACAATCGAATATTCCGGTGATAGCGGCTCTTCATGGAGTACACTTGCAAGCGGTTTATCCAATTCAGTCAAATATTACACATGGAATAATGCTTCTCCAAACTTATACAGTAGTGAAGTGCTTATCAGAGTGAGCACCTCAGGCGGAATGACTTCTCAAAACAGCAGGGTATTTACCATTATGTCAAACCCTTTAAACTCAGGGGTATCAGGAATTCCATGCTCGGGGCAAATTACATTGTATTGGGATTCCACAGTTTCAACGGATACCTTTAGGATTTATCAACTCATAGGGAAAGAGATGACACCCATTGCAAAGACAACCGATACTTTTTATACAGTAACAGGGCTAACTAACGGAACTGCTTATTGGTTTGCTATTTCAGTCATTGACAATAATGGAGTTGAAAGTATCAGAAGTTGGGCACAGCCCTTTACACCCAATGGCAGCACGCTCCCTGCATCTGTCAACACACAACCGACAGACCAAAAAGCATGCAGATTTTCCGACATTACCTTCACTCCTTCATTTAACGGCACAGCGCCAATTAACTACCAATGGCAAGTTAGCACTGACGGTGGTGTTACTTGGGCAAATTTGACGGGTGAAACCTCTTCCAATCTAACAATCAACAATATTGATTCAAACCTTATGACCAATCTATACCGCAATTCATTTTATAATGCTTGTGGTGGTATCTTCTATACTGACCCTGTTTCTATTATTGCTGATTCTATCCCGCAACGTCCAAGCATATCCATCAACCCGTTGAATGCCTGCAAGGATACTATTGAGTTTGATTATCCTAAAAAAGTCTATGATTTAAGGTATGATTGGGGTTTTGAAGATGCTGAGAATACAACACTTAGCGGACTCAATCTTGACAACCCAACCAATCAATGGGTTTACCCCACTCTACCGGGCGTTAAAACCGTTATTTTGAAAGTGAGTTACCCTATTAATAATTGTTCAAATGCAGATACGACAACCGTAAATATTGGATGTATCGCACTACCCATTGAACTTCTGAATTTCATGGCAACTCCTTATACTGATTACATTTTACTCGAATGGCAAACAGCCAATGAATTTAACAATGATTATTTCGATATTCTCAAATCTACGGATTTAATTGATTGGAGAACAATTGGTACTGTAGATGGAACAGGCAATTCTTATACATTTATTCAATACAATTTCAAGGATCCTGCTCCGGTTATGGGTATTCAATACTACAAGCTTTCACAATTCGACCTTGACGGAAACATAAGTTTCTCAAAGACTATTCAAGCTGTTTATGACAAGAATTTCATAGGAATCAACATTTTCCCGAATCCGGTTAAAGACAATCTTTATCTATCAAGCAAACAAGACATAAGCAATGTCAGAATCAAAGACTTGACGGGAAAAACTGTTCGAGTTTTTTCGACCGTTACTTCAGCAATATCGGTTTCAGATTTGGCAAATGGTATTTATTTTATTGAAATTGAGACTGAGAGCAATACCTATCGTTTCAAACTTTTGAAACAATAGACATTGACAAAAAATCTTAGCTTTGCACCACTCAATTTTTCATAAACCGTACATGTCAAAAATTCATTTAGTATCAGGTGGTTGTGGTTTTGTAGGGCGTAATCTTGTTAAACGACTGTTAAAAACAACACAGGACACCATTTTAGTAATAGACGACTTATCAGCAGGTACACCAATGCCCGATGAATGGCATAATGAACCTCTTCAAAAAGAAATTCAAGATTTAAGGATATACGGGCCCAATGAAAGGTTGATTTTCCGAAAAGGAGATTTTAGAGATTTCCTGTATGAAATAAGAAAAGAGCCTGATTTTATTAATAAACGCTACGGATTTAACTTTCCGCGTTTTTCAGATGTATATCATTTTGCAGCCATTGTTGGAGGCAGAGCCAAAATTGACGGAGATCCTATGGTTGTAGCACTCGATTTAAGTATTGATGCAGAATTATTTTATTGGGTGTGCAATTATAAACCTGCAAGGGTTTTGTATCCAAGTTCTTCAGCGGCTTATCCCATAGACCAACAAACAGAACAAGATGCTGTTGCGCTCAAAGAAAGTGACATACGATTTGACGGTCGTTTGGGACAACCTGACATGACTTACGGATGGAGTAAACTCACAGGGGAATACCTCGCACAGATTGCAGCCAAATACTATGGGATTTCGGTTGCGTGCATTCGTCCTTTCTCAGGTTATGGAGAAGACCAAGATTTGACCTATCCAATACCCGCAATCGCTGCCAGAGCTGCCGCAAAAGAAAACCCTTTTGAAGTGTGGGGAAGTGGAAAACAAGGAAGAGACTTTGTGCATATCGATGACTGTATTGATGCAATATTAATGGCTATGGACAATATCTCTGACGGGTCTGCCATTAATATAGGCTCAGGAAAATTGACTTCTTTCCTTGAGATTATTGAAGTATTCTGCAAAATAGCGGGCTACTCACCCACCATCAAGCCATTGTTGGACAAACCCGTTGGAGTTCATTCACGATATTCGGATATGAGTTATGTAGAAAATAAATTCGGATGGAAACCCAAAATATCTATCGAAGAAGGAATGAGAAGGGTTTATGAAAAAGCCTTACAGAGAAAGAAAGGGAACTAAAGAATCATTTTTTCATAATAGTTTCTGCCAAATTTCTCAAATCCTCCACTTCTGCTTATCCACTTCACAAATGATTCGATACTTCGACTATTTTTGCGAAGCATAAACAAAACATAGCTTTGTCAGAAAGAAGACCCAAAATAATTTGCTTTGGACCCGGTCCCGCTTTCAAGGGCGGTATTTCCAACTACAATACGTCATTGGCTTTGGCTTTAGATAAAGAAGGTGCTGATGTGCATATTGTTTCATGGACTCAACAATATCCGGCTATTATTCCAAGAGATTTTAAAGACAGAGCAAGCAAGAGTGACCTGTTAGAAGGAACTCAAATCAAAGTTAGCTATCTAACCAATTACAACAATCCGTTCTCTTGGAAAAAAACAGTTGATTTTATCAAGAGTTTGAATCCTGATAAGGTGATTTTCCAGTGGGCGATTGCAATACAAGGTCTTCCGATGGGATACATAGCCAAAAGACTCTACAAATGGAGAAAGACTGAAGTTATCTTTGACTGTCATTTGGTTGTACAAAAAGAAGGTTCATCACTCGATAAGTTTTTTACCAGAATGGGGTTATCCCATGCACATACATATTTAGCCCATGCTTATAAAACCGTAAATGAATTAAAAGCAACATTTCCAAAACTATCTTTCAGTGTTAATGAGAATGGCAAGCGCGCACCTATGCCAAACCATACTGTTATCAAGCTCTATCACCCGGTTTACGACATGTTTAAACCCAAAGCTGATTTTGACACTGAATCAGTAAAAAAACAAATGGGGTTGAAAAAGAATGTATTCTTATTCTTTGGATTTATTAGGAAATACAAGGGATTACATCAAGCCATCTCAGCTTTTGATTTGGTTTGCAAACAAAGAGATGATGTTTCTTTATTAATTGTAGGGGAATCCTTTTGGAATACCTTGCCCAAGAACACATTTGGTGCAAAATTCAAAAAATTATTATTCGGGATTGCAAAAAAAATCTTTCTAAAGAAATCTGATGATGAACAAGACTATAACCCGCTTGCAATGGTTGAAGAATTGGGTTTGCAGCAAGATGTAGTCGTTGTCAATGAGTTTGTTCCCAACGAAGATGTGCACAAATATTTTCAAGTGAGCGATACGATTGTTTTGTTCTATCTGACTGCAACCCCGTCCGGTGTAGAATCTTTGTCTTATAACTTTCAGCTCCCTGTATTGGCTACCAAAGTAGGACATTTCCCCGAGACCATCGAAGATGGTTTCAACGGATATCTTGCCGAAGACAAAGATATAAATGATATGGCCAACGTTATGCTCAAAGCCATTGACAAACCTATCCCAAGAGACAACATTAAGAAATCTGCCGAAAAACTCAGTTGGGCAAACTATGCAAAGGCAATTTTGGTTAAAGACTAACTGCACTTTTTATCCATCTAACCTTAAAAAAACTTTAGGCGAGTGGAGTAACATTTTATAACTTTGTCAACTAAAACAAATTCCATTATGAAAAAGACTCTTATTTTATCTACTCTTGCCACTTTCGGTGCACTCATCGCATGTAACAGCGGGAAAAACCAAGAAACTACTCAAACTGAAGCACCTAAAGAAAACACTGACTCATTGTTGATGGAACTTGCCAAAGCAACATTCGGCACACTCCCCGAAGTAGCTGCAAACCCTGACAATGCCCTTACCGAAGACAAAGTACTATTGGGACGTGTACTTTTCTTTGACACACGCCTTTCCAAAAAAGGGAATATCAGTTGTAATTCTTGTCATTCATTAGACAAATTTGGAGTTGACAACGAGCCGACTTCTCCCGGAGATGATGGCGTTCGCGGAGGAAGAAACTCTCCAACTGTATTTAATGCAGCATTGCAGCACATGCAGTTTTGGGACGGAAGAGCAAAAGATGTGGAAGAACAAGCCGGAGGCCCTATTCTCAACCCGGTTGAACATAATATACCTGATTCCGGTTTTCTGATTAAGAAATTGAGCAAAGTACCTATGTACAAAGACTTATTTGCAAAAGCATTTCCTGATGACAAAACACCCATCACCTATGCAAACCTAACAAAAGCCATTGGAGCTTTTGAAAGAACACTGATTACTCCATCACGAGTGGACAAATTCATTGCAGGTGATTTGAATGCACTTACTCCTGAAGAAAAGACAGGATTCCAAGTTTTCATGGATGCAGGGTGTAATACATGCCATAACGGACCTGCTGCAGGCGGAATGTTATTACAAAAATTCGGTGTTTACTCCGATTACTGGACTCAAACCAAGAGCAGCAAGGTGGATGATGGCAGATTTGAAGTTACTAAAGATGAAAATGATAAATACTTTTTTAAGGTTCCTACTTTAAGAAATGTTGAAAAAACATTTCCCTATTTCCATGACGGAGGAATCACCGATTTGAACGAAGCTGTTCGTATTATGGGAAAAGTACAACTCAACAAGGATTTATCTAATGAACAAATTGCATCTATCGTGAGTTTTCTCAAAGCCTTTACAGCTGACATACCTGAGAACCTAAAACACGCACCAGAAGGTTACTTAACAAACTAAATCTTTGGATTTTCATTAACAGGAAATAATGATTTAATTTGCACCGCAATTTAAAAATCAACAAACATGAAATTTGATGTAGTAGTATTAGGAAGCGGACCCGGTGGCTATGTTGCTGCCATCAGAGCTTCTCAATTGGGATTAAAAACAGCGATTGTAGAAAAGGCAGAGTTGGGCGGTGTATGTCTCAACTGGGGTTGTATCCCAACAAAAGCACTTTTGAAATCCGCACAAGTATTTGAATATATTCACAACGCCAAAGACTTTGGAATTACCGTTAAAGACGCCAATGAGGATTTTGATGCAGTAATCAAACGTTCAAGAGGGGTTGCCAATACCATGAGCAAGGGAATTGAGTTCTTGATGAAAAAAAATAAAATTACCGTTGTAAACGGCTATGGGAAATTGGTTGCCAAAGGCAAATTAGAGGTTGAGAACAACGGGAAAAAAGAAACTGTAGAAGGCACACATATTATTTTGGCTACAGGAGCTCGTTCTAAAGAATTGCCAAACATAAAAATTGATGGCAAAAAAGTAATCGGATACCGCGAAGCTTTGGTTTTGGACAAAAAACCGGCAAGCATGGTGATTATCGGTTCCGGTGCTATCGGCATGGAATTCGGCTATTTCTATTCTACTATGGGGACTAAAGTTACCATTGTTGAATTTATTGATAGGGTTATGCCTGTGGAAGACGAAGAAGTTTCAAAAACCATTGAGAAAATATACAAAAAAAATGGTGTTGAAATCATGACTTCCAGTGCGGTTGAGAAAGTAGAATCTACCTCAAAAGGTTGTAAAGTAAGTATCAAAACCGCCAAAGGTGTTGAAACCGTTGAATGTGATATTGTATTATCAGCAGCAGGAGTTCAAACCAACATTGAAAATATCGGTCTTGAAACATTGGGAATCAAAACAGAAAAAGGGAAAGTTATGGTAGATGAATTCTACAGAACCAATGTGGAAGGAATCTATGCCATTGGAGATATTGTACCCGGACAAGCGCTTGCACACGTTGCCTCTGCAGAAGGTATTATCTGCGTTGAAAAAATCGCAGGTCAAAACCCTGAACCGCTTGACTATGGTAATATCCCCGGCTGCACATATTGCCATCCCGAAGTTGCATCTGTGGGATTAACAGAAGCACAAGCAAAAGAAAAAGGTTATGAAATCAAAGTAGGCAAATTCCCATTCTCAGCATCAGGAAAAGCCAATGCCAACGGTAGCAGAGATGGTTTTGTAAAAGTAATCTTTGATGCAAAATATGGTGAGTGGCTCGGTTGTCACATGATTGGAGAAGGTGTTACCGATATGATCGCTGAAGCCGTTGTTGCAAGAAAACTCGAAACAACAGGACATGAAATTATCAAAGCCGTTCATCCTCACCCTACTATGAGTGAGGCAGTTATGGAGGCGGCTGCACAAGCTTATGGCGAGTGTATTCACCTATAATTGATTTTATTAAATGATTATTTAAAAGGCTGTAATTTCTTTACAGCCTTTTTTTTATTCCAATTGTTTTTGCTTTGACAGCAATCTGAAAATTTTCTTGGTAATATGTCCTAATTCAAAAGTTGTATCTTCAAAACTGCTGACCCATTGTATGCCTTTGATTGCATTGGTCAAAAAAACCTCGTCCGCATAAACAATATCATTTCTGAAAAGAGAGGTCTCTATACATTCTATTCCATGTTCATTTGCCAAACCAATTATTGCTTTTCGCATGACTCCGTCCAAACAATATTCAGATAGCGCAGGCGTAATAATGGAACTTCCCTGAACAATGAATAAGTTGGAAGAACTGGCTTCGCAGAATCTTTCAAACTGATTGGTAATTAATACTTCATCTGCTTGGTTTTGGAAAGCAAAATGTGCCGCCTGAACATAACGAAGTGCAGATGTCGTTTTTAACAGAGAAAGATAATCAGCCGGTTTGGGTAATTGTGAATATTCAATAGTTCGCAGACCTGTTTCATTCAACTCAAAATGAGCAGATGAGAGTTCGCTGCCGGTAATCAGCCAATTAAAAAAACTGCTTTGTGGCATGTAGGTTCCACTCCCTTGCCTGAACACAATTAACTTGATTCGGGCATTGTCCCAATGATTTTCCTCACAAAATCGTTGAATTTGTTTTTCCCAAAAATCCTTATTCCAAAACGGTGAAATTGCCCAACCCAATATTTTAGCACTTCTGCTTAACCGTGCCGCATGAAGGTTAATAAAAGGAACTGCGCCATTCATTACTCTGACAGACTCAAAAAGTCCTTCTCCAAATTGCCACAAACGGATATCATCCATAAACAGTTTATGGTGCTGATCAATGAAAGAGCCATTGTATAGCAATCGTTTCATGAATAATTGGAATGCAAATGTATAAAAAGAGCATAAAACCCTGCATTATCCCTAAGGAGTGGAAGCAGGAACAGATTGTTGTAATTTCTTTTTGTGTTTGGCAATGGCAAAAACAATCAATGCAACTCCGCCTAACATCAGGAATACAGATATAATCTCGGCTTGTGTTACTTTCATTCCCAAGAAGTGAAGGATAGTATTCACTCTGATTTTTTCAATCCAAAACCTTTCAAAGCCTGCAAGTATCATATATATTCCAAAGAGAACACCGGGTGTTTTAATTTTTTTTCTCAAAGACCATAATACAAAGAAGAAAATTCCGCAAATAATAATTTCATATAAGGGAGTAGGGAAAACATCCGCTACCAAATGCGGGGTTTCAGCAAAATTACAATTGGCATTGGCAAAATATTCAGGAGTACCGTATGTATAAGGATTACACTCTCCGTTCACATTATTTGGGTAGTTGTATGCCCAAAACCATTTAGGCAGCCATGACAACCAAGCAGGCATGGGAGCGGTATTCACAATTCCCCAGTCTCCGTCCCCGGCAATATGACAACCTATTCTGCCGGAAGCGTAAGCCAACATCATGGCAGGGCCTCCGATATCGAGCATGTGCAAGGGTTTTACTCCTTTTTTATTTGCATACCAAATCACAGCAGCACCACCACAAATCAAGCCTCCAAAAAATGTCAAACCACTGAAAGAAAGAAGAGAACCAACAGGGTCAGCCATAAACTGATCCCAATTTTCTAAATTGTGAAAAATTTTGGCTCCGAGCAAGCCCGCTACAGCCGCAATAACGGTCATATTGCCCATAATTTGATAAGGATGCTCAACAATAGTTTGCTCAACAGGAGGGTTTTTACGTTGTTTTTTATCCTCATAATATTTATAATAAACAACAGCAGCCGTAGCAATAATGCCCAAAATCCAATTTCCTTGAAATGACAGAAGAAAAGAACGGGGATCACTCATTTCGCTACTGAAAAACAGAATGGGTAATAATTTAAAACCCAATAAGAACCCTAAAAATCCGCTCAATATATATTCTGTTTGAGCGTATGGTTTTCCAATGATGGTTTTGATTTTTTTACCTGTTAAAATACCTTCTTTTTCTTTGCGTTTCAATTCTAATGACATAGTGTAGTGTGCCAACAAGAAAGAAATTGCAACAAAAAAACCGAAAGATTGAACTACACGCAGAAAAGGGATTTTGAGTCCAAACAAGTCTGCAAACATGTCATAGAGGGTAGGATACATTATAATATTTAGATTACATTAATTTAAGTGCTGTGGCTGCATATTCCGGGACTTCACCCAAAACATGCATTGAACTCGGATCAACTGATTGTAGTTTAACATCCACTATTTCATTCAACAACATTGGGTCATAGTCAGCTTCCACACGGATGTAGTTTGGAGTAAATCCATACATCTTGCCGGCTCTTTCTTCTTTTTCAAAAAGCACAGGATATGATTTTCCCAAATGCTGACGATAGAAAAATTGTCTTTTCTTTTCAGAAAGGTTCATCAGTTGTTGGGTGCGCTCTCCCCTTTCCTTAACAGGAACAACATCTGTCATTTTCCAAGCGGTTGTGTTAGGTCTCTCGGAATATGGGAATACGTGAAAATAGCTCACATTCAATCCATTGAGAAAATCGTATGTTTTCAAAAATTCTTCATGTGTTTCACCCGGGAATCCTACAATCACATCCACACCAATAGCGCAATCCGGCATAGCTTCTTTTATCTTGTTGATTTTATATTCATATAGTTCTCGCTCATACCTTCTGCGCATGGCTTTAAGAATGGTGTTGGAACCACTTTGAAGCGGAATATGAAAATGAGGCAAAAACTTTTTGGAATTGGCAACAAAATCAATGATTTCATCTCGCAACAGATTGGGTTCAATAGACGATATTCTATACCTTTCTATTCCTTCAATTTTGTCAAGTTCCCTGATTAAATCTAAAAAACTTTCATCATGATTTACCCCAAAATCACCCAAATTACAACCTGTCAGAACTACTTCTTTGACATCCGTTTTTGCGAGCTCTCTTGCCACCTTCAAGGTGTCTTGAATATTCAGACTGCGACTTTTGCCACGTGCCAAAGGAATGGTACAGAAAGAACAAAAATAATCACAACCGTCTTGCACCTTCAAAAAAGAACGGGTTCTGTCTTCACCTGAAAAACCGGGTACGAAATCCATTACTTTCTTGATATTGGAATGGGCAATGAGTGTTTTTTCTTTTTTGGTAATGTCATTGAGATAGTTCATCAAGTTGAACTTCTCTGCCGCACCTAACACCAAATCAACTCCTTCAATCGTGGCAATCTCTCCCGGTTTAAGCTGAGCATAACAACCAATCACTGCAACAAAAGCATCCGGATTGTATTTGAGTGCTTCTCTGACCACCTTCTTGCATTTTTTATCCGCATGGTCTGTAACCGAACATGTATTGATAACATACACATCAGGGCCTTCGGTAAAGTCCTTTGTAATATAGCCAATCTTCTCCAACTGCTGATTGAGTGAAGATGATTCGGAATAATTGAGTTTACAACCCAAGGTATAAAAAGCAACTGACCTACTCATTTTTAATTAAAAATTTAAAGGCTGCAAAGGTAGGGAGTTAAGTTTAAATTGAGTGAAAATTTAGAGAAACCAATATGAAGTAAGCGTTGAGTAGTGGAATGAATCCTAAAATTTTATTAAAGTTTCCCCACCCACATTATTTCTTTACTTCAAAATGCCAATTTTCTTCATCGGGAGCAAAAGTCCCATAAACTCCGTTATCGTTCATCAAAACAGTAACCGGTGTATTGATTGTAAAAGAACCTATATGTGATATTGGAATAATATGACTGATTCTTAGAGTTCCTCCTCCTTCTGTTTTAATATGAAAATAGAAAATCTGACCTATTACTTTTCCCTTATCCAACACTTTTTGTTGTTCATAAAAATTGATGATCACACCTCTTTTCTTTGTCCGGGTACTTATATCCTTGAGTTTGTTCACTCTCTGAAGCGCTTGTTCCAAAGTAAGGTCTTTGTTGCCGAATGTATTTATAAGCAGTTTGAAAAGAAGCAAGAAAAAATATAAGAATGAAAAGATGGTAGCAAGAATAGCATAAGAGAAACTGCTTGTCTGAAGGTATTTGAAAACAAAAAATAAGATTTGAATTATAAAGAAGGCATGCACTAATATCTTCTTATGATTGAAAGGTTTACGCTGAACATCTTGCATCATTGACATTTTATTAGACTATTTGTGAATTATCGGGACTGTCAGAGCCACTGATGGCAAGCCTTCTCGGATTCTTTGGGTCATAACGTATATACAGCCTTTTTCCAACATTGAATTTATAAAGGGAAGTTTCGGGTGTGAGGCAGTATTGTTCGCTTTCAAATACATTAATGATTGTACCGCTGACTTCTAATACTACTTTTAAAATATGAATTCCGGGCATATAATCTCTCATCACTATTTCATTTCCAAGCACTCTTGCTGTTGATTGCACACCGATGACTTTGAGTTCATTGAGCAATGCAGATGATTGCTGAATTTTTTTAATAAATTCTTGAGGTGCTACCTGAGCTGCTTTAGCAAAATCTTCATATGTATATTGCTCATAGCCCTTGACATTAGCGGAGCTATTCATATCATTCTGCTTTTTTGTTTGGTCAATCACTACCCTGCTTTTATCATTTGGGTCATACAAAACACTAAAAGTCAAACCGGGCTGAAACATCCCAACTTGCGTTAATGGAGTCATTTGTTTGATTGTTGCATTCCAATTTTCAGAAGCGGTTTTTACATTGACATTAATCAAAAGTTCAAATAATTTTTGTGTTCCATAACTGATGATAGAACCGCCTTGTTGAGAAGATATTACAGTAGCAATAGCCGGCTGAGCATTAGGAATATCTTCGGATTTTGTGAGATTGCTCAAATCAGGCATTTTACCCTTCAATAAGTCCATCACCCCAAACTTTCGGAAAGTAGAACTCAAACTGAAATAGATTATTGCAATGATTGCCATAATGCCAAAAATCACTCCTATCACCCCAAATGTCCTAATGATTGCAGGCAATATCAGAAAAATAATAGATATGGCAATAAAAGGGAAAATAAACTGTTTTTTTATCCCTTTCCCAACGCCTTGCGGGTTCTTTAATAGTTCTTCAATGTTCATGTTGTTATAGTTTATAATTTAGTATTGATTATAATTTTTCCGTTAGAAGCATCAATTGCAATCAGGTTAGATTTATTAGCAACATAGAGTATATTTCCATTGATTGCAAACAATTCTTTGTCAAAGAATGGTGCATTTGCATTTTCATCTATTGGTATTTCGATTGTCCATCTCTCTTTGAGGGTTTGATAATCCAACATAGACAATAACTTACTCATTTTACTGTTTGTAGTTTTTTGAGAATACACAAAGAAACCGTTATCACAAATGGTTAGCTTATCGTCAGCAATTGGGCTTGTTGCATCCAAAGTAAGAAACTCGGGTTCAATAAAATCTCTTTCAGATTGAACAGGTTCTTTCCCTCGTCTTTTTGTCAAAACAATTTTTCGAGTATTACCTCTAAATTCAAAATCATTAACACTAGTGCTTTTTTGCCACATTACATTGTTCCAAAAGGCATTATCCGAATTGTTAGAATTAATGAGGGTTGCTTTACCGGTAATAGGGTCTACCAAATATTGTCTTCCGTCAATTCCTTCAATCACAGCTCCGGGTTTTCCTGTTTTATTTTCAAAAAAATGAATATTACTATTATTTTCATCTGAAAAGGTACCTGCATTCAAATTCAATAAATCATCATCATCAAACGTATAACTATTATTGCTAATACTATACATGCACGGCACGGAATAATTATCAGCACTATGGAACAATTTTAACCAAACATTATTATTTTCGATATGGTTGACACTCAAAGAGCCACTATGTCTTTTTGGGTGTTTGATGATTTTTTCTCCGGTTTTCAAATCCACTATTTGCAGATAGTACTTGCTATATCCCGAACTAAATGTACTACCTCCTCTTCTTGAATAATTGGTTACATGGGTAATATAATAAGTATAAGCAAAGTATCTTGCATCATTGCTAAATACCCCGCTAAACAGAGCAGGTTTCTGTTTCCCAACTTTATCAAATCCTAAGGATTTTGAAATTTTCCCGAAAAAGCCATCGTCTTGTTCTTCGGTTGATTGGTTATCGAATTTGCTAAAATCCCCTTTAAATATCTCTTTCATTGAAATACCTGAAGAACTGACTTGCATAAACATATAACCTATTTGGATGATTAATAACCCAATGATTATAAACCCAAGTTTACCGATTTTCATTGTTTAAAAATTAATTTTTGTAAACTCATGTATATCAGTGTTCCCTTGTCCTAAGCCTAATTGCCCTGAGCCGTTTGAGCCTGCACCCCACACAGTACCATCTGATTTAAGAATTAGAGAATGATAATAACCTGCAGAGATAGATATGGCCCCATCAAATTCTTTTTGAAAATCTCTCCTTTCTTCTGTGCTTCCATCACCTAATTGCCCCATATTATTATATCCTGAGGTCAATACAGAACCGTCATTTAACAACACCAAAGTGTGGCTATGTCCGGCATAGGCTTCTTTCACATTCGATAAGATTTGAATTGGTTTTTTGACAACTCTGAAATCGTTGAATCCTAGTTGGCCTGCACCATTATAACCCATACCCCATAGCGTACCATCATTTTTAATGAAAATAGAAAACTGATTTCCTGCACTTATTTGCTTCACATCATCCGCAATTTGCAATGGACTAAGCTGAATTTCTTGTGCTTCTTTTCCAAGTTGGTAGGCATCATTGTGTCCACATCCCCACAGAGTTCCGTCATTTTTCAAAATCAATGTATGCTCCTTTCCTCCTGCTACCGATTTAACTCCATCCATAATTTTAACCGGTGACTTTTCTTCATAATCTGTTTTTCCTGTTCCTAACTGTCCAAATGAATTGTGTCCGAAAGCCCATAAACTATTGTCGAACTTAATAAAGAAACTAAAATCAACTCCTGCTGCAATGAATTTAACATTGTCAGCCAATTTTTTCAGTGTGTTCGTTTGCAGAACATCCGGCAATCCCAATGAGCCATAAGAGTTCTGACCCACCACCCAAAGTGTTCCATCTTTTTTGAGAAACAATGAATGAGATTCTCCCGCAGACACATCCAAAACTCCCGAAACACCTTTTATGGGTGTTCTAATGATTTCTAAATCCTTACTGTTGCCTAACTGTCCGTCTGTATTCCTTCCACTTGCCCACGCTACATCATCTTTACTGATAAAATAACTGCATAAATCCGCGCCTCTCAATTTGACCATGAAAGTGCTGTTATTGTCTGCTGCTTGGGGTTTCTCTTCCTCAACTTTACATGAAGTAAAAAACAAAGCCAATGCCATTCCTAAGGCTATTTTTTGTGTATTCATATTCATCTTTTATATATTAAATTCTTATCTTGTTATATTAACAACATAATCAACAAGACAGCAAGCACAAAATAATATCCCTTCTAAAAGGTGTGCAATCCCATAATCATAGGAGATTAATGTGGGTTGAGTTCTAACATTTATGTTTTAAGAATTGAGAATAATGCAATTTTCAAATTATGAGAAAACACATCTTTCATTTACTTGATTTATCAAGGCTTTACCAATACCTCCTTACTCTTTTCAGAAAAGTAAGGCCCTTTTTCTTGCTTTACTTCAATAGAATATTTGTAGGTATTTCCTTTTTGGACGTAGGTATCAACAAAGATCTTTGTGTTTTTATCCGTTGTATTCCACATTCTCATTGGTTTGTCATTTTCTGAGCGATAAATTACAAAGTAATAATCATCTTCAGAGGAAGAGTAATTCCAAGTTAGCGATATACTATTCTTTTCCTCAGAATAGGAAGCCTTGATTTCTGTTGGAGGTTCAAAAATATCCATACGGCTGTTTTCTGCTACTACAGGAAAGGCTTTCTCGGAGCGAATACCGATGATATCAACTGCTTGTACGGAATATACATACTTAACATTGAGTTTGATAGTAGAGTCAATATAGAGAAACTCGCTTTCCAAGGGGTCGTGTTTCACTTCTGCTATTTTGGTATAATTCTCTTCATTGCTTGTTTTTCTCAAGATTTCATAATGAGAAACCCCTTCAGTACTGCTACCAATCCATACCATATAAACTTTGTTGTTTTCAACGAAAATTTTCTTTGAAACAGGGGCAGTTGGCGGGATAGGGTTAGGTTTGTCAATTTTTACTACATCTGAATATACAGATTGATTTCCGTTAAAATCAATTGCATTGATTTTGTAGTAAACAGAACGGTTAAGTGACTTGATGCTAAGACTATCAATAAAGACATTTTGTGTTGTAGGGAACTGTGTTACTTGAATAAAACCTGAGTTTGGTTTGTATGAATAATAGACTTTATAGCCTGCTACATCAGACTCAGGATTTAGAGTCCATTGCAGTCCTACAACTCCTTTTTCACTCATCTTACCGACCAAGGATTTTGGTTTACTTGGCGGAATTGTATCAACTATGAAAGCAAGACGTGGAATTGAATAAGAATAGTTTCCGTTGGTATCAATAGCAATTACTACATAATAAAGTTTTTCATTACTACTCTTTACAGCAGTATCCAAAAAGTGATTTGTGTTTGCAGGAAGAAAATTTTTGTGAGCCGGTTCAAAAGGTCCGTTAATATCCGAGCCTTTTGACACAAAGTAACCTTTTAAGTCAGGTGCTTTTTCATTGTCAATCCAATGGATATAGACTTGGTTATTAAAAATATTGACAACGCTGTCCACAATTGGAGCAAGAGGAGGAGTCTTGTCAATTGCGTGTACTTTGATTGGTTCACAATAAGGGCTGACATCGGCAAAAGCATCAATACCCGAAATCCTGTAGTAATAGTCAACATAGTTTTCAGGTACTGAGTCAATATATATTTGATAATCTCTCAATATTGCATTTATTGCTGAGATTGTACTGTCATTTGAATTTGCTTTTGGGTCATAAGGTGCAAAATAAGGTTCGTCAGTTAGTTTTTTATAGGTTTTACCACCGTCATCACTTCTTTCAATAAAATAATTTGTGAAACCTGAAGGCTGTTTTCTCATCCAATGTAGTTCTATTACCCTGTCATCACTAAGTCCAATAAGTCCCAGAGGTGTCGGTTCTTTTTTTGGTTTCCCATTTATGACTTTAGTAATTCCTGCTCTCAGAGGTATATTCAGATAAGCGGTATCGCAACGAACAATATAAGAATAAATCATTCCTTTTTTTACATCCTTGTCAACCCATCTCAAACCCATATAGTCAGCCGCAATTGCCGATAAATCAGCGGACATCATGGCTGTATAAAATCTCAAATTAAAAGCATCTGCTTGCTGTTCGACTTCATCCATAAATGTTTCAGGAGCTTTGTCAGTGGTTTTAAAGTTCTTTCCATAGAGAGCTTGAGCCGCCATTCCTATGTACTTATTATTTGTGCCCGCCAACTTATTAAAATCATCCAAAGATTTTGGGAAAACTGCTTTTGGAGTGAGTAATACTGTATCTGTTTTGCCATCCAAGGAATAATTTACTCTGTAAAGCAAACAACCTTTCTTTTTGCTGAGCATCCATGCCACTCCGTCTGTCGGAGCCCACCTGATTACAACAGAATCTTCATAAGCTTTGCTTTTTACAGCAATACCGAAATCAGCAGAAGAGTCCAACAGCCCTGTCACTTGGGCATTTACGACAATGCTTGCTTGCAAAAAAATGAGGATGATTATTTGCTTAATGTATTTCAATTTGTTCATTTTTTTAAAATTTAGGGATAATGAAGGGTTGGGTGTGTTTGCTCTGCTTCTGTTCTTCTATATTATAATTTATCTTCGGAATTGAATAAGGTATTATATCACTTTTTTGATAAAAGTCAAGAATTCTAAAATATGCGCTTCCCTTACCTCCGCCATTGTTATACGAGTTAAAGTGATATGTATCGAAACCGTAGTTAAACACAATATTGTGTGATTCAATACCGGGGAACAATTTATAGCTAATGTCCAAAATCAAATCACGGCTTGACGCAGCATTATGATTAATCCAAAATGATTCTTCAAATCCATTTCGTATTCCAACAGTTCCACTAGGCCCTGAGAATAAGATTTTATAATCAGAAATAAGTTCATCAGTGAGTTTTCCATAGGTTTTATAATCAGCTTTCGCTTCTTCATACATTCTATAATAGTTATTAGCAGCATCATAATCCAAATTTGTTAATGCCTCATAAGCTTTATAAAGATATTGGTAATAGTCCTCATTTGCTTGCATTACTGCATATCTAACATCAAAAAGTGGTTGAGCTAAGAGTACCGCAGTATAATAAGCACCTTGAATCATTGCTAAATCATTAAAGAAGTACTTATCTCGCTCATAAAACAGGGTGAGGCGATCACGAGAACTAAACGGACTTAGTCTGCGCCCTATGTTACCACTAACAAAATCGTCATAGCTTACGATAGTCTCAGATGGCGAGTGAGATAAGTTGATTGTATAGTCTGGTCTTCCATTAGAAGTCCTGATAGTGTAGTTGCTATATTTAATATCATATCCTAAAAAAGCGAGTTTTATATGTTTTGATAAACCATAGAGTTCCTCCATTTCATTATCGTTAGACTTTGTTTTATCAAACGCCATTTTAGCATTTAAAAGAGGAGGAATAAAATATGAAAATGCACTACTCCCTTCGCCAACTCTTTTGTTTACACCTTTAATCTCGTATTCATCAAAATACTCTCCTCCTTGACCAAAATTCAGAGAGAATGAAGTCCATTTATGACGAGCAATTCCATCATAAGCAGAACCCTCTTCCTCTGTTGCGCCATAAGTTAGGGAATTACCAAAACTTGCTATTTTTTCAGAGAAGGTATTAAACTTACTTGTTCTGAACAGCATTTTATAGATAACCCTTCCTTGTGCAGGTCTATATAATTTCACTTCTTTTGATG
The DNA here is from genome assembly GCA_024103355.1 of Bacteroidota bacterium. Lineage (GTDB taxonomy): Bacteria > Bacteroidota > Bacteroidia > NS11-12g > UBA955 > JALOAG01. Next base: position 179,909 of record JAGFIU010000024.1, read on the forward strand.
CAAGATTATATCCTTCCTTAAAATTTGTTGTATTGACAACATTACCATCAATTGGTTCATTTTTCTGAACGAGCACCTCTCCAACATACTTATTTCTCAACACATTATTATTATTCTTAAATTTCCTACTGAATGAATTTGGCCTGACTGTCCCCAATGTCCTTTCGGAAGTATGAGTCGTCTTTTCACTATCACCTGCCGGATCTTCCAAGGTGAAGAACACAAGATATGTTTTAGAATTCTGGAGGTCAGTAGGAATATCAAACTCAAAGCTGTATTTACCCGCATTATTAACAAGGATAAAGTCTTTCTTGATTTCTGAACCACTCCCGTATTGAGGCACAAAAACCACTTTTTGCAAAGGCTTTGACACTCCTTCTAATTTCATGTAATCGCTAACATATTGATTAATTACTACTTTGCCTTTCTTTCCGGGGAATTGATTCTTTAAAAAGTACCGCTGTCCACTCAACGGATAATTAATAACTACATGTTTTTCTTCTAGTATATTAGGTCTTTTACCGGTAGTGAACGTTGCAGATTCTGATTGAATTCTCACTTCACTCTTGTTCTTATTGTTAATCGGGTCAACCCAAGCACCTCTCACAAATTCCTTTGCCTGACATGTTACTTTGATTGTATATTTTGTCTTGGCAGATAAGGCAGTATCAGAATAAAAAGTAACAGAATATCCGTCACTACTGTAAATAGGTTTCCCTTGATCTACGTTGCCTTTATTGGTTGTGATTTGATAATCTTTCATAAAGAATTGGTATGTTCTAACTACCTCATCTCCATTATTATCCATAGATGAGAATGTGAAATCCCTTTTATCCATCGGAAGATTGAAAATCACATAAGGTTTGTCGAAAACATTTACATTGTCTGTTCCCGGACCCACCTCGGAAATTAATTTGATACCTTCAAGCGGGTCAAGAGCCGGCATACATTTTTGACCAATCTCTAAAACAAAGCTTTGGTTTACATGTACTAACCCTCCCAATGCTTCACCGACTATTCTAACTTTTCCGTTAAGCCATACCGGATTGGGCATTCCTCCCATCAAAGCAGCACCGATCTGAACTTTTGCTAAGGTTATGTCTCCGGAAAACAAGCCAACATCAATATGCAAATCAACACCCATTTTCAGATAAGCATAGACTTGTCCGACTGCGTACCAGCCTTCTAAACCTATTTGGCTTTGGGTCCCGCAGCCCCCTGTTGTGTGTACAAGTGCTACATCGAATCCAACGATTGCACTTGCATAAGCTCTAATAATGAAAAGGTCTATATCAAAACGACCTGTTGCAGATGCCCCAAACATAAAGCCACTCGGGCCGTTTCCTCCGCCTTTTATCAGGTTATTAACCATGTTGTCACTGCCTTCTTTGGCAAAATTTCCTCCCAAGAAATTTCTAATTTCACTTGGTAAATCAGGGAAGTCCGGCAGAATCGTTCCTATACAAAAATAGCCGTCTGCGCCCAGATAGGCTTTAATAGGACCGGAATTAATATCAAATAGAACAAGTTTTATTCTATTATAGATTGAACCTTCCGATTCTTGAATAAGGCTTCTCACACCTTCGTTAGGATATCCCAAATACAAGAAGAAATTAAAATTATTCTTTTGACTTAGCCTTACCTTCTTTGCATCCAAATCTTCATTTGGTGGCACACTCCCATTATATCCTGAATGAATCCAAACAGGAATGGATACTTTTGCCGTTATTAGAGATGCCTCAGCTCCAAAATACATGTCAAATGCATCATGAACAAAGTCATAAGTCATGTTTACATTTACATCGACTATACCGTGACTTTCCATGTCCGGAGCAGAGAAAACCGCACTCTTACCTACTAAAGTGAGTTTTGTCAGTGCATCGTTAATAATCTCTCCTTTCAGGTCTATTTTTGCTTTGACAACCGTTGTATTGATATAAGCCAAGCCAACACTGGCAATGAACACATTGCTGTTGTTTTGGGGACTGACTTTCACAGCAGTTACTCCGGTTTTGGAGAGTTTGCTTAAATCCTCTTTTTTAATAGTTTCCATTTTCATGTTATGGAAAAAACCACCTCCGAATCCTGTGACAAGAATAGGTCCTAAGGGAATTAGACCTGAAGAAGCATAAACAGCGGCTCCAAACCCGTAATATGTATATCCTGCGGGAGCTGTACCGAATAGAACTCTTGCGTCAACTTCTATTCCCGGCATAAATGAAACTTTACCGCTCCCGTCAACACCCTTTCCTCTTGTGCCATCATTGATAAATTCCATAGAAGCATCAACGGTTACTATATTCCCAAATGCACCGTAGATGGCAACTCGTTCCACTCCGGGAGTTTCTAATCCATCAGGAATATATTTCTTAGTATTGACAAGTCCTGAAATTACTATAGAAGTAGTTCCTGCCAAACCTATGGAAGAGCCAAAAGCCAAATCAACTTCCAAATCAAATTTGAATCCCAATCTCAGTTTATCCGCACCACCGGATTCCATGATATAATCTACATTGTCAATAGTAACACCAAAACCATTGATTTTCTTTTGAGGCAACTGCTCAGAAGCTGAGGATGCGTAATACTCTCCAACAGAAGGCCCATTTGTGTTTGCATAGTATATTTCATCATCCCATCCATTGTTTCTATAGTCATTCATTGATGTTTTAGTACCTGAACCTTCACCCGAACCAAAATCAATATTCCCTGCATCAAAGTAGAATCCTTCTTTTCCGTCAGGATGTCTGTTTCCGAGTTTAAAACCTTGAAAACTCATTGCAGTGAAATCTAATTCAATTGGGTCCTTGATGCTAATGTCAATCTTGCCTGCAAGGTCAGTCATCACTGCTGTACCTTTTGAATCACTTTTTATTGTAAAAGCTGATTCGGGTGCGAGTTTGAATTTTGCCGCCCACATAGGAATATTCAAGCCGTTTTCAGGAGGCATAACAGAGAAAAGATAATTAACCTTATTGGACTCTGTGTTCAAATGACATTCATAGTTCAATTGGTCTGTGCTGAGAGGAAAACCAATTTTCCCTTTCATTCCCATATCTTTTTTGAAGTTATTGGCTTCTATTTCCAAATAAATGCTGTTGATTGAGAACGCCCATCCGCCAACAGAACCGGCAGTCAAAACATCATTTGCAGAAATGATAGTTGATACTCCGTGTTTGTCTATAAACATTTTCTCAAAACCAAAATCTATATTATTGCTCTCATTTCCTACAAAATCTTTGGGGAGTTTCATTCTTAGTGATTTGATAAATAAGCCTGTGTAGTCAACCCCTCTGGACCAGTTTTTATCTTTGTAAATTTTGGGAAAATCAGATTCGGAAAGATTTGTGGGATTTCTTAAATCGGAATGGTCGTAATAAATTCCTTCGGTTGCTTTTACCACAAATCCCGGCAAATCAGTAAACTCAAAATCACTGCTCGGAGTAATGTCGGCAATCCAATCATTCCAATCTTTGAAATTAAATATAATACCCAAGCTTAAAGGCTCATTGGTTCTCTTGCCTGTAGCATCAACTGCTGAGAGTGCACTTTGTGAAAGCCTAAGTTCTCCACCAACAACAACCTTTTCCAAGCCTTTTTCTTGTGACCATATCAAATAAGTGTTGCTTCTTTTGTCTGTTGTGTCAACATATTGTGTTCCTGTTACAAACTTAGACTTTCTAAAAGCAATTTCATATCCTGAACCGAGGCTGATAACCTTATCTTCGGGGAGATAGAGCAGTCCTTTTTGGAAAGAAAAACCATCGGGTTGAATGCAGAAATTTGTTCCTGCCAAAGAAAGCCAACCGTTTGCTCCCTCTACTTTCATACTAAAAAGCAATCGCATGTCAGTTCCAACAGTTGAAAATTCAATTCCCATAATAGCCAAAGTGGATGGTACTCCCACCAGATTCACATCTTCCAAACCCACCGGGAAAGGAATAGGGTCAGTTCCTGTAATTTTATTCAAAATTTTGCCACCTTGATTGAGTTTATTGATGATGGCACCTATTGTACCTTCCGTCAAACTTTTTACTTTTTCTTCATAACCATTTAGATCTATTGAAAACAAATCAGTTCCAAATCCCGCATCCCAAGTGGTATTCACAACTCCTTCAACCAACTCCTTCTTCACATTGATTTTTATATCATCAAAAGCCACAGCCAGCAGAATTTCTCTACCTCCAAAAGGTTTCCATGCTATTGAACCTTTTCCGCTGTATTTTTTATCTCCTGTCATAGAAGCTTCTATGATTTTCATATAGAAATTCCCAACCCTCACAACATCATCTACATGTAAACTATCTCCGAATAAATTGCTCGATTTGTCCGGTGGTTGAACATCAACGCATGTATTAGCCAAGCCCGGAGGAGTGCCTCCTTCCATTGGTTTAGGTATTAAATAAGTAAATGTCATGGGTTCACCATATCACTGATTGGCAAGCTCAATCGTACCCGTTGGGTCAGGATTTATTTTTGCTTGAACCCTGACCACATACTTGGAGCCATGTCGCAATACATAAGGGTATAATAAAGTATCTAAAATGAAATTATTTCTTTGTAAATCACTCTGCATAAACACGGGCGGGTTAAGAAGCGCATCATTAATAGCCTGTCCGGGGAAAACTTCTCTGATTTCGAAATTGTATCTAAGATTATTGATGGGTAGCCCGCAAGTTGAAGATGGCATTGTCCAATCAAATGATATTTGCTTTGATATGGGATTATAATCCGGAAAACTTCTGTCTGCTCCCATAATGGTTGAGAATGGAAAAGTAAATTGAGGTGCCGAGATAGTATAACAAATATCAAAAGTTATACAGCCTGACCCCATCGGTGACATTGCTTTTGTGTGTCCATAAAAGTCGTAGTCATATGCGGTTACACAGATTTGATAAGTCCCTTCAGGAAGTTTATAATTAACTCCGTTTTCTACCAAATCGGATATTTGAAAGCCTTTAAGTTCAATTTGGCTGCGCGAAACATTTCCAAAAGAAAAATCCAAAGTGGATTTGTCTAAAGCCTTAAACTCATAAGCGTCTAATATGATTGGGTTGGCTGGTGAAAATTCTTCTTTAAGCGAAACGCTTAACATAGGTGAAGGCGAAATCCTTTTTATTTCCCATCCCAACTTAACCTTGACTTGTGAAGAAGTCGTGTTGCGAAGCTGAATACTCAGTTTTGAAGCAAGAGTATTATACTGACTACCCTGAACATCCGCAGCCAATTGTGGAATATACGGTGAAATTGGAGGTGCCAGTTGTGTTGTTACAACTACCTCATTCTGTGCTCTTAAATCACAGATAGTGACCAATGATAACAACATTGTTAACACGATTGCAAAAGCCGAAGAATGGTATTTTTTCCTTTTCATATCTTTCATTTCTTAAAATCGATAATTATAATTGATTCCCGCAGTAAAGTTTCTCGTATTTACTGCAATAGGGACTCTATTTATTTTGTCCAAAGGGTTTAGAATTACGGGTGGAGTAATAATATAATTGGCAAAGCATCCAAATGAATGTTTCTTATGTGTCATATTGCTGTTCAATGAGAATGAAAAATTGTTGGCAGCAGTTCCGTTGGTAGAACTATTGAGATAATATCCAAAGTTGCCGGCAACATTCAAATTATGCTCTTTGAGAAACTGCATATTTCCTCCGGCATTGATACCCAATGAATTATACACATAATTCAATTGTCCGTAAGTGCTGAAATTCAAGCCTGCATTGATACCAAAATATTGTTTTGTAAACTGAACACTGTAAAAACTTCCTATATTGATATTATTTCCGGTAGTAAACTCTTTGGTTGCCGGATTTCGGTCAATCAAATCTGTGTAGTTTATACTGATGTTTACATTGTGGCTTTTTTGATTTTTAACAAAGTTATAATTTGGTGACAAAGAGAAATTCAACATCAACTGATTCATCCGTGTGCTATCGGTCAATTTCAGAAGACCGTCTTTTTGTAGGACATTGACTGCATTGGCATTGAAAAACAGATTAATATGTTTATTTACGATTGCATTGGCATTAAAGTTTATGCTTTTGCTGTTGATTTCTGTAGAAAGTGACTTAGCTAAATTATTGTGTTGAGTAAAAGCATAAGTGTTAAAATTCAGTTTTCCTTTCAACAGGTTTACCCCAATTTGGGCATTGACAGTCTCAACATCATTGACTGTATAAGGCGTTCCAAGAGATGAATAATCCGGTTGAATTCTGTTATATCCCAGTGTCATATTAAATTTGCTGAGTCTCAATGACAATTTTGATCTGCCGGAATAACCAAAAACACTTGCATAGCTAATGGGAGAAATCATATTCACAATTCCGGGAATCTTAACTCCCTCAACGTTATCTAAACTCTCATAAAACAAACTTCTGTTCAGCAGGCTGGCAGCAATGTCTCCGTCAAAGGTTAATTTTTTAAAAAAAACAAAATTCCAAAGAAACCCCAATGCAACATTTTCTTGTGGTCTTAGTCCATTTGCTGAATCGAGCAATTGGATAGAATTTTTGTCATCCTTTGCATGAAAATAGGTAAGTGCAATCTTTTGTCCTTTTTTCTCGATACCGATATTTGCGCCATAGCCCACACGTTTGTATTGCGGCTGTAGTCTTCTATCTATCGTGGTATCTTCGGTAATTGCCTTATTCAGCCTTCCGTAAAATGCAGAAAATCTGAATATACCCGGTTTCAGTTCAACCCCTCCGCCTAAAAAGCTCTGACCGTCAAAAATCAAAGGAGATAATGTTATTGAGCGATATCCCGCATGCAGTGTTATCCATTTGTAGCTCGGACTGATACCCATTTGTACAAATGGCTGACTGTAACTGCTGCTGTATTGGGTTATTGTATAAGAAAATGGAAGGCTAATTCCGTAGATTGTCGGTGTTAATGATGCATAGACATTCCAACTAAAAGGGTCTCTGGAGTTATAGCGTTCATTGGAGTTATAGAAACTAAAACCACTCCCAAAAGTTCCGTTGATTTTCAATGGTTTTTGAGACCTTATGTTCGACAAATCCTGACCTGCCACCTTATGAAAAGCCAAAATCAAACAGAGTGATATTAGTATTGGCATTCTGAGGTTTGTATTCATCAATTTTTCAATTTGAGTACATTGTAAAAGAAATGAAATATTAAAATTTCACCTTCTTCACAAGGCAACTGCAAATCAATCCTTTGCGACTAAAGGATAAAATACTATATTCATAGTATTTTGGTTTCAGAAGATTCTTTCTTCCATTGATTTTTTGACAGCTTCCGCTTGAGAATGAACGCCTAACTTTTCATAAATTTTTCTGATATGGGTAGTAACAGTCCCAATGGCGATATTTTCTTTGTCGGCAATCATCTTATAACTGTTTCCTTCGGTGAGGGAGCGCAATACATCTTTCTCTCTGGGAGTTAAGCCATAGTCTTTCCATTTGCTGCGCGGGTTACTCAAATGCTTTAAAACAAGTTTTGCGACAGCAGGTGTCATAGGCGCACCGCCATTGATCGCGTCTTCTATTGCAGCACCCAAACTATGTGTCAAATTTTGTTTCAAAATATATCCGGTTGCTCCTTCTTTGATTGCGGTTAAAATATGTTCATTGTCATCAAACACAGTGAGCATCAGCACAGGAGGTTCTTCATTTATTGAACGAATAATTTTTAACCCCTCAATCCCGTTCACAACAGGCATATCAATATCCATCAAAACAATATCAGGAGAATATGATTGAATATGTTTTGCTATATCCATACAGTTCTCAAATGCTGCCAAAAGCTCAAAATCATTTGAAAAACGAAGCAACTCTTTTAGGCTGTTTCTCAAATCTGCATTGTCTTCATAGAGTAATATTTTTGTAGTCATTGTCTTTTGAGAATGTTTTGAATGGCAAATTACATAAATTGATTACACAGAATAATTACCATATTTAGAGTAATAAAAATTCAAGTTCTAAGCGTGTTCCTTCATTGGGTTTAGAAGAAAAAACTGTTTTGGCATTGAGTTCCATGGCTCTTCTTTCAATGTTTTTCAAACCGTATCCCAATACAACATCATTCATATCAAACCCAACCCCATTATCTGAAATATGAAATCTGAGCATCTGTTTGTGCTGAACTAGCTTACATTCCACTGCATTTGCACCACTGTATTTCCTCGAGTTATTAATAAATTCTTTAAAAATCAAGAGTAGGTTTTTGGCCTGATTAGGGTTCAACAACAATTGAGTGTCTGATATCTTAATATCAAATTTAAAATGAATCTGTTTAGGACTTAAAATCCTATCGGCCATTCTTTTCATCTCCAATATTATTTCACTCAATTTATCATGTTCAGGATTGGTGGTCCATATTATTTCTTTGATTCCGACTGAAACTTTGTGGGTCAAATCTTCAATATTTTCTGCTACCTCACTTATCTTAGGGTTGTCAATGCTGTGATCTTTCAAAATCTTGCTGTAAATCTGAATGCTCGACAAGGTTGACCCAACATCATCATGCAAGTCTCCTGCAATATCTTTTCTCATTGCCTTAACAACTTGCTCTCTTTTTTCCTCCTGCACTCTCCTGATTTTCCATATTACCAATGCTACAATCACTCCAAAAATTAATAACACAATTGCCAGAATATAAACTCGGTTTTTATACTTAGCTGCTTCAACCTCCTTTTGCGTTACCAACACTTGATAATTAAGAGAATCCTCCAATGATTTTTTCTAAACTCATATTGAACAGCCATACGCTGATTCTCTATGTCCATTGACTGAACCGAAATGCTATCTTTTAGTTTATTCAACAATTCCATGCTTTCCAAAGCCTTATTTATATCACCTGCATTCTTGTAGTAGTTGAATAAAAAAACATAATAATTTAAGGCAAAACTCGGATCGGCAAGATAGTCTTTACATTCATCACATTTGGATAGTATTATTCGCGCATCTTTCATTCTTCTAGCCACTGAGTAATAACTACCAAGAGTAGAGACTGTAAAACAGTAATCAGAAGGGAACTGAGATTTATACGGCTCAAACATTGAGAGTGCTTGCTCTTTGTAAAAAATGGCAGAATCTATCAATCCCATATTTGCAAATACATTTGACAAATTAGACATTGAACTTGCAGACAAAGCATCATTACCACATAGCTTATGATATCTTATTGCTCTTTTAAAATATTTTTTGCAGTATCAAACTCCTTCTTTTCATAAAAAACCTCGGCAAGGTTATTATTTACTTTTGCTAATATGAATGTATCCTTATTCTGCGCTGCATACTTTCCTGCCTTGTTGTAATAGACTAAGGAATTATCCCAATAGCGCAAATCACTGTATGCAATTCCCAAGTTAAGGCACGAACTCAGAATATTTTCAATGTCATTGTATTTTTCGGCAATTCCCAGACTCCTAAAGAGATATTGCAAACTGCTGCTGTAATCATTTATATATTGGAAGCATAATCCGATATTGGAATAACACTGTGCTTCTCTGCTATATAGTTTTGTATTGTTATAGACAATTCCTGCCTCTTTAAATAATTTGATTGCCTGTTGATACATGCCTTCATAAAAAAACACGACACCTTCTTCCATCATAACATCTGCATACAAAACCTGTTTTCCGATTGTACGAGCTTTTGATTTTGCTTGCTCAAAAATCAGATGTGCAGAATCAAAATTTCTCTCTGCAACCTCTTTGGCGTTATTTATCAAGGTTTTCACGAAAGCAGAATCTTGTTCTGCTCCGGCATGAACTTTTGACAAACCTAATACCACAGAAAAAACAAGGAATACAACACGAAACAATACCAATCTCATTACCATCTACGCGAGGCAATATTATGATTATTTGATTGAAAATAACCCACAGAATCAAGCTGTTAATATTTTTGTCGTAATAGAAGAAGGGGAGAAAAAAAGGCGAGTTTCCCCGCCTTAAATGTTTTCACAACGGAAACTATTTATTTAATTCAATTGCCTGTTTATCAATGTTTTAAACGTACTGCAATAATCATAAGGTACAAATAAGGCTCAAATACATACTGTAAACTTGCTTTTGGGGTTTGGGTTTCAACTTAACATTGCCCGTTCAATTTCGTGGTATGGTATGCTTTCAGCTTTCTGTATTTGTTCCATTATTCGCAAATACTTTTTGGTTGGTTTTCCTGCATACGTTTTTTTGAAATTCTTTTTATACAGTTCGCTGTATAGGTTATCACTTTTGAAGTAAGCCCCTAATGTTTTATCCAGTTGCCTGTACTTCTTACTTTGGGTTTGTTTTTCGTACATACAACCGTTGAACGCTTCACGGTGTAAAAAGTAACCGCCTATTGAATACAGTTTACGGCAACGCTTCTTTGTTTGTGGGCAAATGAAATACCATATTTTGCCCTTATTTAAGTTTGAAGGGGTTGAGGTCAAATATACTTTATAGTTTCGGGGTTCGTCCCTGTATTTGTAATCCAATTCAATGTATGGTTGTTCGCTGTGGGTGTTTACCTGTATTGAAATACTGCCTGTGGGGTTTCCGTTCCTGCTCCAGTTAAGTGTACCGCTTTTAATCTGTTCCGGGTTAAGGTAGCCCCAACCTTTCAACTTTGAAATACTTATTTGCAACGCTTCATTGTATAGGGTTGGGAATGTATGGGGCTTTGGCATTTGAAATTTATTTTGAAAATGAAACCTAAATAATTAAGGAACTTGTAATATTACCAATTACCAAACTGTAAGGGTTCGCCCTCTGTGGGGTGTACTGTTTCAACCTTTGGGAATACATACGGCATAAGTTTACAAACCACGTTTATACGCTCCTTTGGGTCTAATGCTTCAAGTGTTTCAGGTAGCTTTTCAATTTCCTTTTGCATAATGTTTTTAAGGGTTTCACGTAAACCCATTGTTAAAACTTGTTCTTTTGTTTTCATATCAATTAAAATTTGTTGTTAATACTTGTTTCAATTCCTGTAATCTGTTCAGGTAGGGTAAAAAGGTTCGTTTGCCGTTGTTCGCTTTCACGATGGCAAAGTGGCTTTCAATGAATAGGGAACAATCCGTTATTGTGCTGCACCTGTTCAGCTTTACGGGTTGGGTTGGTAGTTCAATATTTGCAAAGTAGTTTTCCAGTTCTGCAATATCATTGCTCCAGTTTTGGGGCTGTTCAATTCGTTCAGTTTTGAATACCTCAACTTTTGGCAATGGTTCAGCGTGTGAAAAAATAATGTTTTGTTGGGGGGTAACTTTAGTAACTTTAGTAACTTTTTCAGGTTCGGGCTGTGGTGGTTGTTCCTGAATGTTCCTTTTCCTGAATAGTCGCCAATCCTGTTTTATTAAATAGTCTGCAAGGTCGTTGCCTTCGCTTTTGTCCTGTTCAGGTGCTAACTGTTCCAGTAAGTCCGAAAATATAAAACGTGTACCGGGTAAACGGCTTTCATATTCTTTGGCTTTGGTTTCCCATTCTTTAAAGGTGTTACCGTCTTTTGAAAGGTCGGGAAATACATACACAAACCGCCCCTGTAATACTTTCAGCTTATCAAATGAAAAACTGCTTTTGTTGTAAACTGCCAACCAAATAAGGCTTTCAGGTGTTTCGGGTAAACCAAAATACAACGTACCGTAAACGGCTGTTTTTGGGGCTTCAACTAATGCAACGGGGTTGCTGTGGTACTTGCTTAAAAGGTGTTCGCCAAATAAACAGGAAATTCGTTTATCCTGCCTCGTGTACGCTTCCAACCATTCGGGCAACGGCTTATTGTTTCGGGTGTGGTGCTTTTCAATTATTGAATGTAAAAAGTCCGTGCCTGTGGTGTGGTTCTGTTCGTCAAACTGCTTAACCTGAACGGCTCTTACAT
>JAGFIU010000026.1 GCA_024103355.1 Bacteroidota bacterium
AGTCGAGCGTTGGCTAAAATTAGGCTCTTTTGGTTTTTTGCGTTTAGCTTGTGTGTCGGCAAAAACCAAATGTGCCTAATGTGCGGCTGGCTCTTTTTTCAGCTTGCGTACAACGTTTTGGCGCTTGGCGCAGTGGCGGATTTCGGAGCACAAAACTGTCAATACACCACAAAAGTTGACGCGAGGTAAAATATTCAATTAACCACGACACCCGCCATTGAGCCAAACGCCTGTTGGGTGCTGGCCTTCCTTGTCTTGTTTGGTCAAAAGTCATTTCGCAGTACATTGTCAAGTTTGATTAATAAATTTGTCTCAACTTCAGAATGGTCAACAGAAGACCAAAATGGAACGTCAATTACTTTGATTTTAATTTCTTCGTTGTCATTAGATTTCTGAATTCTAAAAATATAATCTTCTGCAAGTTTTTCGGAAGTGTTTGGATATATAAGAATTACTTTGTCTGTCCCTCTTCGATATGCATAACTAATCATTTGATACATATCCGCCTGAGAAACGCCTTTTTTGTTGTCAGATGATTTTAAATCCCATCTAGGCTTATATTTTGTGTCTATAATGATTTTTTCTTTAGTCATTTTATTTGTCAATAAAATGTCGTGTTGCAAGTTGAAGGTTTTCGGATTTTGATGCAGATAAAGTTCTGATTTTTGAGATTCAATTTCAAAGTCTTTGCTGAAATGGTCTTTTAAAAAACCTGAAATAAAATCTTCAAAAACGTATTCCATTGGAAATAGTAAACTCCAATTTTTCATTTCATATTCAGCGTGTGAATATACCTGATTTTCAAGAATCATTCTACAACATTGCATCACATCTTCATACTCGTCAAATAATGTCGGAATTCTAATTTGATTCAGTTGATTTATAGTGCATACTTGGTCTTCAACTTCATCAAGTACATGAATAATCTCATGAAGTATTCTTTGAGTTTCAGGTATTATCGTTTGTGACAATAATAACCTTACACAATGTTTAATTATTCTGTTGACTTTATTGTCATATACAAAAGGCTCATAATCACAATCAATGAATTGATGTTTGCCGTAAGACAGATTTGTGGTATATCTATTAAAGTTAATTTTGCCTCTCGGAGTTATTAATGCTTCTTCTACCTCCTCATATGCAGAAAATGGTTTTGAACTTACAGTTTCATTGATTTGCTTTCCAATTAAATAGATAATTAGTTCAGGGAAACGGTCAATCTCAAAGTTGTCAAGGAAAGATTGATTAAATGGGAATTTTATTTTCTTACAATAGCTAAACCAATAGAATAAATGTCTATGCATTAAGTCCTTACTAGGGGTATGCATGCCCTGAAAGACTTTTGGATAAATTTCCAATGAATCATCATTGCAATTTATGAAGCCAACAAAATTATTTGCTTTAGCCTTTTCGCCATCAAAAGAAATGAAAGGTTGATAATTTGAGCTGTTTATAATTTCCGCTTCTTGATTCTCATCAACCCACAAATTTTTATAATCCTGCCAAAGAAAACGCAAGTATCCTTCAAGACCAATTCTGTCTTTTACTGAAATTTGCTGGCCATATTCAAAAAGTGTAAACATTAGTTGGCAGGTTGAATAATCCAATCATACTTTTCAATATCGTATTTAACAACCCACGAGCTACTTTTAAAAATTTCTTCGACAACCTCTGTTTTACCTGAAAAGTATTCCATTAATAATGGAATGATTTTGTTTTTGATAACTTTAAAAGTGTCGATACCTGTCATAAAATAAGCGTGACCTATTAAATAGTCGGCAGATTTTTTACGAGAATATATTTCCTTATTGATGTGTTTTAGAAAGTCTCCATCACTCTCTTCCAACTTGCTATAATCAGGAAAGTATCCAATAAATTCAAAACGTCTGCGAAGAGCAATATCAATTAAAGCAATTGATTTGTCAGCTGTATTCATTGTACCAACTAAATAAAGATTTGGCGGAACGCCAAATTCTTTATCTCCGTTTGGCAGAGTAAGTCGCAATTCGTTTTTAGCATCAATTCTTTTGTCCTCTTCCAAAAGAGTAATCAGTTCGCCAAATACTTTTGAAATATTTGCTCGATTTATTTCATCTATTATTAATACAAAGTTTTTGAGTTTTTCCTTTTGTCTACTTCCTGATGGCTTTCTCTTTTCTTGAATTAATTTAGCTAAAGGGTTATAGTAAACGGAAAGTCCTGATGTTACTTCTTTAATCCCTTCGACTAAATCTTGAAGTGTTTGAATGCTTAAAGTATGTTGAGTTCCGCCAGATGGTTTTGTAAAATGAATAGTAGTATCACTTACATCCGTGATTTTGTATTTAAGTCCTGAAACCATAGTGATTTCAACACTTTCATTTTTTTCTTCTATTGGTTTAATTATTTCATTGAAAACTTGACTAAAAGATTTTGCTAATGCTGTTTGTTCTTTTGAAGCTAAATAATTCTCCTTTGCTTTTTTTGCTATTTCATAAAATATACCTCGATATGGTTTGAAACGTAATTGGTCGAACTCTATATCTGGTCTGATTCCAACCATAAAATCTTCATATGAGTAGTTTTGATGAAATGTGACAAATTCAATTTGTCCTTCTTTTTTTAACTTGTCAAAAATCTCTTTACTGTCTTCATGATTACTTTTAATACCAGTGACGATTTCAACTGCCTTGTCTATGCTGTTGTAGGTTTTTCCAGTTCCTGGAGGGCCAAATAGAATAATATTGTTAGGGTGCTTTTGGAATTCTCCTTGTTCCTTAATTTTTGTCGCACCTTTAGAGATAAATTCTACTCCAAAATGAGGCTCGAATATATTTCTATTGGCTTCTTCAATTTTATCAATTGTAATTTCCGTAAATGTGCTATTGCCACTAGGATAAATAAACTCCTTTAGTGACTTCAATGGTGAAGGGTCTGGATTGATTGCAGATTTAACATATTCTACCTCTCTATAAATCCAACCATTTTCGTCCGTTATGTCTTCTGGCACATATCCCCATGAACCCGCTTTAACCTTAGCAATTGCAAATAACTCATTTCCTCCG
>JAGFIU010000027.1 GCA_024103355.1 Bacteroidota bacterium
ATTTGGAAATACAGCCTCCAATAGTTGTCAATGAAGCCTCAGGTTATGGAACTGGGCAATTGCCGGATAAAGAAGGACAGATGTATTATATTGGATTAGATGATTTATATCTAATTCCAACTGCGGAAGTCCCGATTACAAACTTATATAGAGATGTAATCTTAAAAGAAGAGGATTTCCCCATAAAAAATGTGGGCTATACACCTTGTTTCAGAAGAGAAGCCGGTTCTTATGGTGCGCATGTTAGAGGTCTGAATCGATTACACCAATTTGATAAAGTAGAAATTGTTCAAATTGCAAATCCCAAAAATTCCTATGATATATTGGACGAGATGTTGGAACACGTTAAATCACTATTGATGGCATTGAATCTTCCATTTAGAATTCTTAGACTCTGTGGTGGAGACATGGGATTTGCCAGTGCACTAACGTATGATTTTGAAGTCTATTCAACAGCGCAAAAACGTTGGTTAGAGGTAAGCTCAGTTTCAAATTTTGAATCTTTCCAAAGCAACAGACTTAAATTACGATTTAAAAATGCTGAAGGTAAAAATGAATTAGCGCATACATTAAATGGAAGCGCAATGGCACTCCCGCGTATTGTAGCCGCATTATTAGAAAATAATCAAGATGCTAACGGAATAACTATGCCAAGGTGTTTGCATAGTTATTTGCAATTTGATAGGATTTAAGTGATGAAAAAGAACGCTACTATTATATTGATATTAGTACTGACTTTAAGTCCAAAAATCATTCATGCACAATGGCCGGAGTGTGTTGATATAACAAGGGTACAGCCGTTATATCAGTGTAATCAAGAAGCTTTTGACCCTATATGCGGATGTGACGGAAATACTTATCGGAACCTATGTACTGCTTATAATAACTATGGAATAAATTATTGGAGTGGAGGAGTGTGTCAGGGTTTTTTTCTTGATTTTTATCCTGACCCGATAACCAACCTTGACCCAATGAATTTGAATATTCAATTTGAAGACAATGTTGTAAGCAGTCTGAATGTTCGAGTTATTGATTATTTTGGACACTTGGTCTATCAGCAATTATATAACGGAGTAAATAAAATACAAACCCAGATTGATTTAAACCTTGTTAAACAAGGTATGTATATTATTATAGTTGAGTCAGGACAAGGTCAATATTGGGCGGAAAAATTTTTAAGATTATGAAACTACATACAATCGATACGGGTTTCTTTAAATTAGATGGAGGGGCAATGTTTGGTGTAGTCCCTAAGGTTATTTGGAATAAGCTAAATCCTGCTGATGAAAATAATCTATGTACATGGGCAATGCGTTGTTTATTAATTGAAAAAGATGATAAACTCATTTTGATTGATACCGGTATGGGGAATAAACAAAGTGCGAAATTCTTTAGTCATTATCACCCTCATGGAAATTCAAGTCTTGAAGAATCTATACGTAAAACAGGATTTAGGATGAGTGATATTACCGATGTTATACTCACGCATTTGCATTTTGATCATTGTGGTGGAGCTGTAAGATGGAATGATACAAAGGATGGGTTTATACCTACCTTTCCCAATGCAGTCTATTGGCTGGATGAACTTCATTTGAATTCTGCACTAAATCCCAACCCAAGAGAAAAGGCTTCATTTTTGTCCGAGAATATTTTACCTCTAATTGAGAATAAGAGGGTTAAGTTTGTAAATGATAACCATTTTATTATCCCTGAAATTTCCTTTTATAAATGTAATGGTCATACTGAATCAATGCTAATACCTATTATTGAGTACAAGGGTAGAGAAATAATTTTTTGTGCAGATTTGATTCCTTCATCGGCACATCTCCCACTAAATTTTGTAATGGGTTATGATATAAGACCACTCAATGTAATGAATGAGCGTAAGGAAATATTGGTTAGGGCAGTTGCAAATAATAGTATCTTGTTTTTTGAACATGATAAAGATATTGCATCGATTACCGTAATGGAAAATGAGAATGGTCGAACTGTTATAGATAAAGTGATTAATATTTCAGAAATTTAAAATTGTAATTACAGAGGTATTGAAATAAAAATTTGCATTGTATTCTTTAACTATGCATATTTGCTACCTTTAAAACATATCGAAAAGCAACAAAATATGGATATAGAAAACTACAAGATGTCATTACGCACAATAGGGAAGGTTGGGTTTTTATTGTTCACTTTTGGAATTGTTGGAGAACTCAATGCGCAACAAGATCCTTATTATACTCATTATAATTTTGTTCGACCTTTATATAATCCGGCATCAATAGGATTAGGTAGTAAATGGTGTGCTTTTGGTATTTCTCATAGCCAATATATGGGGCTAGAAGATAGGACACCCTTATATGAAACGCCTAATAATCCTAAAATGCAAGCAGTTCCTGGTGTAGGTCCTAAAACAAATGGAGCAGGAATAAGTATCCCTATAAATAAATTTAATAGGGCAACAGAGTCTAGTAAAAATTATGGTGGGGTAGGTCTTGTTTTCTATAATGATAAACTTGGATACGAAGTAAATAATGTTGTTAGAGGTCAATTTGCCTATCGTTACTTTTTTAATGAAGATGTATCTCTATCGGTAGGAGCGGATGTTGGATATTTACAGAAGGGACTTGACGGAGCAAAATTACGAGCAATTCAACCAAATGATCCTTATATACCTACTAGTCTTGAAACAGATGGTGGTTTAACAGCTTCATTTGGACTATTTTATAATAATCAGAGACTACAAAACTTGACGATAGGGTTAAGTTCTACTAACCTAATACCGAATGATTACAATTTTGGTAATAATGGGATGGTCTTTTCTAGAACTGCTAGACATTATTATTTACTTGGTGGTATGGAGATACCAAATTTTATCGGAAATCCTTCCTTGACCTTAATGCCTTCTGTACTCTTTAAATACAATGCAAAGTTTCAAGCAGATGCATCTGCCTTGGTAGAATATATGGAAACTATTAGTGCAGGACTTGGATATCGTTCTATTAGCGATGCATTATCTTTGATGTTTGGATATAAGTTTAAAGGAATAAGAGTAGGTATGAGCTATGATGTAACATTAAGCGGGTTAAGAAAGGTTAGTAATGGTACTTTCGAAGTGGTGGCAAACTATTGTTGGATAGTTGTCCCACCACCACCTCCGGGTATTATCCCAATTTTAACACCTCTATGGATTGATAGAGAGAGCAGCCAAGAATAAATTATTTTAAGAAAGAACAATATAAAAATAATCGTAACGTTAATTAAGTCTGACAGCATATAAATAAACGGTAATAATATCGAAAATGAAGCAATTTAAATCAATGTTATTTTCAAGTATTACAAGCAAATTGGGGAATTTGCTAGTATCTGAAAATAGTTCTAAAACAATGAAACTCATCAATTCAATGAAGATTATTGGATTATTAGGAGCATTCACAATAATTGGTTGTGGACCTGGTAATACCGGAGACGTGATTGGAGTTCAAGGAAGACGAGTATGGTTCCATCCAACACCTTTTGGGATGGTTTATGTGCCTACAGGTTCATTTAATACTGGTCAAAGTGATGAAGATATCTTTCACAGTTATTTAGCACCAAATAAACAAATGACTATTGCCGGCTTCTGGATTGATGAAACCGAAATTACAAATAATGAATATCGCCAATTTGTTCAATATGTAATTGACTCCTTAGCAATTGAAATGCTTGATAATGATTTATATTTTATCGAGGACCCTAATACAGGAGAACGTTTTATTAATTGGAGAGAGGTGAGAAGGAGTTTCTATATTGATAATCCTGATATTCAAGAAGATATTGCAGATATGTTTGTGACAGAGGATGAACGTTTCCGTCACAAGAAAGAAATTGATACAAGAAAACTTTTTTACAGTTATGATTGGATCGATTATTTTGATGCTGCAACTAATGGAGAAAATTTAGATAGATATAATCCGGCACCAAGAAAGAAGTTTATTAGAAAAGAACGTACATTAATATATCCAGATACGCTCTGCTTTATCAGAGATTTTACATACTCATATAATGAACCAATGGCACGACACTATTTTCACCATGTCAAATATGATGATTATCCTGTTGTCGGTGTAAATTGGCACATGGCAAATGCCTTCTCATATTGGAGGACATACTATAAAGAAGATTATTGGAATAGTATTGGTGCTCCACCAACAGAAGACTATAGATTACCAACCGAGTATGAGTGGGAGTATGCTGCAAGAGGAGGCCGGATTGGTAATAAATATCCATGGGGTGGTCCTTATACTAGAAACTCAAAAGGTTGTATGTTAGCTAATTTCAAACCATTAAGAGGTAATTATGGTGCTGACGGAGGATTATATCCGGTAAGGGCGGATTCTTATTTTCCTAATGATTACGGAATATACAATATGGCTGGGAACGTTAGTGAGTGGACACGGAATGCTTTTGAAGTTTCGTCAAATATTTTTACTCATGACTTAAATGGTGATTATAGAATTTCAATTCCCGAATATATCGAGCAGAATGGTAAATTCACGAGAGAAGGATCTGATATTACACTTAAACGTAAAGTTATTAGAGGAGGTTCATGGAAAGATATCGCTTATTTTATTGAGAATGGCTCGAGAACGTATGAATACCAAGATTCATGTAGATCATTTATTGGATTTAGAAATGTTCAAAGTTACATTGGGCGTTCAAATAGAGATACTAAATAATAAATTAATTAATAAATAAATAATAAATCAAATTAAATCAAATTAAAAATTTCAATTATGGCAAATTTTACGGAATCAAAAAGTTTTAAGAAGTTCATGGGGCTTGCTTATGGTTATGGAGCATCTGTTGTTATTATCGGTGCATTGTTTAAAATTCTTCACTGGCCAGGAGCTGATATAATGCTTATTATTGGCTTAGGTACTGAAGCATTTTTATTTGCATTATCTGCTTATGAACCAGCTAAAAAAGAATGGGATTGGTCTTTAGTTTATCCAGAATTTGCTGGAATGGATCCGGTTGAGAAACAAAATAATAAGAAGGGAACAGTAACTCAGCAACTTGACAAAATGCTTGAAGAAGCAAAAGTTGGTCCAGAACTTATTAATAGCTTGGGTGCAGGATTGAAATCCCTTAGCGCAAATGTTAATGAGATGGCTAATCTTAGTCATACTACTGTTGCTACCAGTGAGTTTACTCAAAACATCCAAAAAGCATCTAAATCCATTGAGAACGTTAGCACTGTTAGTGAAAATATTTCTCAATCATTAAATTCGTTTTCTGGTGGTTTAACCAATCTTGTTGACAATTTGTCAAGTACAGGTGAACAAGCAGGTGAATTTAAGTCGAACTTGTCAAAACTTAACACTAATATTTCTAATCTTAATAATATTTATGGAAATATGTTGAGTGCAATGACAGGTTCTAATTCATCTCGTTAATTTTTGTAAGTACTAGTATTAATTTAACAATTTATTCATTATGTCAGGAGTAAGTGATTTAAATGCAAGGCAGAGGATGATCAACATGATGTATCTCGTGTTGCTTGCCCTTCTCGCTTTAAACGTATCAAAAGAAATATTAAAATCCTTTCATTTAATGGAAGTTTCATTTGAGAATGCTAAAGCTAATATTGATGATAAAAATAGCATTGTAATGCAACAATTTGAAGCTTCTATGGAATCAAATCAAGCTAGAACAAAGGAATGGTTTGAGAAAGCAAAAGAGGTTAGAAAGATATCAAAAGATTTTTGTGATTATGTGGAGAAAATAAAGAAGGATATTGAAACTAATGCAGGTGGTAGACTTCCTGCTGAACAAGGTGAAGCAGCAGGTGTTCTTACTGAATTAGCTGCGCCCGACCAGATGGAAAAGCATGCTAATTATTTCCAATCTGGCTCAGGTAATCAAGGACATGGTAAAGAATTACAAAATGCAATCGAAAAAGCTAGAAAAGATATGCTAGCCGTTCTTAATCATCCAAGGATTGATAAATCAATCGTAACTAATTTAGATAAGAATACAGCATTAAGAGCCGAGTACCCTAAATCTAAAGGTACAAATAAACAAGATTGGGTTTCAATGTATTTAGTTCATTCTCCTTTAGCTGGTGTTACAGCTTTATTATCTAAGACCGAGAGTGATGCAAAAAATTTAGAAGCAGAGGTTCTTAATGTACTTATAAAGCAAATTGACGCGGCTACCATTAAATTTGATGCTGTTGAAGCTAAGATTATTGCCCCATCAAGTTATATTATGCAAGGTTCTGAATACCAAGCTGAAATTGTGTTGATGGCTCTTAATACAACAGCAGAACCAACAATCTTTGTTAATGGTGAAAAAATTCCTGTAGAAGGAGGAAAGGGAATATATAAAGTTCCTGCAACAGGTGTAGGTGTTCATCCTATTAAAGGATATATTGAGGTGGACGGACCTGATGGCATTGAGAAAAAAGAATTTTCAACTGAATGGCAATCATTCCAACCTGCAGCAACCATTTCTGCTGAAGCTATGAATGTTTTGTATATCGGTCTTGAAAATCCAATTTCAGTTTCAGTGCCTGGATTTAGAGCTGAAGATGTGGTTGTATCTGCCGGACCTGGTTGTGTTTTATCTAAAACATCCGGCACAGGCAAGTATATTGCTAAAGTTTCTCGTGTAAAGGGTAGTAAAACTCAGATTTCAGCTAGTGTTAAAATGCCTGATGGTACGTCTAGACGTATGGGTTCAATGGAGTATAGAATTCGAGAAGTTCCAAATCCGGAGCCTATGTATGGCACTCTGAGTGGTGGAGCACAAGGAAAGGGAGCATTAATGGCTCAAAGAACACTCAATGCATCACTTGGCTCTGGTTTTGCTTTTGAAGGTGTTCGTTTTGTTGTTACTAAGTTTGCTGCTCTTTTAGTTCCAAGAACTGGAAATGCTAGACCTGTTACGGTTAATGGTAATTCCCTTGCAAATGTTAATAATTTAGTTGCCGGTGCTAGAGCTGGTGATAAACTTATTATTGCTAATGTTGAATGCAAAGGACCAGGTGGAATTCAAAAAAAGCTTACAGCAAGTTTAGTCATCGATATAAAATAATATTTTACTCTTAGATTATGAAGAAGTCATTTATTTTAGGAATTACATTGTTTTTTGGGCTTACAACCTTTGCTCAACAACCTAATTTTGAGGAATTTGTACCAATCAGTGGTGAACAAAACCCATACGAAAAAAAGGCAATTAATGAAAGACCTGTAATTAAGTATCCTTATTTGCAAGAAGCAGATGTGAAATATCAACGTAAGATCCATCGAATTATTGATTGCAGGCAAAAAATGAATAAAATTCTTGAATGGCCGAAAAACCCTTTATATCAATACATATATGGATATGCAATTGATGGAACTCTTAAGGCATATAATAATGACTCTTTGTATTCTTGGATGACACCAGAACATGCTCAAACCCTTGGATCTAAAGAATATACAATTCAAATTCCAAACCCGGAAGGAGACCCTGATGATCCTTTAGATGTAATTGATTCAACAATTAGAGAAAAGTTTGAAGCATATAAGATTAGAAAATATATGCTACTTGAAGATTGGTTTTTCGATCATAAACATTCTGTTTTCAAACCGAGAATTATGGCTATTGCCCCTATTTTTATGCTTGAATTTGGTGGAGTTGAAGTCGGTGAACAGCCTATGTTTTGGTTAAAAATGGATGATTTGCGACCATTGTTGAAAAATCTTGAATTATTTAATTCTAAAAATGATGCCGCACGTATTTCATATGATCACTTCTTTCAATATAGGCTTTTTGATAGCTATATAGTTAAAGAATCAAATATGTATGATTTGTATGTAAAGGATTATGAGGAGTTTAAGGATGATAATATGGCTGCTCTGCTTAAGAGTGAAGAAATTAAAAATGAATTATTTATTTTTGAACATGATCTTTGGGAATACTAACCCATTCATACTTTTCAAAAGCCTCTTGTGAGAACAAGAGGCTTTTTTTTTAATACATTTAATATTTTTATCTATGGAAAAGATTATAGAATGTATTCCAAATTTCAGTGAAGGACAAAACCTGAGTATTATAAATGCAATTGCAGATAAAATTCGCTCTGTAAAAGACTCTCTTTTATTAAATGTTGATTCCGGATATGATGCCAATAGAACAGTTTATACTTTTGCCGGCCCCCCTGAAGCCGTTCTTGAGGCTGCTTTTTTGGCAATAAAAGCTGCTGTAGAATTAATTGACATGCGATTTCAAAAAGGTGAACATCCTCGCATAGGTGCTTGTGATGTATGCCCTTTAGTTCCATTAAAAGGAGTTACCATGGATGAAGTTATTCAATATTCTAAAGAGTTGTCTGCTAAAGTTGCTAACGAACTGAATGTTCCGGTGTATTTATATGAAAACTCTCAACCCAAACACTATAGAAGTAATCTTTCAATCATTAGAAAAGGTGAGTATGAAGGGTTGAAAGAAAAAATGTTGTTACCTGAATGGAAACCCGATTTTGGAGGTACTGCGTTTAATGAAAAGTCTGGTGCTACTGTCATCGGAGCCCGTGATTTCCTCATTGCTTATAATGTTAATCTCAATACTAAATCAGAAAAAATTGCTAATGAAATTGCCGGAGAAATCAGAGAAATTGGTGTAATTAAAAGAAATAAATTTACACATGAGATAGAAAGAGATAGCAATGGTACTCCTTTAAGAATCCCGGGTTCCCTAAAATATGTTAAAGCTATAGGCTGGTATATGGAGCATTTTAATAAAGCACAGGTTTCATTTAACCTTATCAATTTTAGGAAAACACCCATTCACATTGTGTATGAAGAAACTAAAAAGAAAGCAAGGGAAAAGGGATTTGATGTTACCGGAAGTGAGCTTATTGCTCTGATTCCTTTGGATGCTTTGCTTATGGCAGGGAGATTTTATGCCACACAACAAAATTTCTCAGAAAATGATTTTTCTGAACGTAAATTAGTGGAAATTGCTGTTGACAAACTTGGGTTGGCTGAATTAGAGCCTTTTATTATTGAAGTAAGAATAATTGAATATGCTTTGAAGCATAGTAAAATTAATGATTGAACGCTTCCATTGTTTTATCTATTCCTTTAAGTATAAAACTTTCAATTGCTTTTTGTGATTTCTCAATAGTTAGATTAACTATAATTCTGTCTGACTCTGAAAATTTTCCTAATACAAAATCAATTTGCTTTCCGTCTTTAAATTCATTTCCAACTCCAAATCTCAAACGTGGATATTCATTTGTACCCAGAGTTCTCTCAATATCTTTTAGTCCATTATGTCCGCCTGAGCTTCCACCTTTTCGCATTCTCATTTTTCCTATAGGTAAAGCAATGTCATCCAATACAATAAGAGAATTTGTAATTGGAATTTTATACCAATTAAGCCAATACTGAAAAGCTTTCCCACTCAAATTCATAAAGGTATCAGGTTTAATTAGCAAGACTTTTTTCCCAGAGATTTCCCATTCTGCTTTTTGAGCGAATTTGTCAGATTTGAAACTTAAATTGTATTGTAAAGCAATTTCATCGAGTATGTCAAACCCTATATTATGTCTTGTGTGTTTGTACTTTTCACCGGGATTCCCCAAGCCTACTATCAGATAATCCATTGTTTTGTTGATTGTTTTTTGTTGGGTAAATAACTTTATAAAATCCTTTATCATCTATTGTAATTTCAGGTATTTGAAAATCGTTTTCAAAGTAATTATAAACTCCTTGAAGTGAGTTCCAAAATTGAATTTTTGTTTGATCCCCCCAATATTCCTTGTACAGTAACTGCCAATTTTCATTTGAAAGTCTAATCGGATAGATGTGAAAAGGAATAAACTCTGATGAGTCAAGTACATTCTTATTGAGGATAGTTAACCAATAAATTTCTTTGATTAATGAATCTGTCATCGGCAGACATCCTATGGTAACTGTATCTCCATGTATAAAAATATTACCACCTAATCTTTTCTTTGAACCCAATATAGAATCGGAACCATTGGGGTAATTGATTTTAAAAGATAGCCAATAGGAAGAATTTGGATTGAAGTCTGTTACTTTATAAAATCCCTCGGGTATTTGCATATCTCCCTCCCTGCGTTTTGGGCCCAAATCACCACACAGTCTTGAAATAGGGTAGGTTTTGATTAGTTTATAAGGTTGACTAGATGAGTCTTTTGCCCATAATTCAAGCTCTTGTTCTGCTTTGAATGCTCTCCAATATATATAGCGAGGGGGATAAGAAACATTACTTCCTTCAAATATCTTTTTCAGTATTGACTCATTCATTAATGCTGCATTATAAACTCTTTTATTTTGCAACTGAACAAATAAATCCCAATCAGGTATTAGTGTTGAATCAGTATCGTTTTGAGCATAAGAACTCAAAGTGCTTATTACAAAGAATAAAAAACAGATTATCTTTTTGAAACGGATTTCCATGCGGGATATAATGAAGTAACGAATCCAAGGATAAAATTAGTGCCGAAAATTATTAAGATATCAGACCAAAGTAATTTGACCGGATAGCTCTCAACAATAGCACCGCTCATCTTGATTATTCCAAAAAGATCTTGTCCGATTACTAATATTGAGCCGACAAAAAGTCCTGCTATTCCGCCCGTAAGTGCTATGAGCATTCCTTCTGATAGAAAAATACTTCGTATATATCCCGAACTCGCACCCAAAGATTTTAATGTAAAAATATCAGCTTTTTTTTCAACAACAAGCATTGATAAAGAACCTGTAACATTAAATGATGCTAAGAATAAAACGAAAGCTAATAATGCATAAGTAACCCATTTCTCTGATTTAAACATTTTGTACAATGTTGGTTGTTGTGCCATCCTATCTTTAAAAATTAGTTTACTAGGGAGCATTTTTTCTAAATATTGTTCTGCTTCAGAGATTTTCTCAGGTTTGATTCTTAATTCTATGTATGATATTTCATCATCTCGTTCAAAGAGTTCTTTGGCAAAACTCAATGGGACAAATACGTATTTTTGATTAATCTGGTCGTCTAAATATACTACCCCAGAGGGTTTTATAAGAAGAGATTGCAACTGATTAGGATCGGTTATGGAGACATTCTCTCGTCTTGGAGTGTATATAGTTGCTATACTCTGAGGATTATTTACTCTTGTTTGTAATTTGAAATCTACCCCAGCTCCTAAAATTGCCAAATTCATATTGTTTACCTTCAATTCAGCCGAACCATCTTGAACATATTTATCCAAGTTTGTTTGAAAAAAATAATCATCATTCACACCTTTAATATAAACAGCAGCTTGATAATCGTAATGCTTGATTACAGCTTGATCCTCTAAAACCATGTTTAGGCTTTCTAATCCGGGTGTCTTATTCAATAGTTTCATTTGAGTTGAATCTATTGAGAAAATTTTTCCCTCTGCTGATTCTATCTTGAAGTCCGGATCAAAGTGTGAATACATTGATAATATTAGACTCTCAAACCCATTGAGTGTTGAAAGTATCACAATCATTGCTAATGAACCACCAAAAAAACCCAAAACAGAAATCCATGAAATGTAATTTACTGCGTTATGAGTCTTTTTTGAAACTAAATACCTTATTGCAAAAAATACACTTTTGCTCATTTTTCTGCTTTAATATAAATACTCCTCCCTTTGGTATGACCTACATGATACTCATAAAAATTGAGTATGGCTGCTATGGGAGCTACTAATAACATATATAAGGGTATTATTGGGATGAGTAGAATTGAAACTCTTGCTATTTTGATGGGAGAAACTATAATTATTTTCCAAGCTAAATTCCCCGCAAAACCATAAATATAACGTGACTCTATTTTTGAGAAACCTGCTTCTTTTACCATATCTTCTAATTTCTCCAATGAATATCCATCTCTAATAATGGGTAGTGAATAAACTCTATCAAAATTTGTTTTTGATTTTGTACTTGCAGTTCTGCTATTTATTAATAACAGAGTTCCTTTATTCTTTAGCGAAGCATAAACATTCTTTAGGGCTCGTTCATCATCCTCAATATAGTTGAGTGCTTTTACTACATAAGCAATATCAAATGATTCTTTGTCCTCTATTTCCAATATATCCTTTTTCATACAATAGACATTAGGATTGTCTTCCTTGTTGAAATATTTATTGGCATATGTAACTGCTTTGTCTGAAATATCGATTCCCAATACTCCTGCTTTGGGAAAATGACTCAACAAATAATAAATTCTTTGCCCAAATCCAAATCCAACATCCAAAACTCTTGGAACCTCAATATTCTGCTTAGAAATGATTCTTTTGGTTTCACGCCTAATTATTATGTTCTTTAAATCGAGATACTTTGTGTAATTAAAGAAAATCCATCTAGATAAGCGATTACGCATCACTCGCTTTACATGTTGTTCTTCTACATAAGTTACAAGCATCTCTATTTTTCTTTGTTTTTTAATGATGCAAAAAGTGCTTCCATCTTATTCACATAATCTAATGATGTATCTTCAATAAAAGATAGTTCAGGAGTTTTTCGTAGGTGCTTATTCCTGTGTGCTATTTCCATTCTTATCTCACGTACTTTTTCATCAATTAATTGTAAAACTTTTGCCGGTTCTTTTGAATTTAAAATGCTTACAGAACATTTTATATATCCCAAGTCAGGACTGCTTTTCACATGAGAAACAGTGATAAATGCACCCCCAAACCAATCCTTACTCATCTGTTGAAATAGTTCACCCAAATCGCGTTGCATTTGCTTCTCAAATTTCTCGACTCTAACACTTGCCATAATTATTGCTATGTTGCATTGCAAAGATAGTATCAATATAGGGGATTTGTATTACTGTTTCATCCACATTTATATTTTGACTGCACAAAAAAAACTCTTGTACTTTGAATATTTTACCGTAAAATTGCACCCGAGTTGGTCGAATTCTTTGACCACTTCTCCCTCTGACAATTCAATCAATTTTCCCATAGAACGAATTTATTAGAGAATAAATTAAGAATTAATTAATCAGTAAAGTAAATGACTGAAAGTGATATTTTAAAAGGAAAGAAGATTTCCGAATTACGTGAAATTGCTATTACGCTTGGAGTTGTTGATGTCGATAATCTAAAGAAAAATGAACTTCTGGATAAGATTAATAAATTGTCGTCTCAAACTAATCCAATTGAGGAAAAGCGTCCTATCAAAGATGAAAACTCTCAAGAACAACAGTTTAAACGTCAAAGAAACAGAAAACCTCTAGCTTCGTCTCATCATATAACTAAAGAAAATATCGATGTAAGAAATTCTCCTATTGAACAAAAACAAGAGGAAAATGTTACTGAAATTTCTCAAGAAGTTGAAAGCACAACACAAAATCCGATAGAAAATACAGAAAAGCAAGTTTTACAAGATTCACAAACTCCACCGGCAACAGAACCAATTTCCAAAGACAATGCTTTAATTGATAGACAACGCCAAGAACAATCAGAGCGAGATAAGCAAAGACAGGAGAGAATCGGTTTGATTATGGAATTGGAAGGATTGGTCTCTGCAATCGGAGTGCTTGAAGTAATTCAAGATGGATACGGTTTCTTGCGTTCTGCTGACTATAACTATATGTCATCGCCAGATGATGTCTATGTTTCTCCGCAACAAATCCGTTCCTATGGATTAAAAACAGGTGATACAGTTCTTGGAACTATACGTCCTCCAAAGGATAATGAAAAGTATTTTGGATTGGTTCAAATCCAAAAAGTAAATGGGAAAACTCCTGCAGAAATCAGAGATAGAATCTCTTTTGAACACCTAACCCCACTTTTCCCAAACCAAAAAATAAACCTGGTAGATAAACCCAATAATTTCAGCAACCGTATTATAGATTTGGTTTCGCCAATTGGTAAAGGTCAGAGAGGATTAATTGTTGCACAACCTAAAACCGGTAAAACCAATCTGTTACAAGGGATTGCAAATGCAATTGCTGCCAATCATCCTGAAATTTATATGATTATCTTGCTTGTAGATGAACGTCCTGAAGAGGTTACTGAAATGGCAAGAAATGTGAAAGCAGAGGTTGTTGCTTCTACATTTGATGAGCCTGCCGAAAAGCATGTTAAACTCGCAAATATCGTCTTAGAAAAATCAAAAAGATTGGTTGAATGCGGGCATGATGTGGTGATTCTGCTTGATTCTATTACACGTTTAGCAAGAGCCTACAACACAGTGCAGCCTGCATCAGGAAAAATCCTGTCAGGTGGTGTGGATGCCAATGCACTTCAAAAACCTAAGAGATTCTTTGGTGCTGCCAGAAATATTGAAAATGGAGGTTCACTCACTATCATTGCAACTGCCCTGATTGATACCGGTTCTAAGATGGATGAGGTTATATTTGAAGAGTTTAAAGGGACAGGAAATATGGAACTGCAACTTGATAGAAAACTCTCTAATAAACGTATCTATCCTGCAATTGATATCGTTGCTTCAAGCACAAGAAGGGAAGATTTGCTCTATGACAAAACTACACTTCAAAAAATGTGGGTCTTGAGAAATCACCTTGCTGACATGACATCAGAAGAAGCAATGAATACCATGCTTAAATATATGGAAGGTACTCGTGATAACAACGAATTCCTGATTAGCATGAATGGCTAATCTTTGTTTTTCATAGTTTTTGAAATTTCAAAATTCCACACAAAGGAAACACTTAATCCTATTCGACTAAACGGTAGTTGTGTACTTACGCTCTCTGACGCTTTGTTTGGGCTGAATCCGCTTGGGTTTAGGATGGGATCATTTTTTACATCTTTCAACTCTTTAAAGTAAATAGTTTCTATGTCTGAGATTGTGGGATAGCGTTCTGACAAACTTTGATTATTAGTGCTTGTATATCTTTTGATTGTTGATTTTTTGTCCGATAAACTCATGAAAGTGTAAAATAAATCTCCTTTGAGATAGAGGTTGTCAGTGAGTTTGTATGCAAGACCAGCTCTAATATTAAAACCTGCTGAAAATTTAGTTTGATAAATCATGCCTGTTTGTTCGCTAAAATTCTCTTTTGAGTTTATGTTTTCACTTCTTAACCTGCTAACCAGTGGCAGACTCAACATCAAGTCTGTATTCATTTTGAGTTTTTCTGTAAAATCATGTTTTACTCCGATTCCCAACAATGCACATAGTTGAAATGCATCCATTATCTGATAGTTCAGCATGGTAGAGTCTTTGTTTTCAAAATAACCTGTTTGTTGTTTTTTCCCTATCAATGCTGAAAAGCCTATATTCATTGTGATATAAGAGGAGTCAAAAGATTTTCTAACTAACAACCCATACTCATTTCCGGCACCAAAGCCAATGCCTCTTTCTTTTGAGCTTCGTATTCCGTTTGCAATAATTGTCTTATTGCTTGTGTATGAATTACTTGAAGACCAAGAAAATGCAGTAAAAGATTCTAAAGCTATGTTCTGCTGTGCAAAGGCATTGCTTGTAGATAGGGCAATATACAGAACAAAAAAAATAAAAGATGTTTTACTGCAATAATTCATGTCCGGTAACCTTGCGAAAGTAAGATATGTATTAACAAATAGCCAAGAAATTTTATGATTATTCAAATTAGCGTGAACCCGTCTTTGGTAGTTAATATTGTATTTTTGCAGCATGTCTAATTCAACTGCCGAAGAAAAAATACGCCAACTGACCAAAGAGTTACAAGAGCATAATTATAGGTATTATATTCTTGCAGAGCCTACTATTTCTGATTATGAGTTTGATATGAAACTCAAGGAATTGGAAGCATTGGAGAAAGAATATCCGCAATACGCTTTACCGGATTCGCCAACCCAAAAAGTAGGAGGAGAAACCCTCAATGATTTTAAGACAATCAAACACAACAGACCCATGTTGTCCTTAGGAAATACTTATAATGAAGGCGAACTTAAAGAGTTTGATAATAGGGTTCAGAAATTGTTGGGGTCAACGGACTACTTGTATATCTGTGAATTAAAGATTGATGGCGTTGCCATTAGTTTAAATTATAAAGACGGGAAACTGGTTCAAGCAGTCACAAGAGGTGATGGAGTGCAGGGAGATGATGTTACAGAGAATGTAAAGACAATTCGTTCGCTTGCAACCGTCTTAAAAGGAGATTTTCCGCATGACTTGGAAGTAAGAGGGGAAATTTTTATGCACCGAAAAGCCTTTGAAAAATTAAATGAGGAGAAAGCAAAGTTAGGAGAACCGCTCTATGCCAACCCCCGTAATACAACTGCCGGTTCGCTCAAACTGCTTGATAATCAAGAGGTTGCTAAAAGACCTTTGGATACTTATCTTTATCATGTTCTTTGCGAAGAAAGAGACCTGCACTCACATTATGAATCGCTTCAAAAAATCAAAGAATGGGGATTGAAAACTTCAGAATATACAGAACAGTGCAAAACAATTGATGAGGTACTCAAATTCATTGCTAAGTGGGAAACCAAGCGCAAGGAACTTAGCTTTGATATTGATGGTATTGTTATCAAGGTAAATAATTTTGAACAGCAAAATGAATTGGGTTTTACTGCCAAAGTTCCAAGATGGGCTATTGCATATAAATATAAAGCAGAAACCGCGCTAACACAACTGCTCAGTGTTGATTTTCAGATAGGCAGAACAGGAGCGGTTACTCCGGTAGCCAATTTAGCTCCGGTTTTTCTGTCCGGAACTACGGTTAAACGTGCAACACTACATAATGCGAATGAAATTCAACGACTTGACCTCCATTATGGAGATTGGGTGTATATTGAAAAAGGGGGAGAAATAATACCTAAAATTACTAAAGTTGAGCTTGCAAAAAGACATGAAGATGCAAAGCCTGTAATGATGCTTTCTGCTTGCCCGGGTTGTGGAACTCCTCTAATCAGAAAAGAAGGAGAAGCCAATCATTATTGCCCTAATGAGTTGGGCTGTCCTCCTCAAATCAGAGGCAGAGTAGAACATTTTATCAGCCGAAAAGCGATGGATATTTTGGGTTTGGGTGAGGAAACGGTTGATATGCTTGTATCAAAAGGTTTGATTCATACCGTTGCGGATTTGTACAAACTCACTTATAATCAGGTAGTTTCTTTGGAGAGAATGGCTGACAAATCTGCTCAAAACCTGATTAAGGGTATTGAAGATTCTAAAAAGATTCACTTTGCCAGAGTGTTATTTGCGCTAGGAATACGATATGTTGGAGAAACAGTGGCTAAGAAACTTGCATTGTCATTTAAAAGTATTGATGCACTTGCTTCCGCAAACTTTGAAGAGTTGAGTAATGTGGATGAAATAGGAGAGGTCATCGCACAATCTATTTTGGATTACTTCGCTCAAAAGGAACACAGGGATTTGGTCGAAGAACTAAAATCTTTTGGACTTCAAATGGCGGTTGCCAAAGATGAACAAGCAGTGCTTCAATCAAATGTGTTGCAAAATCTGTCAATAGTGATTTCCGGTGTCTTTCAAAAATATAGTAGAGATGAACTAAAAGACTTGATTGAAACTAATGGCGGCAAAAATGCAAGCAGTGTATCATCTAAAACTTCATACTTGCTCGCAGGCGAAGGAATTGGTCCTGCTAAACTTGAAAAAGCAAAGCAACTAAATATACCTATTATCAGTGAGGACGATTTTCTTAATTTAATAAAAAGTGCTGACAAACCCAATGATGTCAAGCCGCCTCAAGGACCGCAAAGTTTATTTTGAAAAAGATTAAGGATTGGATTAAAAGAAAACTTTTCTCCTGTATTTATCCTGTCCTCCCTTGGTTTTTTCTGATTTTTTAGGATTAGGCTTTTTGTCATAAGAAGAACCTGCAAATGAAGGTTGAGTATTCTGTTTTCTTTTTCTTTTATTGTTTTCTTGTTTGAATTCTCCGGTTTCAGGTTTTCTTTTATCCTTATTAGGCTCCTTGTCTCTGAAGGGTTTATTGGAAGTGCTCTTTTTATTTTTGAAATCACGCTCAGAACGCTCCGAATGTCGCTCTCCTCTAAACTCTCTATTTTCTTTGTAACTTTTATTATTACGTTTGTTACTTCTGCTGCTTTTATTGCGTGAATCTCTATCATGTCCTCTTCCTCTGCCGCGTCTGTCTTCCCCACCTTTGTGCATGTCAAATTCAAATTCTGATTGCAAAGGTGATTCTTCAAAGACTATTTGAAGTTCGCGACTAAACATCTTCATTCTTGAATACTCTGCCGCAGTAAGCAATGCTATCGATGTTCCTTCATTCCCTGCACGGGCTGTTCTTCCGCTTCTATGGGTGTAGTATTCCATCTGCTCGGGCAGCGCATAATGAATTACATGTGACAAATCTTTTACATCAATACCGCGAGCAGCAACATCGGTAGCAATTAAAAATTGCAATTTCTTGGTCTTGAAACGATTCATTACACGGTCTCTTTGGTTCTGATTCAAATC
>JAGFIU010000030.1 GCA_024103355.1 Bacteroidota bacterium
ATGAATCTAAAGACCTGAATGAAGGGTGGGACGGTAAATTTAATGGCGTGGATTGCAAACAAGATGTGTATACTTATATGGTGAAAGTTACTGGGTTTGATGGTAAAGAATATGAGTATAAAGGAACTCTCATGTTGTTGAGATAAGCACCCAATTTATCTACAAATAACACTCCCGAACTCCATATTTGCTCTATATTTGAGACCTGCATTCAAGTAGTATTAATTAACAATATGACTAACGGGGAAACACAAACACATATTAACAATCGTCCAATCATTATTTGGCTTTATACAGGATGTTTTTTAGTTTTTGCGATGGTGATTATTGGAGGCATAACACGACTAACAGGCTCCGGACTTTCTATAACAGAATGGAATGTTGTTACAGGAACAATACCTCCATTGAATGAAGAAAAGTGGCATGAGGAATTTATCAAATATCAACAGATTCCCCAATTCAAAAAACTAAATTCAGACTTTACACTTAATGATTTTAAGAATATCTATTGGTGGGAATATTTACATCGATTGATTGGCAGAATCATGGGAATTGCTTTTATTGTCCCTTTTCTTTATTTCTTATTAAAGAAGCAAATTAGCCGTTCACTTCTACCCAAACTCCTTTTCATATTTGCTTGGGGCGCATGGCAAGGATTTCTAGGATGGTATATGGTTAAAAGTGGTTTAGTACACAATACCCATGTTAGCCACTACCGCCTTGCAATTCACCTTACAAACGCATTTATAACCTTTGGATATATTTATTGGGTCACATTGGGATTAAAATCCGGAGCTTCAGGGATAAGAAACAATGCATCTGCGGGGGTCAAAAAACTGAGTCTAATCACATTTATTATATTAATTATTCAGATTGTATATGGGGCATTTGTTGCAGGAACACATGCAGGATTTATGTATAATACATGGCCTAAAATGGGAGACACTTGGATTGCACCGAATATAGGTGATGCATATAGAACAAACGGACTTATCAGTCTTGTAGACAATCCCCTCTCAGTGCAATTTCTGCATAGGACCATTGCACTGATTGTACTTACTCTCATTACTTATTTGTGGTTTAATAGGAATAATAAAACTTGGAATCTCAATCACACACAAATAAGAGCAATCAATATTTCTATGTTCTTTATCTTAACGCAAGTGTTATTGGGAATTTTTACACTTTTATTGATTGTTCCAATTTGGCTTGGAGTAACTCATCAAGCTATGGCATTCTTAATTTTTGCTGCTATGCTTTATTTTGTTTATCACATGTTTCATAAGACAAAGAATAAAAGTTACTACCATTAAAATTCTACTTTCAAAATCTGACTTCTATCCTTATTTTTGCACCCACAACTTACAATCATGAATAGTCCTAAGGCAAACAAACTTATCCAGAAGATCGCATCTGAAATTAAAAAAAATGGAATAGATGCTGAGTCAATTATTCCTCAACTTCAAGAACTTAGGGAACTTGCAAAATTGGAAAAAGACCCCGTAGTTATTCGCAGTATTCGTATGGCTTATGAGCATCTAGAAAATAATGGAGGATGGGAATACCCTGTAATCAAACCCGAGGAAGATGAAGACGGAAACCTTATTGAGGACGCAGGATACACGGCAGAAGAACACTTTGATGCTTTATTAGCTATGATAGAAAAATCAGACAACAAATATAACAAGGACGAACTTCGTATCATTGCTAATGAATTGAACGATTTCTAGAATCAAGGTTATCTATTCTTTCCAAATTCCATACAAAATATGATATGACTTTCATCGTAACAGTGAGAAAGCTATTTGTACTTCTATTCATATTTACCTCTTTTGTTTCCAACGCACAAGAATGCAATATTACATTATCAGGAATTGTTTTGGATGGATATAATCAAAGTCCACTAGAGTATTCTGCAATAAAGGAAGAAAAAAATCTTTTTGGCACTATTACGGACAAAAAAGGTTTGTTCTCCATTACCGGACTTTGTAAAGGCACATATCAAATACATGTTAAGCATCTAATTTGTGAACATCTGGATTTACAAATCTCAATTACTAGAGACACATTTATAACTATTAGATTACCCCATACCAATCACGATTTATCCACTGCCTTTGTTGTGGGAAATAAAGATAAACTGTTAAAACAGAATAACAAACTTAAACCAGCAGAACTTCTCACACTTAAAGGAAATACAATTGGTGAGATCATGCAAAACCTGCAAGGAGTAACTATTCTAAGTACCGGAGGAACAATAGCCAAGCCAATTATCAATGGTATGTATGGATATAGAACTCTTATCATTAATAATGGGATAAGACAAGAAGGGCAAAATTGGGGACAAGAACATGCACCGGAAATCGACCCATTTACTGCAAAAGAGATCGAATTGCTGAGAGGACCTATTGGACTCAAATACGGACCTGATGCCATTGGAGGAATTATCATGGTTAATCCGGCTTCCATTTTTAACTATAGACAAAATTTAATTACGGGTTCTTTAAATTCCGGTTTTGAGAGCAATAGCAGAATGGGTTTTCTCTCTGCCTATGCAGGGGGCAGGTTTTTTGACAAAGTTCCATTGTATTGGAGATTGCAAGGCACAATACGCAATCAAGGTAATCTGAAAACTCCTGACTATTATATTGATAACACAGGTTATAAGGAACAAAATTTCTCTGCTACAATAGGTACTCATTCAGGTAGAATTACCTCAGACATTTATTTCAGTCATTTTGACAACACATTTGGGATTTATTCAGGTGCAGAAGTTGAAGATTCAACTGACTTCATGAATGTAATTCATGGCTTAGTAAAACCGGTGGATAATGGTTTTACCTATAAAATTGACTTACCAAAACAGCAATCAATACATGACCTTTTGAAAGCAAGGGTTTTTTATAAACTCAAAGAGCATGAATATCTCAAAGTGGTCTTAGCAAGTCAATATAACCAACGCAGAGAGTATGACGAACATTCCATTGACATTAATTTACCTGAAACAGAATACAAAATCAGAACCCATTCAGTAGATTTATTGTGGGAAAAAGAAGGCACAAAACAGTTTAAACATCAACTCGGGACTAACCTGAGTTATCAGCAAAACCATTATAATGGAGAATATTTTATTCCTGAATATTTAAATCAAGGAGCAGGTGTTTTTTATATTTTAGAAAAAGAATGGAGAACATTTGTTATAAACGGTTCTGCAAGAATTGACTACAGAGATTTGCGTGCGGATTATTGGATACAGAATAACGATTTTAAAAAATATCATCGGAATTTTTATAATACTGCATTTGCATTGGGAGGCAGCTATCAACCAAAGGAAAATTTAAGTGTGACATTCAATATCTTGAGAAACTGGCGACCTCCTGCTCCTAACGAGTTGTATAGCAAAGGTATGCACCATGGACAAGCTTCTTATGAAGAAGGAAGTCCTGCTTTGAAGGAGGAAATATCACATAAGGCCGAATTAGAAATATTCTGGATTGCAAAGAAAAA
This sequence comes from Bacteroidota bacterium, assembly GCA_024103355.1. Lineage (GTDB taxonomy): Bacteria > Bacteroidota > Bacteroidia > NS11-12g > UBA955 > JALOAG01. The sequence continues at coordinate 3,508 of JAGFIU010000030.1, forward strand.
GTTTCAGTTCAATGCAGTCTTTTTTGTTCAGGACATCAATAGATACATTACTTTGGTTCCGGATAGTTTACCTAAAATAACTCCGCATGGAGCACTCCTTTCATTTCATTACGGGCAAACCCATGCCTTTTTCAGAGGAATTGATTTTCAATTATTGTGGAAACCTACAAAGCAATTTAAAATAGAACAACAAAGTTCAATGCTATGGGCAAATGATATAGGCAACAAGACTTTTCTACCGTTAATTCCACCTTTTAGATTCAGTATAGAACCTGGCTACGAATACAAAAATTTGGAATTTAAAATCAAGGGGGATTTTGTGGCTCGACAGAATAGAACCAACACCACAACAGATTTTATGCCTGCTCCTCAATCATATTTCTTATTAGGTGCAGAAATCAAAGGAAAATCAAAAATAGGGAAGCAAGAATTAAATTATTTCGTTCGTGGCACTAACCTCACCAACCAAAGCTATCGAGATTATCTTGATCGTTTCCGGTATTTTATTGATAAACCGGGATACAATATTTCCGTGGGTTTGGGATTTAGTTTCTAAGCAGAATAGATTATTTCACTTCAATAATCTTATTTGACCTTTCCTTAAAAAAGCCAAATGAAGTAAGCTTAATTCCTTCGTTTTCTGTCCACTTTTCAAATTCAGTGACTGCATTTTCGTCAACTGCTACCATCAACCCGCCACTTGTTTGAGGATCTGCCAAAACATTTTTTTGAAAATCATTCAAGTCCGAAACTTTATGACCATAACTTTTCCAATTCCTATTGGTTCCTCCTGGGATACAACCCATTTCGATATAGTTTTTGACAGAAGAAATAATCGGAATTTTATCAAATACAATTTCTGCTGAAAGCCCACATCCTTCAGACATTTCTGCCAAATGTCCGAGCAATCCAAAACCTGTAACATCAGTCATTGCTGTAACTCCTTTCATTTGCGCGAATTGTTCACCCAAACGGTTTAAGGTTGTCATATTTTTAAGCATTTTTTCAGCATCATCAGGGTTTAACACCCCTTTTTTTTGCGCTGTTGACAACACCCCAATACCTATGGGTTTTGTGAGGTATAATCGACTCCCGACAGTTGCAGTTGAATTCCTTTTAAGATTATCGACTTTGACAGTTCCATTAACAGCAAGCCCAAAGATTGGTTCCGGACTGTCAATACTGTGTCCTCCGGCAATACTTATGCCCGCATGATTACAAATAGTGCGTGCTCCTTCCAATACTTCTTTTGCTACTTCCGGAGATAATTTATCAATAGGCCAACCCAAAATTGCTATTGCAACCAGAGGTTTGCCACCCATTGCATAAATATCACTGATGGCATTGGTTGCTGCAACCCTGCCAAAGTCAAAGGCATCATCCACAATCGGCATAAAAAAGTCTGTTGTAGAAATAAGGGCTGTTCCATCTTCCATATCTACCACAGCGGCATCATCTCTTTCACTATTCCCAACCAATAGTCGCGAATCAAAATGTTTAATTTCAGTATGGAGAATGGTATCAAGTACGGCAGGGCTTATCTTACAGCCACAACCTGCGCCATGAGAATATTGAGTGAGTTTTATTTTAGTTTCTTCCATGATTTATCTTGTTGCTAACAAATGATTTTTATTCGCAAATTCTATAATTTGTTTGGCTGCATTTTGCTGATTATCAAAATTTATTTCTATTGCAAAACATTTGATAGGATCGCGTTTTGAGATACCATTGATGTATGTCTTGTCATAGTAATTCAATACAATTCGTATAAAATCTTCCATCCTGTCTTCCCTGATAGTGGTAATGGCATCTTTTGTTTGTTCGGGACCAAATCTCTTTTGAATTTTTTGAGTGGACTGAATCAAAAAATCTTTATCCAACGTTCCATACTCCTGAGTTAAAAATTTGACCCTTTTTTCTTTATCAATTCTCAGTTCAACAAGAACGGCTGTTTGAATTTGTTTGAAAATATGTGGCGGAATGGCGATTCTTCCTATGAGTGAACTTTCATTTTCTATCCAAATCCTTTTTTCTCTGTTATAAGAAGCCAAATTTTCAGCTAAAATATTTTCAAATTGTTCTTGTGAAGGTTGAGTCAGTTTGTTTAAAGAACCGTAAGCAGAACCTAGATGTTGAGCAATCCCCTCTAAGTCAATAATCTGTTCTCCCAATTTTTTCATCTCTATTAGAATATCTGTTTTGTGAGAGCCTGTCATTCCACCCAAAACACAAAAAGGATAATCAACTTCAAACTGTTGTAAAACATAGTTTCTATAATTTTTATATCCTCCTTCGAGAATCTCAACATCAAAACCATAAAAGTCAAGAGCCCAAGCCATTGCACCGCTTCTCATTCCTCCTCTCCAACAATGAACAAGTACCTTTTTGTCCGGAGCATGCAAAAGGGCTGTTTCTATAAAATTTCTCCACTTGGGACCTGTATAATCAAAACCTAAAAGAATGGCCTTTTCTCTTCCTTTTTGTTTATAGGTTGTACCAATCTGAGCTCTTTCTTCATCTGAAAAAATAGGGAGATTGATTGCTCCGGGGATATGTGCATGATTATACTCTAAAGGAGTTCTTACGTCAAAAATAGGAGTACCATCTTTCCTACCCACAAAGTCACCAACTTTTATACGATTAATCATCCTTAAATAAGGGGTACAAATGTAAATCAATACACAGAAATGGGATTAGAGAATTATTCTATAGAATGGTCAAAAGAAAATCAATTTGAAAATCAAAAACCAATTCGGTGCAATTCAATAACTTTGCCTTTCGAAAACATGATGTTACCTTGGTCTGAAATACTTATACGACTTCTGCTTGCATCTTTTTATGGAGCGTTAGTGGGTTTGGAACGAGAGCGAAAAAATTGGTCAGCGGGATTGCGTACACACACAATGGTCGCTTTGGGTTCTTGTTTAATCATGATTGTGTCAGCCTTTGGGTTTGCCGATATTCTCGGAACTCCTAATGTTGTATTAGACCCATCTCGTGTGGCCGCACAAGTAGTAAGTGGTATTGGCTTTATAGGAGCCGGTACTATTTTGTTTTTGAAACAAGGTGTAATTAGGGGTCTAACCACTGCAGCCGGTCTGTGGACAGTGGCTGCCATAGGATTGGCAACCGGAGGAGGCATGTATTTTGCAGCCGGTGCCACAACTATCATTGCACTTATTGTGCTATGGGGAATGCAGAGATTTGAACAACTTTATTTTAAAAAATCTAAAAGAATTAACCTCAGTATTGTCACAATCCCTAACCCAAAAGATACTGAAATGTTGAAAGGCCTTCTGAATTCAGAACACCTTACAATACACTCTTTTTCTTTTGAAAAAGGTGAAACCTCCTATACTTACTTGATTGAACTTGAAAACAACAATTTGAGTAAAATAGAATTTTTAATCAAAGAATTGGAAGCAAACCCTACTGTTAAAGAAGTAAACTGGGCTAAATAATGCTTATAATATCTTGTTTGAACATCCTTATTGTTCATTGATATAATAAGCATTGGGAAACATTTTATAAGTTTTTTCTGTTGGATATCCATTTGCATCCAACCCCAATGAATCACGATAATATTCAAACGTACTTTCCGGCAACCTGCTCAAATAACCTCCCAAAATCGTTTTGCCATGAATGGTTTGATAAAACAATTGGTTGCTGTTAAAATATCCAAAACCCTTGATACCGTCTCTCAAACCCGTTGGCACAGGAATTACAAGTTCAGCATCCGACTCTTTAAGCTCATAAACCCAATCCGGCACATCTCTTTCCGACAATGTTGAATAAGGCTTTGGATAATATTCAACAAAAAGAACTGAGAGCAGTATTGCAAAAAAATAGTGTGAATAAGAATGATTTTTAAAATAATGAACAATGATAATAGGCAGAAACAAACACGCCATGACCACAAACCTTGTAGGTACATGAATATGATTGAAGAACGGAATAAAATGCAGTGACGCAGTGGGCATATTAAACAAAAAGATATTGAACACACGAACTGCCGGAACACAAATAGCCAAGAAAATCAAAGCAGTAAATGTAGTCATTGAGAATTGAAATTGATTTTTCCCTGTTTTATACCACACATAAAAAAGTACAACAATCAAAGTCCAACCTAAGAACATTTCATATTCCACACTCCCCTTCTCAGGATGAAAACTATCTTTAAAATTCTGTAGCCATTGTCCTCCAAACCAAAGACTATTATGTGAAGGAACGAAAAAATCTATCACATTACCTCCCAACCAAAAAGCACCATTATCATCTAAATTCAGTTTTGCTTGTTGTAAGAGAATATGAATTATAACTATAACCACCAACGATTTGAGTACTGTTTTCCTATTCAGATGAATGGTTTTACCTGATATCCAAGCATTATAAATCCATACGATACCGGCATAATAAAGCATGAAAAACGTGGTATAGTAATCACTTAACAAACCCACAAAGCCCAAAAGAAAACATACAACTACCCATTTGAAATATATTTTTTTGGGTAAAAACCTTCCACTCTCGAACTCGAAAGCACGATTGAAATTAATCACAAAGAAAGGAATAACCGCAGTAAGCATCAGATTGTAATGAGAGACCAAATGTGAAACTTTATAGGGTGCAAAAGAGAAAATAAACCCTCCAAGCAACGCACCCCAAAATGATTCTGTAAAGCGGTAGGTAAGAAAAAATGCTCCTAACCCCGACAGTGCAAAACTTATCAGCAAAGCTATATTGATAGAAAGAATGGGATTGTTAACAATAAGATTGAGTAAAGACACTATGGTTATATTAGAATTCATAATAGTGCTTCCACCAATCGGATAAAGTTGTTTGTGTGTGTAGAACAACGATTCGCCATTTTTAAAAGCCTCATTGAAATTATAGACATTCCACACAAATGCGGGTGAATCTCCATCTTTTGGCGGACTAATAAAAGATTGAGCAAAATCCTGAACCAAAGGAAAAGTGTATATCATAAACACCAATGCATACAGCATCAAAGCGAATATGGATAATGACAATTTTGGCAATCCATACTTGAAACCAAGATGTGGGTTGTTAGGAATTTGCATCAGAATTTATGAAAGAAACAAAGGTAGAATTTTGAAGTTTTAAAATAAATCAGTTTATAAAAGGATGCCAAAGACTAACCCCTCAAAAAACCTAATATTTTCTCAACACTTTCTTTAGCATCGCCATAGAGCATATCGGTATTATTTTTATAGAAAAGAGGGTTTTCAACACCCGCATATCCAACCGACATAGAGCGTTTCATTACAATTACTTTTTCTGCTTTCCAAGCTTCTATGACAGGCATTCCATATATAGGGCTTGACGGATCATCTTGAGCACCGGGGTTTACAACATCATTTGCTCCAATAACCATAACGACATCCGTGTCGGGCAAATCTTCATTAATTTCATCCATTTCCAACACTATATCATAAGGAACGCTGGCTTCAGCAAGTAATACATTCATGTGTCCGGGTAAGCGACCTGCAACCGGGTGAATAGCAAACCTTACTTCTTTTCCTTCTTTTCTCAGAATGTCAACCATTTCTCGAATAGGATACTGAGCTTTTGCTACGGCCATACCATATCCGGGGACAATAACAACAGAATTAGCATTCTTTAGCAACTCTGCAGTTTCTTCATGAGTGATTGAAGTTACTTCACCTTCAATCACTTGGTCTGAACCTTTTACCGGTGTATCTCCAAAACCTCCAAAAATTACTGATAAGAATGAACGGTTCATTGCTTCGCACATAATAATTGAAAGAATTGCACCGGAGCTACCCACTAATGCGCCTGTAACAATCAATAGATCATTGCTAAGCATAAAACCTGCTGCTGCCGCTGCCCAACCGGAATATGAGTTTAACATTGAAACCACAACCGGCATGTCTGCTCCGCCTATTGCCATTACAAGCATTACCCCGATAAAAAAAGCAATCGCAGTCATAATCAACAGATATATCAAGCCTTCTGTTCCCGGTGCTTGAACAAACAATACACCCAAAATAACAGAAATGATAACAAGCATTATGTTTACAGCATGTCTTCCGGGATATAACAAGGGTTTACTGCGAATTTTTCCATCCAATTTACCCCAAGCAATAATTGAACCGGTAAAAGTTATGGCACCAATAAACACTCCTACAAAAACCTCAATAAGGTGTACTGTATCTGCACCATCGTGATAAGACCCATAACCAACCAAAACCGCTGCTAACCCTACAAAACTATGAAGAATAGCAACCAACTGAGGCATAGCAGTCATTTCTACCCTGCGAGCCATGATAATTCCTATTACTGATGCTATCGCTACCGCAATCAAAATATATAAATGCCCTTGAACATTCGTATCTAAAATTGTTGCCAAAATAGCGATTATCATGCCGACAATCCCATATAGAACACCTCTTTTTGCAGATTCTTGAGAAGACAATCCCCCTAGGCTAAGAATAAATAAGATACTTGCGAACAAGTATGCTGCGGTTTGAATATTTGCAAAATTCTCTAACATATAACTCTATTTTACTTTTTAAACATCTTTAACATTCTCTGTGTAACAAAAAAACCTCCGACAATATTGATAGAAGCTACTAATATTGCTAAAAAGGCAACAATGGTAACGGGATTTGAGAAATCATCCGTTACCTGAAGCAATCCGCCTATAACTATAATACCGCTAATTGCGTTTGTAATAGCCATCAAAGGCGTATGTAGCGCATGGGTAACATTCCAAATCAGATTCCAACCAACAAATACTGCAAGAACAAAAACTGTAAAATGCTGCATAAATTGAGGTTCAGCAAATTGACCTACTAAGAATAAAAGAGCACCCACTACCGCAAGTTGAATAAACATATTGGTAGATTTCTTTTTAGCCTTGAGTGCTTCTTCGGCTTTTATTTCTTCAATTGATTTTTGTTTAACCTCTACTTTTGGCTTTTGAGGACTGACAGGCAAAGGCTCCGGTGGCCAATTGATTTTGCCATCATGAGTTACCATAGCTCTTGAGATGACATCATCTTTGAAATCAATTTTAAAGTTTTCGGCTTTGCCCATATCATCAAGCAGATGACAAAGATTGTTGCCATATAGCTGAGAAGCCTGTGAAGGGAGTTGGTCAAGCTTTCCTATAATAGTTACACCATTGTCGGTAGTAAAAATTTCACCATTTTTTGTATAAATACAGTTACCACCGGTAGAAGCAGCAAGGTCAACAATCACAGAACCGGGTTTCATAGCTGCGACATGATAATCTAAAATTAATTTTGGAGCTTCTTTTCCCGGGATCTGAGCCGTAGTGATAATAATATCAACATCTTTAGCTTGTTCCAAGAAAAGTTTCATTTCTGCTTCTATAAATTCCTTGCTCATCACTTTTGAATATCCTGATGAAGTTGAACCATCTTCTTCAATATCAACGGTAAGGAACTGTGCACCCATTGATTCAATCTGTTCTGCTACTTCTTTTCGGGTGTCAAATGCCCTAACAATTGCTCCTAAGGAATTTGCTGCGCCAATCGCTGCCAAACCCGCAACTCCGGCACCTATAACCAAAACTTTTGCAGGGTCAACTTTGCCCGCGGCTGTTATCTGACCATTCAAAAATCTTCCAAAGTGATACGCACCCTCAATTACGGCTCTATAACCTGCAATATTTGCCATTGAGGACAACACATCCATCTTCTGCGCTCTTGAGATTCGAGGAATGGCATCCATTGCAACAGCATTGACTTTTCTGTCCGCAAGCAGTTTCAATAAATCTTGATTTCTGGCCGGCCACAAATAGCTGAGAAGTACCAAACCTTCTCTCATCTTCTCCACCTCAGCTGGCGTTGGTTCAAGAACTTTGAGAACAATATCGCTCTCTCCATAAATCTCTTTTGCAGAGTTTACAATATGTGCACCTGAATCTTCAAATTCCTTGTCAGAGAAATTAGATTTAAGACCTGCACCTTTTTCAATGTAAACTTCAAAGCCTTGTTTCATCAAACGTTTTACCGTTTTGGGGGTGGCTGCAACCCGTGATTCTTCCGAGTTTAGTTCCTTTGGAATTCCTACTTTCATATTCAAATCATTGTTATCTAACTAATAATCAATTAATTAAATAGAGAAATCTCTATTATGCGTGCGCAAATATAAGTTATTAATGTCGTTAAAATAAAGGACACAACGCCTTTTAGCGATTCATCTTAAGAAAAAATATTTATTGTTTGAATATCAGCCTTTTAAACTTCTCATCAATGATTTTGAATAACCAGGCAGCACCGAATGCTGTCACCACATAGATGACTCCTATCAGTACAGTAAAATAGATGGAATTTATATTTTCAGCAACATCCAAAAATGGAGCTCTGATTATGGGGTGAATCACAAAGAAATGGAAAGAAAGAACTCCGCAAACAGCAATGATGTTATTGATTTTCCATTGCATACGTCTGAGAATAATTACAAGCAAGAGAATCAAAAGAGCACCGGAAAGATGAGTAAATTTCCAAATCACAAAATTGCCTTGTCCATATAGTAGAAAGAAAAGAGCGGGGATGGCAATATACTTCGGCATTTTCAACTCACTCTGAAAACCTAAATAAGCACCTACTCCAAATATTGGAAGCTGGTACAATGCACTTGCATAATAAGCTTCATTTGTGTGAATTAGGTGTATGTGCGGCAAAATGAACAGCACCAACATTAGTCCCCAATAGGCCAATAAATAATTTTTCTTTAATAAAAAAATCAAAAGAGGAAATAAGGCATAGAGTGAAAAAATTAGTCCAAAAAACCACCAAGGCCCATAGAGCGCATACATCATATCTGCTTTAAAAACTGATAGCAAACTTAATCTCCAAAAAACAGAACGCCAAAGTTCACTATTATCCGGATATCGATGTGTTATTATAGCTATAATTACAGCAATAACAACTCCCAAAAAGAATGCAGGATAAATCTTCTTAATTCTGGAAAAAAAGAAAGGAAAATACGAAACTACTCTATTCTTAAATCCCATTGATAAGCCATATCCACTGATAAGAACAAATGCAGAAACTCCATAATGGCCTAAGAAAGAAAGCACGCAAACTATCCAATCAATCGGATTCCATGTCAAAAAATTAAGCCAATTATTCAAGCTTCTATCATTGAAGTAAAACTCACTAATTCCAAAGCTATTAAATTGGTTAATATTATTTAGATAATTATGAAACCCTATGAGTAAAATGGAGAGACCCTTGAGAATATTGGTATCTTCTATATTCAGGTGCTTGTATGTCCTTAGAAATTCCACAATCTTAAACTAAATTCATTTTGCATAGTTAGTATAAATCCGCGAGAGTTCTTTGTTGTTCATGATAATTTTATGAAAATCATCGTAATAGGGTTGCGGAAATGAGTTGATAATATTGTTGTACTGATTGGGATCTCGGTTCAGATTATATAATTGAGAATGATGCAGGTTATCAATAATATAGCTAAACGAATCACGATAAATGCCCATTCCTTCATTTGACCATATACGCACTTCATTGGTGCTTAGAAAAATTAAATCTCTGCTGTTGTCTATCTTGTTAAATAAAGAGCTCCCGCTATATTTTTCAAAAATTTTCAAATTAGTCTCTCTTGCGCCCAATAAATCAACCAATGTCGGCAACAAATCAAGGTTTGTTACTCGCTTATTTATGTTGGCATTCAATATCTCAAAATTGGCTCTATTCTCATCTACCCATTTTTGAGGGAATCTGATATAAACCGGGATTTGCAATGCTTCCTTAAGAAATGAGCCTAATCTGGATTCTCTTTTGATTGAATATTCTCCGTGATCGGCAGTGAAAATAAAAATTGTCTTTTCTAATTCTCCGCGATTTTCAAATGCTTTGTAAATATTCTCTATACTCTTATCTATGATATACAAGGCTTTCCCATACCTTTCTTTAATTTCTGGCGGAATTTCCAAAAGCGGAGAGTAATCTTGAAAGGGCTTGTGCAACGCATTTGTATTATAGATAAAGAAAACGGGCTTGTTTTTAGGTAAATTTTCAATACTTTCTTTTGCTTTCAAAGTCATTGCAATATCATCAACACCAAGATCATTAACAGTACTTAGTTCAGAATCTTCAGAAGTATATAAGATGTCCAAACTGTTATTTTTAACAAAATATCTAAAATTATCCCAAGTGTAACGCTGGGAAGAAATAAGGGCTGTTGAATATCCGTTTGCTTTTGCATAGTCCCACATAAAAGGCATTTGCATCAATTTATCATAGGGCTCTTCCGGGCCGACACCCGTAAATAAAGATGGTACACTAATGTTTGTACAACCGGAGATTGCCATTGCATCTGTAAAAACAACAAAATTCTTCTTTTCTTTTTCAAACCAAGACTGCATGAACGGGGTGTAATTATTATCATATCTATATATCGAAAGCGGTTCTGCACTCATTGATTCCTGTAGAATAAAAACAATGTTATAATCAGATTCATTGCCTTTGAGAGGTAGCATTCTTGATTCTGAAGGCTTTAGATATTTGCGTTTTGCTCTTTGCTCTTTCTCTCTAAGGTATTTTTTGGTTGTAAAAAGATAAGTGGTATCAATGGTTGCAAAATTTGTATCACCATACTTACCGAATTGATTTTGACCAACAGCAATCAATACAAACAGTACCACAATTCTCAAATAAGACCTTTGTTTGTATGAAGCAGCACGCACAAAGTACCAAAACATAAAAACGGAAGCACACAAATAGGCAATGACGATAAAAATATTGCTGAAAAACACCTGAAATACATTGGCAAAGTACTCAGGGTCATCCAACACAAATACTATCAAATTATCATCTAAAAAAACCTTAAACTCAATGTAAACCTTAACCCCAACTGTAAACAGAATGGGTAGAAGAAGTGCCATTATACCTCGCAAAATCAAAGAAGGTATTTTTGGAAGAAGTTGGACTATATCTCCGGCAACATTCCAAAAACACAATGACCAAAGCGCACTCAGAATAAAAGTTGGAAAAGAAAACGGTAAAATGGATGGTTTGATGAGATACATCACAACACTTAATGTTGTGAACACAAGAGACAGCAATGACCAGCGATTAAGGAAACTTGTAAAGATATTAGCAGACAATATTTGTTGTTTCAAAATTGTGTCAATTCAAGAATCGCAAATGTAAAAAAAAGCAAATTCTAAAAGACATAATGACTCTGATTCTCGCACTCTGCGGAAAATACAAATCTTGAATCTACAATACTAAAGCTTATAACATATTCATTTTTAGTAGTGTATAAAACCTACCGCAGATTGATATCCAAAGAAATAAACAATCACTTATCTTGTGTTTCTAACTTTATCAATCCCTCTTTAAGATTGCTTATCTTTGCTACCCATGAACATTGACTTGCTCACACAAAAAATAAAAAAAATTGCTCATGAAATTTCAGGATTAACTCGAGATATTGAGCACAATAGTTCCAGACGTCAATTCTATTCAGAACTAATAAAACAGAAAATTTTTGACTTATACGATCTTGCCCAAGAGCTATGTGATGAGTGCAAAGAAAAAGAGAAAGAAGTTGTTAAAGAAAGACATTTCTTAAAACCAAACCAATCGGATGGAATAATTAAGAAAATCAAAGAAGAAGAAAAAACACAACATGTTGATTTATTTAACAAAAAAACTAACGAGGAACCATTAACCGAGCACACAAGCACTGAAAGTGAAGAAACAGAACACATCTCAGCCTCTCAAATAAACTCCCTTGAGAAGGATAGTAGAGAAGAAATTATAGAAACCTCTATACCAGTTACAGTACAAGAAGAAAACTCAGAACTACTGCATGAAGAAAAAACATCTACTCCCATTGAAACTCTAAACCAATCTAACAATAATGAACAGACAGAAATTCCCAATACTCAAGGAATAGATATAAAACCACAAGAAGAAGATACAAGCATACCTCTCACAACTCTGAAAGTTGGGATGAATAAGGTTTCCTTAGCCGAAAACCAAAAAATGGGAAGCGTAGATTTGACAGAATACTTAAACAAAATTCTAGAGGAGATTACCGCGAAGAAAACGCTCTCTAATGATATTTCTCACAAACTGCAAAGTGCTCCCATCACAAATTTTTACAATACTGTTTCTATAAGCCAGAAACACCAATACATAGACGAACTTTTTGATAGTAAACAAGACGTTTATCGAAGTACACTTCAGAAAATTGAAGACATAGGCAACTTGTCTGCATCCATAGCATTTCTAGGAAAAGAGATAGCCTCTAAATATGGCTGGGAGAGAAAAGAAAAACTTGCCTCTGAATTTCTATATCTAGTAAAACGGAGGTTTCTGTGATAGCTTATATTAGTGCCGCACGTCTGCGCACACTCCCGCTCGCTATATCTGTAATTGCTATGGGCGATATATGCACCCGATTGTTTAACTCACAAGAATACCGCATTGAGATAAGCATTTGGGTTATGATTACAGCATTACTATTGCAAATCTTATCAAACTATGCTAATGACTACGGTGATTTTAAGAAAGGAACAGACTTACATGCAGCAAGAAAAGATAGGGTATTGTCATCCGGTGCTTTAAATGAAAACAAAATAAAACTGGCAATTATCTTGATTTCTATACTTTCTCTCATTTCAGGTATTAGATTACTATTATTAGCATTTAACGAGAATTTTACCAAAGGTTTCTTGACAATGCTTGTATTGGGCTTGCTTGCAATATTGGCATCCATTACATATACAGTCGGGAAAAACGCCTACGGATACAAAGCTTTGGGCGATTTGTTTGTTTTTATATTCTTTGGTCCGGTGGCTGTTTTGGGATGTATATACCTGCAAAGTCCAAATTCATTCATTAGTTTGGAAAACAACTCCATTATCGCTTGTATTGCAGCTTCTCTTAGCATGGGCTTTGCTTCAAGTGCAGTACTTACAATCAATAACATTCGAGACATTGAAAAAGACCGAAAATCAGGGAAAATCACAATACCGGTACTCTTAGGTTTTAATAAAGCGAAACTCTATTTCTATTCATTGGTTATTGCAATGCTTAGCAGTTTCATCGTTTTTATTGTTTTAACAAACAAACCCAATGAAGTCAAAATATTTCTCATCATAATCGCTGTCATGATTTTTGGTTTTAGAATGACAAAGATTTTTCTTTCCAATCAAAAAACGACTTTTCCGTATTTCATGCGCGAGCTCAAATATTTTTCACTTTCTACAATCACTCTCCCATTACTTGCATGGTTCTAAGATTTGAGATAGAAGCACATACATTAAAATATAAAAAGCCGGCTACCACAAGTCGCGGAGTTCTCAATGAACGCAAATTATGGATTTTAAAAGCCTTTGACGTCAACACCCCTGCGGTTATAGGTTGTGGAGAATGTGGTATCATTCCGGCACTAAGTCCCGAAGATATTGACGGATTTGATAAAGAAATCAGCAGACTTGTAGAAAAACTCAATCACAATCAAAAAATTGAACAGGAAGAATTACAAAAATATCCTGCTTTCAGATTTGCTTATGAAACAGCTTTGCTCGATTTGAAAAATGGAGGTAAAAAAATGATATTTGAAAATCCATACAGTCTTGGGTTAGAAGGAATAAAAATCAATGGGCTGGTTTGGATGGCAGAAATTGAAGAAATGTTAAATGAGGCAAAAGCCAAACTACAAGCAGGTTTCGACTGTATTAAGTTCAAAATCGGAACTTTTGATTTTGACAAAGAATGTAGGCTGATAGAACAAATAAGAAAAACTGCAAATAGCTCTCTACTCCAAATCAGGTTAGATGCCAACGGGGCTTTTCCGGTTTCAGATGCACTAAAAATGCTCAAAGAACTTAAGCGATTTGAAATACACAGCATTGAACAACCTATTGCAAAAGGTCAATGGGAAGAGATGGAGGAATTATGTGCCAAATCTCCGGTTAGCATAGCTTTGGATGAAGAACTAATAGGGATTGACATTGAAAAGGAGGGTGAGAAAATGCTAAAAAAAATCCGGCCGCAATGGATTATCTTAAAGCCTTCTTTGGTGGGGGGACTCAGGGTTTCAGAACAATGGATTACTCTTGCTGAAAAATATCAAATCGGATGGTGGGCTACCTCTGCATTGGAAAGTAATATAGGGCTCAATGCCATTGCACAATGGGTAGCTTCAAAAAACACAAGAATTCATCAAGGGTTAGGTACAGGACATTTGTACACCAACAATTTCAATCCTGAAACCAAAATTATTGATGGCAATTTATGGAAAGTTATTCGTGAATAATTTTGTCGGGAAAGACCATTAAAGATTTGTAATTTCGCGCAACCAAAAAAACAGGATTGCAATGTCATTAATAAAATCTATTTCCGGAATCAGAGGTACAATAGGAGGCCTGCCCGGCAACAATCTAACACCGATTGATATCGTAAAATTCACATCTGCTTATGGTCAATTTATTATGCAAGAAAAGTGGGGAAATACGATAGTAGTGGGACGTGATGCAAGAATATCGGGACAAATGGTTGCAGGGTTAGTAAACTCAACTTTGATTGCTCTTGGATTTGACGTTATAGATTTGGGATTAAGCACCACCCCTTCTGTTGAATTAGCAGTAAGTGAAATGAAAGCAGCAGGTGGTATTATTATTACGGCAAGTCACAATCCAAAACAATGGAATGCCCTCAAATTACTTAATAACAACGGAGAATTTTTGAACGAAACCCAAGCAGGGAAAGTATTGAATTTAGCCGAAAAATCTGACTTGGAATACTCCGAAGTGAATAAATTGGGAAATATTCATCATCAACATGATGGCTATATTGACCGTCATATTGAGCGGATTTTAGAGCTTCCATTAGTAGATACAGAGGCAATAAAGAAAAAAGGTTTCAAAATTGCCGTTGATGCAGTGAATTCTACCGGAGGTATTGCTGTTCCAAAGCTATTGAAAGCATTAGGAGTTCATGAAATCATAGAAGTTAACTGTGTGCCTGACGGACACTTTGCACACAACCCGGAACCCTTGCCGGAAAACTTGACCGAACTTTCTCAAAAAGTTAAATCGAGCAAAGCCGATTTGGGTGTTAGTGTTGACCCTGACGTGGACAGACTTGCACTCATCTCAGAGAATGGTGAAATGTTTGGTGAGGAATATACTTTGGTTGCAGTTGCACAATATGTTTTACAAAACACCCCCGGAAATACAGTATCCAACATGAGCTCTACCAGAGCATTGAGGGATATTACAGAAAAGGCAGGCATGAGCTACTCTGCATCAGCAGTGGGAGAAATCAATGTAGTTCAACAAATGAAAGCAAGCAATGCAATCATAGGAGGAGAAGGAAATGGCGGAGTTATCTACCCTGAAATTCACTATGGAAGAGACGCCCTCGTTGGTATTGCTCTGTTTTTATCTCATCTCGCAAAAATCGGCAAAAAGGCTTCTACCTATAGAGCTACCTTGCCTCAGTATGTGATTTCAAAAAATAAAATCAGCATAGATGACAACTTTGAAGTTGATGACATTCTTAAAAAAATTCAAGAAAAGTACAAACGTCATCCTATTAACACAACAGACGGTGTTAAAATAGAATTTGACGAAGAATGGGTTCATTTGAGAAAATCAAATACAGAACCGATTATCAGAATATATGCAGAAAGTAAATCATCCACATTGGCTGATAATCTTGCTAACAGAATCATGAAAGATATAGGAGAACTTTTAAAAAATAACGGTAAATAATGGCGCTAAAATGTGGTATTGTTGGCTTGCCCAACGTAGGAAAATCAACTCTTTTCAACTGTTTAACAAATGCTAAAGCACAAGCTGCAAACTTTCCATTCTGTACGATAGAACCCAATATTGGTGTTATCACCGTTCCTGACCCAAGATTGGAAGAGCTGACCAAAATTGCAAAACCTCAAAATATCGTTCCTGCAACAATCGAAATCGTAGATATAGCCGGTCTTGTCAAAGGAGCAAGCAAAGGTGAAGGACTAGGCAATCAATTTTTGGGAAATATCAGAAGCACACATGCTATACTGCATGTTTTGCGCTGTTTTGAAAATGACAATATCATCCACGTTGAAGGCGGTATAGACCCCATCCGAGACAAGGACATTATTGACACCGAACTACAATTCAAAGACCTTGAATCTGTTGATGCACGCATCAATAAAGTAGCAAAAGCTGCAAAAGCAGGTGGAGACAAAGACGCAGCCCGTACGCACGAAGTGTTACTCAAAGTAAAAGCACATCTTGAACAAGGTAAATCTGTACGCTCATTAGGACTAGAAAACGAAGAACTTGAATTAATAGACGACTTGAACTTGCTGACTGTTAAACCCATTCTTTACGTCTGCAACGTGGACGAATCAGGACTGAACGGCAACCAATGGGTAGAGGCTGTCAAAGCAATAGCCAAAGAAGAAAATGCAGAGGTTATTATCATTTCTGCTGCCTTGGAAGCCGAGATTGCCGAATTGGAAGATCCCGAAGAAAGAGCCATGTTCCTCAAGGATTATGGATTGAGCGAAAGCGGTTTGGCTAAACTCATCAGAGCAGCGTACAAACTGTTGGATTATATCACCTATTTCACTGTAGGTGAGAAAGAAGTACGCGCATGGACTATCACTAAGGGATTCAAAGCTCCGCAAGCAGCGGGAGTTATCCATAGCGATTTCGAAAAAGGTTTTATTCGTGCAGAAGTGATTAAATACAACGATTACATTCACTATAAATCAGAAACATCTATCAAAGAAGCCGGAAAGTTGGCTGTCGAAGGCAAAGAATACGTAGTGCAAGACGGAGATTGCATGCACTTTAGGTTTAATGTGTAATTTGTACTCTTCCGATGCTGATGTAGCAATGAGTTTTTTCTCCTATTTCATTAAATATTCCTTCTTCAGTTAAATGATTAATCTTGACCTGCCCACTTGCATGTATAACTTTATCCTCGCCCAGATAAATACCAACATGGGTTATTTTTTCTGTTGTTTTGCCAAAAAACAACAAATCTCCCTTAGCTCTGTCACCAAAAGCAATATTCTTACAAAAAGCAGCCTGAGGACGTGAATCTCTCGGAATAGCAATATCGTTCATTTTATATACCACTTGTACAAACCCCGAGCAGTCAATTCCTGCAAAACATCTTCCTCCCCAGAGATAAGGCGTTCCTAAAAAGGTCGAAGCCGTCTTGCATATTGCCTCAGCAAGGTTTTGTTGAGGATTAAATTCACTAAGTTTTGCTTCAAATAATGGGATTTCATCATCATGCAAAACCCCGCCACCCGGCATAATAGGAGGAAAACCGGGCAATTCGGTAACTAAAAAGCTATTCGTAATAATGCGTGTTTTTGAATGGGTCTGAGCAAAAAGATTGTCATGAAACAAGTCAGACGAGATAAAACCACGGTAATCATCAAAATCAGTAACAACCTCAAGCCAATCATCAAGTTGTTTTACAACCCGATAGGTTTCGCCAAACAGCAGACTGCTTACCATCTCGGAAGAAGATTCCGGTTTTGCCCTTAGAGGCATCCACGACAGGCGGCAGATACCCTGCATTATTTATCCGTTTGGGTGAAGTTTATCTTTCTTAGCCAATAACTGCTCCTCTGTTTCAACCCTTCCAATGTCAGGAATACAACAATCCACAGGACATACAGCAGCACATTGTGGCTCATCATGAAACCCCTTGCACTCAGTACATTTATCAGGTACTATGTAATACACTTCATTGGAAAGTGCGGAATGTCTGGTATCTACATCTGTTATCTCTCCATTCTCGAGAGTAAAAGAACCCCTAACAGAAGTACCATCTGAAATACTCCATTCAGCACCGGATTCATATATTGCATTGTTTGGGCACTCCGGCTCGCAGGCACCACAATTTATACACTCGTCTGTTATAATAATAGCCATTATTCTGTGTTTTTTGCCGGCACAAAATTAATCAAAATGCAAGACTACCATAGCATATTCGATTAAACAGGCTATTTTAAAATAAGTATAAATAGCGCAACAAGACTATAACAATCTGTCAGCGCGTGTAAGCCACTCTTGGTACCGAATAGCTTTTACAAAAATCAATACTTAATTACTTTTTGGGTTGTGCTCACTCCTGACATATCAAGGGTCTGCACAAGATACACGCCTGCGGGCATGGAACTACCAAACTCATATTCTCCACCACCTTTGATTTCAAACTCTTCCATCAGTCTCATATCAATTGTATATATTCTGCAAGCTACATTGCTGCCGAGGTGATTATGAATCTTGAAAAACTCAACACTCGGATTGGGCTGAATGCTGAACATTCTGCTGCTCCCTTTTGATACAGAGGGCACACCCATACCATATTGTTTTGCTGTATCATACACCCCCACAACAACTTCATTTTTGCCCCAACGTTGCTTGATTACTTCCCCGTTACTAAAGGTACGGGACGGGCTTTGCATACTAAAATAACAAATCTGTTTACTTGGCAATACGCTTGTACGAACCACACCTCTATCCGGGAAATAATAATATCGGTTAAAATGTCCGGTATTTTCATCAAATAATAAAATCTTGTTTGTGACTGAATATTGATCTCCAAAATCAATTTGATCAAAGTTGTACGAGCGTCCTGAAACATACAAATATGCAAAGACATTCATATCTATATCATTCTCTAACCAAATGGATTGGCTATTATTCTCAAATGGAACTGTACTACCCGAATCATAATGTGCACTCAACAAAGCACCGCCCGGTGAAAATCTTACGATACACGACTTAATTACAGTTTTCTTTATATCTCCATCCGTATAATACGGCATGGTCTGCCCTTGAATCACAATAGGCGAATTGTAGCGAACAACCCAAAAAATATTTCCGTTTTTATCACATCGCAATATTTTATTATAATTAATTTCATAATCTACTGTATTCTCTACCACATGAGTCCATTCGCGTTCATCCTTGGAATTGATCTTGGTCAAAATCCAATTGTAAGCTCCCGGAGTAGATATGGTAATTGTAGTATCTAATATCGTCATGGGTGAATTCGTAACAAAACATTGATAAATATTACCTTGATTATCTATAATAGCAGACCGCCCACCCGGTATTGAACCTGCGCGTTCTACTATCAAATCTGAATTGAGTATATAGGGCACCGAATATGAATTTACAATCATTAATTTATTTTGATATACTCGATGACCGCTAAAATAATCATTAATACCTTTCGGTAAATCATATTTAATCATTTTTCCGGTGGAATCAATCAATCCCCATATCCTATTAGATGTAGGAGATAGATATATCGGATCTGCCCCGGGCAATACGAATGAATCTCTGACACCGGAACGGAAAAATATGCTATTATTCTCACCCGTTCCCATAAAAGACATTCCTCCTTGTCCAGTATTTCGAGGGTTTTGAAAATCAATTTGCCATCTTAATTTACCGGTAGCATCATAAGCCATCATATATGCTGCATAGTTGTCATAGCCTCCATACTCCACATTATTGGCCACAAAAGAATCGCCCCAAATTCCGCCACAGTGAATAAATGTCCAACCATTTTCATTAATAAAAACGCGTTCACCTATATTGACTACACTGGCTTTATTATTCTTGATAGCAATGTGGTTGGTCTGATTAAGCACAAAACTTTTCTGTCCTTGAAGTTGCACAGAAATCAGCATACTTACGAATAAAATTAATTGTTGTACTGTTGTTTTCATATTCTTAATTAAATTTGGTTTAAGGGTTTGGATCAGGACAATCGGGATAATATATGCCACGAGCACGATGTAAATAAGTCTTCTGATTACGCCAGTTAATCTCTGCCACCCCGCAAGCGCATGTCTGGCACATGTTAGGGTCTGTGGTGGGGTCGCAGCAGACTACGGTATTCGGTAAATACAAATATTCATCAAAAAATTTATCAACTTGTGTGTAGTCATAAACTCGAATAGTAATTGGAGGCACAAAATTCACGAGTGTAACTTGCAGGTATTTGAATGGAATATTCAGAGTGTCGCTAATTGAGCTAATACACAGTAGTGAGTCATAATCTCCGCACCACGCGCAACCTGCTTCACCATAAGTACCTCCGGGATTATCCCAGCAACCACATCCCGGCATTAAAGTTGAACCGGGAATAGGGACTCCGCCTACACATAAAACACCACCTCCAAATTTATGATAATGGTCAAAATAAATAGAATGTCCTTCACATTTAAATCCTACTTCAAAATCATAAGCACAGTCTATTTCTGAGTAATGCTCCCACATACATGGAGATTGAGAATACGACAGTGATGGTATCAAAATAACAACAATGAAGTGAATACAACTTCTAAGTAAATCTCTATAAGTGAACATTCTTACGTCTTGCATAGTTTTTTTCTAAATGATAAAATAGACAGATAATGATCATGACGAAGATAGACAATCAAATCATACATAATAATATATTATACAAACGCGTATTTCTTATCGACTAATACGAATTTTTGTTATTGTTTTTATTATATAAACTTATGTTTCAAGATGTCCATGCAATAAGCGATAAATTTGAAATAGTATTGATAAAAAAAGCAGTCCTGTAAGCCGGGTTCTGTTTTCGGCAAGCCGAATTTTGTCATTTATCTGGGAATGGTTTCACAACCAAGCTCTATCAGCCCACCCACTGACTTGTTGCCTTTGGCATACTCAGACGAACAATCTTCAAAAGTCAGCTTATTTGGCTTTTCAGTGTATGAGGTTTGTTCGGAATACCCGTCACCGGATAATCCCGCAGGCTCTTACCCTGCATTTTCACCCTTACCTATCAACGAGTTCAAGGCGGTTATTTTCTGTAACACTGTCTGTATTTCTGCAATTACTCACAGAAATCCTTCCAGTTAGGAAGCATACTGTTCTGTACTGCCCGGACTTTCCTCCCCGCACAAGTGTGCGAAGCGACAAAAAGAACTGCTTGGTACCCGAGGCGGGACTTGAACCCGCACAACCGATAAAGGTCACAGGATTTTAAGTCCTGCGTGTCTACCATTCCACCACTCGGGCAGTTTGTGATGTATATGAACAAAAAATCCCGTCTGTGCGGGATTTTGAGCGAGAAACGAGGTTCGAACTCGCGACCTCAACCTTGGCAAGGTTGCGCTCTACCAACTGAGCTATTCTCGCTTAATCTGTTATTTGTGTGAACGCACTAATGCGAAGATAAGGGTTACTTATCTTCCAATATAATTCCGGACTCTCCTTTGTAGGGAGATTTGATGTAAACAATCTTCTTCAGATTGGTAATATCTATCGTTCTCTGCTTTGCCCTGCTGATATTCTTTCTAGCCTTTCTTCTTATTATTGTAATTGCCATCGTCCTAAAATTTAGAGGTGCAAAAGTATGTATTTTTTCTTACAATGCAATTTTCAAAAATATTTTTTTTTAATCCCCTGCCAACTCACGCAGAGTGCCGCTCAGGCACACGGAGCAGTATTGCTTCGTCTGCCAGCGAATAAAACGGTATAGCGTCTATATGCGCCCTGAACTCGCTCCCCGCTTCTGCCACAAAACCCATACGCAGCCCTATCTCCTGAGAGGACTGAAATGTTACTTTGCCGCTGTCCGATGATAATACCCCCATTTCTCAATATTCTATATAGATACTGTCTATGTAAGGGTGTCCTTTAGGGGTATAAAGTAATTGAATCTCAGATTTCGGTTTTCCGTTATTTA
>JAGFIU010000031.1 GCA_024103355.1 Bacteroidota bacterium
ATGAATCTAAAGACCTGAATGAAGGGTGGGACGGTAAATTTAATGGCGTGGATTGCAAACAAGATGTGTATACTTATATGGTGAAAGTTACTGGGTTTGATGGTAAAGAATATGAGTATAAAGGAACAGTAACACTACTGAGATAATTATCTCATTGAAGGCTGGTAAGCGCAAATAATATGGGACAGCCTTTAAGGTTGTCCCATATTTTCATATAACATTGAATGAACATGGCTCAAAATTTCTTACAATTTGGCAGGTTCGGAAAATGCTCTAGATTATTTATATTTAGTGTTTTGAATTTGTTTGCAATAATATCTTCAAAAAATATTAATGCAAGTCATTTAATGGGTGCAGATATTACATGGCAATGTATTGATAGCCTTCGATTTAAAGTAACATTAGCATTTTACCGCGATTGTAGAGGCGTGTCAATGTCTGATACTAGACTCATAAGTTTAAACTGCGTAAATAATAGTAATAAGTTTCCTTCAATCTTATTGGACATGAAAAATGTATCTATTAGAGATGTTACACCAACGTGTACCAATAATAAACCATGTAACCCGGCAAATACTTCAGGAAGTAGTTATGGTATAGAAGAACTACTATACATAGGAATTATGGATTTTAGAAAAGGTGATTTAGGAAAAATGGTGCTTGATGGGTGCGGTAGATTTTCTCTCGAATTCCAAGAATGCTGTCGAAATTCATATATCACAACAGGCATGGAATCACAGATTTTTTCAAATGATGCAGAAATAGATATTTGTAATATAAGACTCACAGGTTTAAAAGGTTGTGACAATAGTCCGGAGCTCAGAAATCCACCCGAAGGTTATATTTGTTGCAATCAAGAATTTTACTTTAATAATGGTGCGGTAGATAAAGATGGGGATTCCTTAGTATATTCTTTGGTAACACCAAAGAATTTTTTAGGAAGTGACTTCATATATTATCATCCATTCGATTCAATATGGCCTATGTCAGGATATTGCACATATTCTTCAAAGTGTCCTTGTAAAGCCGGCAATTCACAAAGAAAAACTGAAGGCATTTGTTTTGATTCACAAACAGGAGACTTGTCATTTGTCCCTATTAACTGTAATGAAGTAGGGATATTAACAATTAAGATAGAACAATATAGATTTGAAAAATCACTATCAAAATGGATATATATTGGTTTTACAAAACGAGATATACAATTAATCGTAACCAATTGTAACAATAATAACCCCCCATTTTTCAAAGGAAGTCAACATTCTGAGGTTTGTGAAGGTGAAAAGATATGTATGAATATAATTGCTGAAGACAAAATGTTTAATAAGGATGGGAATATTCAACAATGGGTGGATACAATTAATCTTACCTGGAATTATGGAATACCAAACGCTACGTTTAATATAGGTAATCCTTATTTCACTTCTATGAACCAAGATTTTTTTTCAGTCAGAGAAGCTGAGATTTGTTGGCAAACCCAAAAAGGTGATGGCAGGGATAACCCGTACACATTTACTGTAACAGCAAGAGATAATGCATGTCCAAGAAATGCAATAACATCAAAAAGTTTTACCATTACGGTAAAAAAGGAATGGAGTTATCTTAATATTACTAACCAAGATCCTCTCAAATTATGTGGTTTGAAACCGATTACAATTAATTATAGCTCAAATCTCAGAGATGATGAAATAAGTTGGCAGCATAATGGTAAAGGCTTTTTTAATGAGGACACTTTAGGGAATACCACTTATACACCACACAAGAATGACTTTATATCAGGAAAAGTCCAGATACGTCTAAGTAATAAACAAGTCAATGCTTGTAACAACCCCTCTGACAGTATTTTATTTCTAATAAGACCATATCCTGAATTCACTTTTGAAGCATTTCCAACTCAAGGATGTCAGCCGCTTACGGTAGATTTTAAATCAAAAATCATTAACCCCGAAGATGATAATGTCAGTTATTTTTGGGAATTAGACTCACAAACCAGAACCTCCAGTGATCCTAACCCAAAATCAATTATTTATGATAAAGCAGGCATCTATAATATAAAACTAACAGTCAGAGATAATATAGCAGATTGCGAAACAGAGCTTATAAAATATAAATATATCAGTGTTTTCCCGAATCCAAAAGCTTCATTTATTACAAAGCCGGAAAATAAAGTTTCAATTGCATATCAAAAAGTCATAATTAAGGATTACAGTTCTATCGAAGAAGGACAGATTCATTATTTGTGGGATTTCGGAACACCTTTCTCAAATAATATTTCTGAGGAAAGAGAACCTGAGTTTTATTATGACAGAATTGGCAGATATTTAATTTCACTAATTCTTACTTCAGATAAAGGATGCAAAGATACCGCTGAACAATGGATAGAGGTGGCCCCTGATGTAATCGTCTTTTTCCCGAACGTTTTTAGCCCTAATAATTCAGGTCCTTATTTAAATAATAAATTTTATGTTAGTGTACAAGGTATAATCGATTTTGATGTTAAGATATTCAATCGTTGGGGTGAAAAAATATATGAATCAAAAGACCCGAATGAAGGATGGGATGGCAAATTTAATGGTATTGACTGCAAACAAGATGTTTATACCTTCATAATTACGGTAATAGGAATTGATGGCAAAGAATATGATTATAAGGGAACTTTAACCTTATTGCGATAATTAATAACATTGAAACATTATATAATGTATGTTATAAATACTTCGTATTCTTAACACAACAATGTCTATAGTCGCCACCTCAACTGTACTTTTATATCAGTTGCTTTATTTCCTATGATTTTATCTACTCCACTACCAATTGAATTAACATTGTTATAAACTGTCCTTGAAACCTTGACCCACAAATCAAGTCCTTTTGTTAATCTGGTCTTGGAAAGCAAATAAACTCTTGACCCTGAGTTTTGAAAAGCCGTTACAGAGAAAGAGTATAAGACAGCACTTTCATAGGTGTAGATGCGTGTATCATAACTATCAATATTGAACATAGTGAATCTTAAACTGAGTCTTGTTTTTAAACTATTGACTTGTTTTGTAATATCAAAATAAGCTAAAGAACCTAATTGAGGCATTTTGTTGCCTATACTATTTTCAAAACGTACCCATTCCACTCTAACTTTAATAGACAAATCTGGTTGCAAGAAATAATGTACATTCAATCGTGACTGAAGTCTATGTGTTTGATTCAAATCATTAAGGTGATTGGAGGTTTCACTTGTGTTAAATGCTTTATTTCTAAATCTTAGTCTGCAATAAATAATGAATTTTTTTCTTTCAGAGTATTGGACTTCTGTAAGAAAGTCATGACCAACAGAAGGTGCATCGACCCTATACCTAAGCCAATCATGCGAAAAAATATCATAATAGAGATTAACATTCCATTTTAAATGTGGTCTCCAAACAAAACCCAAATAACTGCCATTCTCATTTGATATTGTTGACGACTCGGTGAAAGCAGAGGAGTAAGTATATTGATAGTTAGCAGCAATATTTCTATGTATAAATGCAAAGTCCAATTTTTTACCCAAACTGATTAAAGCACCTTGAATAAAAGAAATTCCATTGGATAGGTCAGTTGCTGACACTTCTCCAAATAACAATAAATTACCGGTCAAATAACTGTAATTCAATCCATGATTAAAAAGATTGTTCCCGGTGAACTTGAAGTGGTTATATAATTTTGGTTGTGGTTCAAAATTATTCTCATAAGCAGTGTTAATTAGTGTGTATCCTAAAGCTAACCCTCCTGAATGCCAAGTTAGATTTCCTCCTATGATTGAACGCTCAATGCTATTTTTATTGACCATCTCTGTTTGTGTTCTATGTAATCCGGTAGTGCCAAATGAAGAAAATGCATACTCGTCCAAAGTATCAGATTCAACCACTGTTGCATCCATTCTATTGCGAGAATAAAAAACTGTGGATGTAAAGTGATTCCATGCTAATGTTAAGCCTGCTCCACGTAAAAAGTCATTTTCATTCAATGAACGGTAAGGTCTTAATCCATTTTGATTTCGTTTAATATTGGTTATCATTGATGATTTTCCAAATGATAACCCGGAGGCAAATGTTAATCCTTGTCCAAAAGCAGCTTGAAAATCACCTATTGAAATATTTCTGATGAAACCTTTTTCATTTCTATAATTCAAATAAAATGAATTAAAATCAAAACCATGAGGATTATTTGTATTGAAAAAAGATTCTCCGGCATCTTTTTCTCCGGTAAAACCATAAGCTATTTTATTGTTATAGTCACCTCTGTATCTAAAAACATAACGATGTGAATTTCCTTCAAAAGCAGCAGGTAATGTGTCATTTTGAGAAAAATATCCTTGAGATTTTTCGAGCCTGTTTGAAAATAGGCATAGAATTTCATTCGAATAAGGGTTATCAAAATTATTTCTCGAATTAGTAATCATAAATGGACTCTCAACTACTTCTATAAAAGGCATCATTTTTCTGAGAGTAATATCATCAATCTCCTCAATTACCTGTAATTCATATACTGTAAGAAATAATCCAAATTTCTTACGATGATTTATGATGGCTAAGATTTGAGTCGTTGAAAGAAAAGGAAAGCGACTTAACTCATCATACTTTGCTGTATTGATATTAATTTTTCTTTTTCTGCTCAGGGCAGTTTGATCATATAAATCTTGATAATCAACAGTACTTTCTTCATTTTCAATCCAATCTTCAATTTCTTGTTGCATATCTTCTTCAACCTGTGAGTATGATATAACAGGGACAAGCAGCAAAAAAAGCAGCATAAATCTCCTATTGTTCCGTAGTTTTACCAAAATATATTTGAGAATCAAAAGTTGACGAAAACCCAAGTCGATTGTGATAACTAAATCCGATTAGTATCTTTATCGACTTTTCAATACTAAATCCAAAAGTAACCGTACTCCTGAGAGTTGAGAACCCCGCCCGAACAGCATAATTGGATATAGGACTATATTCGATTCCGCATCTTAAATCCAAGGGATATTTTTCATATATCTCAGCCTCTGTATATAAATAAGTGTTTGCAGCAACTTTATGACTAAATCCTAATGCCGCACTTGATTGAGTTCTTTCATCTTCAAATTGAGAAATTTTGCTCTTTGTCGGATTATTGATTTTAAAAGCTCCAATAAAATTTTTGTTAAAGGGAAACGTAAAACCTAAATTAAAAATTGGAGTACCAAATTCTCCATAATCTTTTACATAAAGACCGGTATAACAAAGCGAAATACCCATTGCAAAGTTTTGAGCCAAGCGTTTAGAGAAAGACAATCCGGAACTATATTGATAATAAGCAGAGTTGCCAAAAGAATAAGCGTAGAATCCAAGACACCCGTAATCTGAAATTAAATTAGAACCGACAGCACCGGCATTGAGATTGGTTACTCCAAACCTATTTTGAACACTTATTCCAAAACTACTTTTTTCATTGAAAGACATGGTAGCCGGATTGTTATTCACCGACCACAAATCCCTGTGTGTTAGTCCACAATTACCAAGTGAAGCTGCTTTTGCTCCGAGTACAAAGCCGCCTTCCCAAGCCTTGAGCTCCGAAGTCAATAATGCCATTCCAAAAAGAAAAAGCAGCTTTAATTTCATTATTTACTATATTATAACCTAACACCTCGGGAATCCTCTAATGACTCAATCTTACCTAAATTAATCTTAAATACCTTTGCAGGAAATTTTTCTAACAGAACAAAATCATGGGTTGCCATTAATACAGAAGCATTTTCTTCTTTTGAAATTTCCATTAATAATTTGACAATATCTTCACTCAAATCCGGGTCTAAGTTTCCGGTTGGCTCATCTGCTAAAATCAGCTCCGGAGAGTTAAGAATAGCACGAGCAATTACCAATCTTTGTTGTTCTCCCCCTGAGAGTTGATGAGGCATCTTATAATCTTTAGTGGAAAGTCCAACCAAATCAAGCACCTCTCTTGCCCTATTTTTCATTTTAGTTGCATCCTTCCATCCTGTTGCACTCAAAACAAAAAGTAGGTTATCCATTACATTTCTATCTGTCAATAATTGAAAATCTTGAAAAACAATTCCAAGCTTTCTTCTAAGTTTGGGTACTTGGCTGCGTTTAAGTTTTCTTAAATCAAATCCGGCTACTTCTCCACTACCCTCTTGAAGTTTTAATTCTCCATATAATGTTTTTAGAAATGTTGACTTTCCTCCTCCTGTTTTTCCAATTAAATATGCAAATTCTCCTTTCCTGAGCTCTAAATCAATCTGGTTTAAAATCAGATTATTCTCATTAAAGAAGTCAGCAGCATGAATCGATATTACGTTTGAATTGTCCATAAACTACAACTGCAATTTTAGTATTTTCTTTTGGAGAAACCTCAATGTATTTTACTTTGACTTAAAGAAGGAGGGTGAAATTGCTACGCCAATAAACAAAAATGCCTTCCGAAAGGGAAGGCATTTTTGTTTATTGAGCTAAATATAAAAACTTATTTCTTTTTGTATTCAAAAGTAATCTTACCCTTGTTTCCACATCCACAATCATTGTTTGCAGGATCTACCTCGGTAATTTTGATTACAACATAATCATCACCACCTCTAAGTTTAGCGATATAAATATCATCCACTTTAGGGCTTGAAACAGTAGCTAATTCTGTACCTGCAGCAAATGCAGTAGCGGCAGACTCTACAGTTGCCTCGGTATAATTATATGAGTTTGCTTTGATAAATTTAGTTGTATTTGCGGGTGACCAACTACCTGTAAAACCTGCAGCACCTAAATCAGAGTTTTTCATATCTTTTCCTTCATTAGCAGCATTACTAGAAAGTGATTTGTCTGCAACTAAATCAAATGCACCATCTTTAGTACCTTCAATATGCCAGAAAGAACCGGTTTTAACGGTAGCTAGCGGTGTTTCATTTGCAGTTGCGCTAACAGTGATTTTAATAACTTTGATTACAGTATTACCATCTTTATCTTCAATCTTGAAAGTGTAAGTAGTTGTACCTTCATTGTCACCTGAAAAAATATTCAAAGTATCAATATATTGAGTTTTGTCAGAGCCTGACATGGTAAGTTTATTATCACTTAAATCCTTTCCCTTAGCTGTATTAGGTAATGGAGAAGTTGTATTGCTTCCTTGTTGAGAAATTGAAAATTCTTTAAGGTCTGCTCCTCCTCCTGCTTTTATAGCATTCCATTTAAAAGAAATTGGTTCAGCTTTACCAACTGTAATCTCTGTACCTGAATGACCCAATACTTCAACAGACAAGGTTGGTTGTGGCTTGTCCGGATTACTGTCATCTCCTTCCTTTGTACATGAAGTAAACATCATTGTTGCAGATAGAGCAGCAATCATTAATGATAGATTAAATACTTTTTTCATTTTATTTTTTTGTTTTAATTTATGTGGTTGCAAATATATAACAATTTATTAATGCATTAACTCTTAACAAACAAATTGGCCTCCTCAAAGAACTCAATTCTTTAATTCTTATCCACAGAATCTTTTATTTCAAAGCATAAGTTCTTTAATTTGCCATCCCAATTTCAGTAATGGAAAACTATATTGTATCTGCCCGAAAATACAGACCCAAAAACTTCGATGAAGTGGTTGGGCAGAAACATATTACAGAAACTCTTGAGAACGAAATTCGCCTTGACAAATTAGCCCAGGCATTTTTGTTCACTGGACCTCGAGGAGTCGGCAAAACTACTTGTGCACGAATTCTTGCCAAAGTAATTAATTCATCCGGGGAAGACGACCCTAACAAAGATTACTCATTCAATATATTTGAGTTAGATGCAGCATCAAACAATTCGGTTGATGATATAAGAGCTTTAATTGAACAAGTTAGAATCCCGCCTCAGACAGGAAAATACAAGGTGTATATCATTGATGAAGTTCACATGCTGTCTTCACAAGCATTCAATGCTTTTCTCAAGACACTTGAAGAACCACCAAAATACGCTATTTTTATACTTGCCACAACGGAAAAACACAAGATTCTCCCTACTATTTTGTCCAGATGTCAAGTTTTCAACTTTAAAAGAATTTCTCTCATTGACATTGTTAATCACCTAATAAAGGTTGCAGACAATGAAGGAATAAAGTATGAAACAGAAGCACTTCACTTGATTGCAGAGAAAGCAGATGGTGGATTAAGAGATGCTTTGTCACTTTTTGATATGATGTCAAGTTTTTGTAATGGAAATATTACATACAATGAAGCAGCTGAGAATCTTAACATTTTAGACAAAGACTTTTTCTTTAAGCTCACTGATATTTTCCTTATTGGGGATATATCTTCGTCCCTGCTACTTCTGAACGAAATTTTGGATAAAGGATTTGACACACAGTCTGTTCTCAGTGGACTTGCTTCACATTTCAGAAACCTTCTTGTTGCCAAAGAACCAGCTACTCTTAGGCTAATGGAAATGAGCGAGAAGCACATCAAAATGTATGCAGAACAATCACAAAAAACGGCTGCCGGATTTTTACTCAATGGATTAAACATTTGTTACAATTTTGAGATTAACATTAAATCCAGCAACAACCCTGCTTTTTATACAGAGCTGGCATTCATGAAACTTTGTCATCTTCAAAATATGATTGAAGTAGCTACCACTTTAGAAGAACTAAAAAAAAAAGTGATGAAATAGCGAATGAACAAGTTCCTATCAAAACAGATGGAGAACAGATAGTTGCCAAAGCTCTTAACACTCTCAAGATTAAAGAGGCTCCAAAAATAGAACTTCCGGCTATCAAAGTTCCCAGAAGAGAAGAAAACAATAATACTTCATCATTATCATCTCATACTCAAGAAGATAATCCAATCTCTCAGAACACAACCCCGAATGAACTAGTAATTGATGACGAAGCGCTTAAGGTTGATTCGGATTCACTCACAGATTCTGAGTTACTTTTAGAAAGTAAACTTGAGGGATTGTCAGATAAAAATAATAATCAAGTTGAGACCTCTGATAGTGATTTCATACAAAATCTATTGAAAGAACTTAGCAAGCAATTTTTGAGTGATGGAAAAAATTATCTTGCAACCATAATTTCAAATAGCAATGCCGAATTATTAGAAGAAAAATTAATAATTTCAGTGCCTGTTGGGCTTAATAATGAAAAACTAAATAGTGAGAAACTCTTTTTAAAGCAATTTTTCTCGCAAAAAATATCCAACATTGAGTTTGATTTGGAATTTGTCGAAATAAAAAATCAAATACAATCTAATATTCCTTATACAAATGAGGACAAATTGAACAAAATATTGGAAGAGAATCCGGAATTTAAAGAGTGGGTAAAAAAACTTGATTTGAGATTTTAGCTTATTATCTTACTTCATATTCTAACCTAACAGTAATAGTTGCAGTCTTTCTCTTTGATGAAGTATTAAAAGAGCCGCCCCAAGAATACTCTTCAGATGAATTTTGTGCAACTATTTGGAATACTCCCAAATTTGCACTCTTTAACCTACCTACATTGCTTCCTGCGTTTTCAGCAATTTTTTTTGCTCGTAAATTGGCATCTTTTGTAGCTTCTTCAATCATTTTAATTTTCAACTCAGTCAATTTTGTATAATAATATCTGGGCAATTCTGAATTGAGTGAAACTCCCATTTTTATTAATTCTGAGATTTCTCTGGAAACTGCTTCAACTTTATCTACGGCATTTGATTCAATCTGTACATCTTGTTGTAATCTATATCCGGTAAACGTTGACTTAATAACTTTCCAACCTTCTTTGTCATATTCATTATCGTATTCTTCATTAACAGAAATAGCAGAAAAGATAATCTCGTTTTCTTTTATTCCATTTGATATCAAATAACTTTTTATGGTTTCTCTTTTGTTATCAAGATCTGAATAAGCATCTTTGAGGTTCATATTCTTGGAAGAGAAAGACCCATCCCATACGATCAAATCAGATACAAAGTCCTGACTTCCTAACCCTGTAACAGAAATCGTATTATTACCTTTATTTCTATTCTGATAAGCATTTGCAAATGCAAATGCAGCAATGATGACGGATAATGCAATAACAATACTCCCTATGTTCTTTTTCATAATTCTAATATTTCCCCACAAATGTATTACTACAAGAGCATTTTAAACACTTTAACAAAAGAAAATTTTAACATATATATAAACACTTTTGAATTCGTGCTATCTTATTATTGCTTGGGATAAACTCAATATGAGCAAAAACTCCAAATTGAATAACAAATCTAAAAGTACAACAAATATCATACAAACATCCAAGCGTAAAAACACTAATGAAATTCACAAAAAACACTCATTTTTCTGTGTGGAATCTCCAATATTATTTATTACTTTCGCACGCCTATGTATGAATACTTGCGAGGAAATTTTAAAAAAGTGACCCCTACTTATATGGTAATTGATTGTGCGGGAGTGGGATATTACGTAAATATTTCTTTAACAACCTACGAGGCGCTAAAAGAACAAAAAGAAGGAAGCGTTTTCATACATTTCTCAATAAGTGAAAATGCTCAAACATTATATGGATTTGCAAAAGAAGAGGAAAGAATACTCTTCAGAGCTCTCATAAGCGTTAGTGGAGTTGGCCCGGCAACTGCAAGGATGATTCTATCATCACAATCGACAAATGAGACAATTAATGCAATAGTTAGGGGGAATATTTCGTTATTAAATTCCATCAAGGGAATTGGGCCCAAAACAGCACAGAGAATTATTGTAGAATTACAAGATAAATTAGGGAAAATGAGCAGTACAGATACTATTAACACATCAATAGATGCCAATATATCACTAAATCAAGAAGCCTTGCTTGCTTTAGAATCTTTAGGGTTTAATAAAAATGTTGCATCCAAAGCTATCGGAAAAGTTCTTCAAGAGAGTCCTGAGATTTCTGTTGAGAACCTAATAAAAAGAGCACTTAGAATATTGTAACCCACAGGTAATTAGGATTGTAAAGTCAAGTTATAAAAGTGAAAAGAAGAATTTTGGCAAAAAAACTCTCTGATAATTTTTCTTCAGAAATTAAGTCTGATAAATTCCTTTTCAAGATTTTCATATTTTTCATTCTCTTTACAATTGCATTTTCCTCAGAAGCAAAAGTATATAGCGTTGACAGTGCTTCAACCGACTCTAACAGTCTACGTTTTCCTATTAGTAAAAATGGTAAAGGTGGGGGAATAGATCTTCCAAACCCAGAGAACGTTAAAGAAGAAGTGACTTTTAATTCTACTACCGGGAAATACGAAATTCGAAGAAGAATTGGTAGCCGATACTTGCCCGGTGTGCGAGAGTTATCAAGAGAAGAATACATGGCAGAGTATTCCAAAAAAATCAATCGCGAATATTTTCAAAATCAAGGTCGAGCTCAAAACTTCTCTCGAGGTGGTAGTAGTAAAAGTCCCTTATTAGGGATTCTTCCGAATCTGACAAAATTTATGGGAAATGGTTTGATAGAAATTCAACCAACAGGAACAGCAGAATTGACTTTGGGAATGAATATCAATCGTGTCAAAAATCCAAATTTCTCTACTAGAATGCAAAAACCACCTCCACAATTAATTTTCGACCAAAATTTACAGTTGGGGGTTACCGGCAATATTGGCGACAGAATAAAAATCGGAATTAAATACGACACAAAAGCTACCTTTGATTTTGAGAACCAAACCAAGTTAGATTGGGTTGGAAAAGAAGACGATATCCTAAAAAAGATTGAGCTCGGGAATATTAGCATGCCACTAAACAGTAGCCTTATCCAAGGGGGTAGTAGTTTATTTGGGTTTAGAACCGAAATGCAATTCGGGCGATTAACTTGGTCAGCTTTATTTTCTCAAAATCGAGGGCAAAGAACAGAACAATCTGTCTCAAATGGTGCACAAACCACAGAATTTAATATTCAGGCAGACATGTATGAACAGAATCGTCATTTCTTTTTGAGTCAATATTTTTATAACAACTATGACAACGCTCTTTCAAACCTCCCAATCATTAGTTCAGGCGTTGTTATCAATAGAGTCGAGGTATGGGTAACAAACAAAGGAGGAATGTTTGAAAATACCCGAGATGTAGTTGCTTTTATGGATTTAGCAGAGAGCAATCCTTACAACAACAATGTTAATACAGGAAATACAACTCCCTACCCCTCCAATGAATTTAATGCTCTTTACTCAACTTTAGCATCTTCAAACCAAGCAAGAAGAGCAAGCACTTCAATCGATGGTATTACAGCGGCAATCCCAAGTTTTGAACCCGGGTTTGACTACGAATATGTTAACGGTGCAAGAAAATTAAATGAGAATGAATATACTCTCAATACAAGATTAGGATATATTTCGCTAAACCAAGCACTCAACAATGATGAGGTTTTAGGTGTTGCATTTGAATATACTTATAATGGTCAAGTATATAAGGTTGGTGAATTCTCTTCAGAAGTTGCACAAGACATTGACAGCAGGGTTCTGTTTATAAAAATGCTAAAGAGTACGACTGTTAGAACTAAAATCCCAATGTGGCATCTGATGATGAAAAACATCTATTCTCTGAATACAAATAATCTAAATCTGGAAGACTTCTATTTTGATGTCGTTTATGCAGACGACCCATCCGGGGCAGATCTAAACTACCTACCGGTTGAGAACGTTCCCGGCATAAGTGGAGGTGTACCTTTGCTCAGAGTTTTCAATTTGGACAGAATTAATAGACAACAAGAAGCCAAGCCGGATGGGATTTTTGATGCAATTGACGGAATAACAATTAACAGACAACGCGGGCAGGTTATTTTTCCTGTTGCCGAACCCTTTGGTAGTTTTCTCAAAAACAAATTTGGTGGTGACAGTCTTCTTTCCGAAAAATACACTTTCACATCACTCTATGATTCAACACGCTCATTAGCATCTCAAGATGTTTTAAAAAATAAATTTTTTCTCAAAGGAAAATATAAAGGAACTTCAAGTGCTGAAATCATGCTCAATTCAATGAACGTTCCTCCCGGTTCCGTACAGGTTTTTGCCAACGGAAATAAGCTAAAAGAAGGCTCCGACTATATTGTAGATTACAACATTGGGAAGGTTACTATTCTCAACCAAGGAATATTGTCAAGTGGTGCAAACATTACTGTATCTTCCGAAAATCAAACAATGTTCAACACCCAGCAAAAGACAATGATTGGTTCCCGTTTTGACTATGCAGTAAACAAAAAATTAAACCTTGGCGGAACCATCATGCATATGTATGAAAGACCTTTAACTCCAAAAACAATTATTGGAGAAGACCCTTTGATGAATACAATCTTTGGATTTGACGGAATCTACAATTCAAAGTCTAGATTTCTAACAAAATTGGTTGATAAAATCCCATTCATTGAAACAAAAGAAGAGTCAAGCATCTTAATCCAAGCAGAATATGCACAGTTAATCCCGGGTAAGCCACGTTCCATTGAAAAAAACGGGGAACGAGGAATCTCATATATTGACGACTTTGAGGCTGCTGAAGTACCTTTTGAGCTTAGACAACCAATGAATTGGAAATTGGCAAGCATTCCTCAAAAACAACCGGACCTTTTCCCCGAATGGAATAACTCTGTAACGGACAAAACTTCATGGCTCAACTATAGAAGCCAAATTGCATGGTACACGGTCGACCCAACCTTTTATAGAAATGATCGTAATACTCCTCAGCATATAAAAGATGATATCGAGATGCAGTCTAATCATTATATGCGAGAAGTTACGATACGCGAGGTGTATCAAAATAGAGAATTGCAACAAGGAGTACCTAACATATTGCCTACATTAGACATCGCATTCTTCCCAAAAGACAGAGGTCCTTATAACTACAATGCAAACACGTCAGATTTTAATTCTGACGGAACATTCAACAATCCAACCAAATCATGGAGTGGAATTATGAGAAAAATTGAGACTAATGATTTTGAGGCAGCGAATATTGACTACATAGAGATTTGGATGATGGATCCATTCAAATACAACCCAAATACAACCAATAACGGGAAACTATACATAAACTTAGGAAATATCTCTGAAGATATCCTTCCTGACAGAAGAAAATCTTATGAAAATGGATTTCCTAAAAATGAAACTGATAGAACTACCATCGATCAATCAACATTCGGATATGTTCCATTATTGCCGCAAATTAATTTTGCATTCGATAACGAAAGTTCATCCAGAACATTCCAAGACATAGGGCTTGACGGACTAAACGATAGTGAAGAAAGGGAATTTTATAAAGAAAAATTCTTAGATTCACTGGCAAATAATTTCGGAACTAACTCGATTATATATAAAATTGCATCCGCTGACCCCTCAGGAGATAACTATCTGCATAGTCGCGACCCGATTTATGACGACAAGAGTGCCAATATTATTGAACGTTATAAAAAATACAATAATCATCAAGGAAACTCAACGTTAGAGCTATTACCTGACGGAAGTCCTAAATCATCTACAACAACCCCTGACGCAGAAGACATAAACAATGACTTTACAATGAGCCAAAATGAGGATTATTTTCAATACTCAATCGATATTTCTCATAATTCACTTAAAATAGGACAAAACTTTGTAACTGACTCTATATCCACAGAAGTAGAACTTAAGAATGGCCAAAAGGATAAGATAACTTGGTATCAATTCAAAATTCCAATCCGAAGCTATAACAAAGTTGTCGGAAATATTTCTGACTTTAAATCTATTCGATTTATGAGGTTGTTTATGAAAGGATTTGAAGACTCAGTAATCTTGCGTATTGCCCAACTCCAATTAGTTCGATCCGATTGGCGAAGGCATCTTTCTTCCCTCAAGAATCCGGGTGTTTCACTTCCTATAGATCCTAATGATAAAACAGTGTTTTCTGTATCAACAGTTAATATTGAAGCAAATGGAAACAAAAAACCATTCCCATATGTAACCCCTCCAAATACTCCAAGAGAGATTGACCCAATAACTCCCGGTGCTGTAAAGAGGAACGAACAATCCATAGCGCTTAATTTCTGCAATCTAGCTCCTGATGATGCACGAGGAGCATTTAAAACAATGAATTTAGATATCCGAAATTATAAATACTTAAAAATGTTTGTTCATGCGGAAGGCACGGATTTACAAGACAACGAACTAAGTGCATTTATACGACTTGGTACAGACGTGGTTGGAAACTATTATGAGTATGAAATTCCATTAAAAGTTAGCGAACTATTCAATACAGCAGACAACAATATCTGGCCGCTAGCTAATAATCTAAATTTTGAACTTGAAGAATTCTTTAAAACCAAACAAGAACGTGCAAATGCGGGTTCCCCAATGTCAAAACCTTTTGTAAGGTTTTTGGATGGAGGAGCAAGAGTAACTTTAATTGGGTTACCGGATTTAAGTAATGTAAGGGTTATCATGATAGGAGTTCGCAACCGTTCCAATAGAGAACAATGTGGAGAAGTATGGTTCAATGAACTCAGAGTAACTGATATTTCAAATGGTGGTGGGTGGGCTGCTACAGGAAGGGTGGTGGCACAATTAGCTGACTTCTCTACTGTTAATCTTTCCGGCAGCATTAAAACCATCGGCTTTGGAGCAATTGATCAAAGACTTAATCAGCGAAGCCTTACCAACCAATACCAATATGATGTAAATTCAAATATTGAGCTAGGAAAATTTTTCCCACAGAAATTAGGGGTAACAATACCAATGTTCATTGGCTACAATGAAAATATCATTCGCCCTAAATTCAATCCATTAAACCCTGATATCGAATTAAGTACCACATTAAGTACCATTCATGATGCAGCAGAAAAAGAAAAAGTAAAACTCGCAGCAGAAGACTTTACCTCCAGATATAGTCTAAACTTTATCAACGTACGAAAGAACAGAGTAGAAAATAAAAAGCAAAAACCTTGGGATATTGAAAATTTCAACCTCTCCTATTCTGTTCAAAAACTCTATAGACGCAACCAACAAATTGAAGAACAAATCCAGAATACATACAAAGGCAGTATTGGTTATATGTTTTCACTGCAACCAAAACCATGGGAACCTTTCAAAAAAATAAAATCAAAACACCTGACACTTATTAAAGACTTCAATCTATATCTGTACCCTCAATCTGCAAATATTCGTTTGGATATTGACAGGTATTATTCTGAACTGCAAAATCGGAGTAATGACTTATACAACAGTCCTACACCTCGTCTGTTTGACAAGAATTTTACAATCAACCGATTTTATACATTGGGGTGGCAAATCAGTAGAAATCTCAAATTTGATTATCAATCTACAGCAAACGGGCGCATAGGCGAACCGGTGGGGCGGCTTGATACAGAAGCTAAGCGCGATTCTGTTCGTAGAGAATTCTTTAGTATGGGAGAACTTTCCGGTTTTAACCAAACCGCCAATCTTACATACACCATTCCTATTAATAAAATAAAATTCTTTAATTGGGTGCAAATCAATACACGCTACAGTGCAAACTTTGAGTGGCTACAACCACCACCCGCAGCACCGGGATTAGGAAGTACTATCCAAAACTCAAGATCAATCAATGGAAATGCAACCCTAAATTTAACTACATTTTATAATAAATTCAAAGTATTCAGGCAAATCAACTCCCCATCTCGAAATAACCGCCAAAATAACACTCAAGATTCTCCTAAGTCAAATGGCAAGGAGGACAAACAGGATAAAGGAATGTCAGGTGCTGCTAAAAATATTTTGCGTTTTATTACACTATTCAAACAAATTACTTTTAACTATACATCTACTAGTGGTATTGCACTTCCCGGATTCAACCAAACTCCTGACTATTTTGGAAATAATTTTAATACAAATACTCCCGGATGGGACTTTATACTTGGTGGTCAAGACCCTTCTATTCGTTATAAATTAGCCGAACAAGGTTTCTTATCTCTTGACCCTCAACAAGCAAATTTCTATACTCAATTAGTTTCTAATTCAATTCAAAGTAAAATTACTGTAGAACCCATAAAAGATATGAGAATTGACTTTGATTTCAATCTCTCAGAATCAAGAAATATTCAGTCAAACTTCAGATTTGATCCGGACTCAACCGGGACTTTTAGAGATATTGGATTAAGAGAAGTTGGACAATTTACACGTAGTGGTATATTTTGGCGGACAGCCTTTGACAGACTAGATGGTGATAAAGAATCAAAAGTATTTAATCAATTTAAAGACAATCGATATGTAATTGCTCAAAGACTTCAGAACCAAGATAATAGAGTCCAACATGGATGGATTGACAGTACTACAAAATACCCCGTTGGTTATTCCCAAATCAATCCCGATGTGCTCATAAATTCATTTTATGCTGCTTATACCGGCAAAAATAATAGCAGAGTTGGTCTAAATATTTTCAAAAAAATGCCTCTGCCAAGCTGGCGTATGAGTTATAATGGGTTAGGAAAAATCGAAAGTTTAAAGAGATATTTTACAAGCATAAGTCTTACACACTCTTATAACGGTATATATTCATTCTCTAATTATACAAGCGAATTGAGATATAGTAAAACAGCTCAACCCGAGATTGGAACTGATTTTGTTTCTCAATATCAAGTAGGAAGCGTTACAATTACCGAAAACTTCTCACCTCTTGCCGGAATCAACATTGCAATGAAAAATGATTGGAATTTCAGATTTGAATATCGTAAGACGAGAATGGTCTCTTTGTTAGTTGCAAATCAACAACTTACAGAAAATCGCAGAAATGAATGGAGTATTGCTGTAGGATATAGAGCAAAAGAGGTTTTACTCCCAATCCGTTGGCGTGGAAAAAGAATTTTCCTTAAAAATGATTTAAATTTCATGATGGACGTTTCTATGATGGACAATGTGATGATTAGACGAGATCTTACTACTCCTCTATCTGAACCGACACAAGGCAGCAGAACACTTTCTATCAGACCAACATTAGACTATATGGTTAATGATCATATCAATCTAAGCCTATATTTTGACCACAGAAGAAATAAGCCTAAAACATCACAAGCATTCCCCACCTCATTAACTGAATTCGGTATTAAGATGCGTTATAACTTATAGAGGCAAAAGAATATCAATCAAGTGATATTTGTCCACTAAACACCTCTATTGCAGGTCCGGTCAACCATATATCATCATACCCATGTTCAACCTTATTAAATGAGACAACCAAGTCTCCTCCGGGAGTATGAATAAGCACCCTGTGATTTCCCATATCAAATTTCATTACTTCTGCATATGCTAAGGCACTTGCTGTAACTCCTGTTCCACAACTCAATGTTTCTGCTTCTACACCACGTTCGTAGGTACGCACTTCAATTTCATTAGACTTGATTGAGTGAACAAAATTGACATTAATCCCTTCCTGATTAAATGTAGGAGAATATCTAATCTTATGAGCTGCAGGGAGGATATCCAGTGAGCCAACTTCAGGAGTAAAGCTAATGTAGTGAGGAGAACCTGTATCTATAACAAAATCTGAATTATGAAAAAGTATATTTGATACACTACTCATTTTGAGTGAAATAATATTGTTATCAAGAACCATTGCTTTATGTTCTCCGTCAATAGCAAGAAAGTTTAGTTCTCTATTCTTTCCCATACCAAGCTTGTGTGCAAATGCAGCTAAACATCTCCCTCCGTTACCACACATAGTACTCTCATTGCCGTCTGAATTGTAATAAATCATTTTAAAGTCGTATCCTGTTAGCTGTTCCAAAAGCATTAGTCCATCGGCACCTATGCCAAATCTGCGGTTACACAAATGCTTAATAGGCAGGCTATTACACTGCCTGAGCCTATTATCTATTATAATAAAATCGTTACCTGTTCCCTGGTATTTGTAAAAATCAATTTTCATTTAAGTTCATTAAGGGAGTAATAAACTCCTCATCATTATTAACTTTATAGGGTAAGTAGTCCCTTGAAACTTCGAGTATATAAGCCTTAGTACTTCCTAAAATTATAAGCTCATTGCGATCCTTAATAAAAATCCTTTTAATTTCTTTAGGATTAATACCATAAATCTCCGCACTATAATTATTGCCTGAATGAATAAACTTATAAACCCTCGAATTTAATGGAGATTTCCAAAACTGAATCTTAATGTGAGCATATTCAAAACTATCAATCTTTGAATGTCCTATCAATATATCATCATTAATCAAAACCGCAATATAGGTTGAATCTATCAATAATTGCCCCGACACAATATTCTCTTCCTCTTGAACAGAGGCCGGGATAGGGCTAGCAAATGATGCTCCCTTGTCAATTGTTCTGTCATCTAGTTCAGATACAAAAGTGTCATTAATGACAAAATCATCAATCCTTCCTTCTGCCTGAGTGGAATCATTGCTATCATCTATTATCGAACTATCCGCACCATTCAAAGCGATATCCTCGTTGTTAGACTTTTCGGTAATTTTTGAATTCATTCTTCGTGTTGGGTTTCTTGGTTGATTATTAATGGGTTCAGTGTCCAAATCCTCCTCCAATGCAAGTTCGGAATTTGACTCATCAAATTTCAGCAACTTTTTCCCGAAGTTACTTTCAAACACAAAATATAATCCCACAAAAAATATAAGAATAGCCGCAGCAGCCAGAGAGCCTCTCTTGCCCCATATATTCTGAATATACTTTACCTCTCCCTCTTTAGCTATTCTTTTCTTTAACTCTTCTCGTGCGCTAAACTTGATTCCATCTATCAAAGTTGAATAAACATCAAAAGTTCTTTTGAACTCATCATCACTCTGAAGTCTTTGCTCAAATACAATTCGTGCTTCAGAATCGAGATTACCTTTGAGGTATTCATCAAATAATTCTATGTCTGCCTCAGTAATTAGCATTTCTATTCAAAAAAGTCAGCGTTATTATAATTTCTCTCAAACAAGGATTGAAGCTTCTTGAAACATTGATATTTCTTACTTTTCACAACATCTGTATTTGCAAAGTTCATAATTTCAGCAATCCTTTTCGTTTCCATGTCTTTGAAATAAAATAATATCAAAATCTGTTTACAAGTGGAATCAAGTTTATTCATCATTTCTCCCACAATTTTGCGCTTCTCATTACTAAAATCTTGATAGTAGCCAAGACGCATAGCGGTAATTTTATCATTATCAAAATCAATTCTAGAAGTTTTATTTAACTTTTTTAGCCATAGATTCTTTGCTATAGCCATCAAAAAAGTTGACAATCTGGATGAAAGTTCAAAATCTTTGTCTCTGACCTTCTCCCAAACAACCACAACCGCTTCCTGTAGTACATCCTCAACATCTTCAGTTTTCCCATTATTACTCATAATGTAGTTGCGAACCATTGTATAATTATCCTTGTACAATTGTACTAATGCCTTTTCATTACTCAACTTTAGTTCTTCAAATAATTTCTGCTCACTCAGTCTTTTTTCAAGAGGCATGACAATTTGTATTTAATCCAAACAGACCGACAAAGGTAAACAAGGAAACTATCTTGTCAATAGTGTATTTTATTATTTTGAACTGCTTATTTTTTCCCACGAACGCTGAAGAAAGGGAATAATTTTTGATTAATTTCGGACGTTACGCTTTTAATAAAACACATAGAACAATGAAAAAATTATTTAGTTTTCTTTTAGTAGGGATTATTGGAGGTTTGGTTGCTCTCGGAGTATATAACCTTATTGAAAAGCCAAACACTACAGTTTCAACAGAACTTAACAACAACCAAAGAGCAATGGCATTTGCCTCTCTTCGCAACTCGTCCACAGGGACTTATGCAGATTTTGTTCAAGCAGCAGAACTCTCAACGCCAAGTGTGGTCTATATCAAGACAACCATTGAACCGCATCAGGCAAATAATGGCAGGCAGAATGACAACTCCCCTTTTCCTGATTTTTATGATTTCTTTGGTGAGCATGGTTTTAAATTTGATATTCCTCAAGGTCCAAGGGGTGCTAGTGGTTCGGGTGTAATAATAACTGCAGATGGATATATTGCTACAAACAACCATGTTGTACAAGATGCAGATAAAATAGAGGTAACGCTGAATGACAAAAGAACTTACGTTGCAGACTTGGTTGGCACTGACCCAACAACTGATTTAGCCTTATTAAAAATAAATGAAAACAATCTCCCCTTTATGCCAACCGGCAATTCCGACTCAATGAAAGTTGGAGAATGGGTTATCGCGGTTGGAAATCCAATGAACCTTAGCTCCACAGTTACGGCAGGAATAATCTCTGCTAAAGGTAGGAGTCTAAATCTATTAAGAACAAACAACAATCAATACGCAATCGAGAATTTTATTCAAACTGATGCTGCTATCAATCCGGGCAATAGCGGTGGTGCATTGGTAAACACAAAAGGAGAACTCATTGGAATTAATACTGCAATTGCGTCTCAAACAGGTAGTTTTATTGGTTATGGATTTGCCATACCTATCAATTTGGCAAAAAAAGTATTGGACGACATCAAACAATTCGGTGGTGTTCAAAGGGGTATCTTGGGTGTTTCTATCCAAGATATAACCAGCGAACTTGCTGAACAAGAACATATCAAAGGGCTTAAAGGTGTTTATGTTCACGATGTGGTTGATAATAGTGCTGCAAAAAAGGCAGGAATGAAAGCAGGTGATATTATACTTAAAATAAATGGAAAAGAAGTAAACTCAAGTTCTTCACTTCAGGAAGAAGTAGGAAAATACCGTCCCGGTGACAAGGTTGAACTCCTGATAAACCGTGCAGGTGAGACAAAAACTCTTACTGCTACACTTCTCAACAAAGATGGAAACAGCAAGCCTCAGGTTTATGAACCTACCAATCAAAACGAAGCCTTCGGGTTGGTTTTAGAAAATATCAGCAAATCAGATTTATCAAAACTCAATCTTAATAACGGAGTTAGAGTGGCCGAGGTTAAGAAAGGTCCGTTTGCAGGAAAAATTTCAAAGGGTTTTATCATTACTTCAATAGATAAACAAAAAGTTTTTTCTGCCGGTAATGCAT
Organism: Bacteroidota bacterium; assembly: GCA_024103355.1. Lineage (GTDB taxonomy): Bacteria > Bacteroidota > Bacteroidia > NS11-12g > UBA955 > JALOAG01. The sequence goes on from JAGFIU010000031.1 coordinate 21,984, forward strand.
TGAGTATTTTACAAAACAAACAAGGCGGAGTCCTCATAGAGGGTAAAAACACCAAAGGTGATACTGAAGTTGTTGGAGTATTAATTGAGTAATCAGTTAAACTATAAATAATTTTTATCCTGCTTGGGAAACCAAGCAGGATTTTTTTTTCTAATTACCTAATGAACAGTGTATTGGCAAGTTAAATAATAAAGCCTTAAGAATCTCTTTACAAGGTACCGGAAATTAGTTCAATATAGCAAATTCTGAATTATTAGTTCTGTTTATATAGCTATCCAATGATTTTTGTGATATCTCATGATTTACAGAAAGTTCTCGGCTTTGCTTACATCAATTCAATTATACTATCCGGAACAAGTCCTGCAACGCTTTTACCTTCTACTAATTTTTGTCTAATCTCAGTCGCAGAGACATCGACAAAAGGTGATTTGTGAATATGAATGTTGGGATGGAAAGGTTGTAAATGTTCTGTCCCGCTGCGTTGAAATACCTCAAATGTATTCTCACCTAAAATCGTTTCAATTTCTTTCCATTCTTTCAATCTTAACAAATTATCAGAACCTACAATAATTGCAAACTTGGTATCGGGGTATAGGTTTTTGAGTTTTTCAAGTGTGATATAGGTGTAGGAAGGTTGAGGCAAACTAAACTCTATGTCAGATGCTTCAAGTTGAGGGTTGTAGTTGATGGCTTTTTGCACCAACATCAATCGCTTTTCGGGAGTCCATAAATCCGCTGATTGTTTAAAAGGATTAAGCGGTGAAATAATAAACAATATTTTTTCTAATTGAAGCTCTTTCAGCATGTATTCAGCTACTGCCAAATGACCCAAATGTATTGGGTTAAAAGAGCCAAAGAACAATCCAAGTCTTTTCAATTTATTAAACTTTGAATGCTTCTGTTTTCAATAGATTGCAAATTTTGTAGCGTTCATCCATTGTGTCATCATATACCGCTTTGAGCAGTGAATAGACATTTTTTAACCCTATTTTTTCTGCCCATTCAAACGGGCCATAAGGGTAAGCTGTTCCTAATTTCATACCCAGGTCAATATCTTGCTTGCTTGCAGTTCCCTCTTGTACTGTATAATATGCTTCATTTATAATCATACAAATCACTCTAGGAGTAACCATTCCAACCCTATCATCAACTTTCAGTGCATCCTGAAAATTTAATGATTTCACAAAATCGTGAGCCAAATGATTCCCGCTTATTGTGCTGTATTCAAGGGTTTGTCTACCAATCAAAGTTGGCAAATTACAAATCCCTATAACTTTATTTCTATTAGCTCCAAAATCAATAAAAGAGAGCTGAGTAAGACAAGCACCCAAAAAGTAAAATTGAGTATTTATATTTTTCAATAAACCCCAATGCTCTAGAGGTGAGTGGTCAAAATCGAGATCAAAAATCACATCAAAACTTTCATCATTTGGGATTTTATCAATTTCAAATATTCTGCTATTATTGCCTTGTGAAATAACAGAGATTAATTCTCTGCATAATTCTTCCTTTCCTGTGATTGCAATGTTCATTTGGGTTGACATAGTAATTCGAGGACAAAAGTAGGATTTAAAACCAAGAAAATTAACAAACAAACATAATATGGCACATAAAGTAATAACATCACCAAATGCACCGGCACCTATCGGTCCATACAGTCATGCGAGGTCTTTCAACGGATTTGTTTTTGTTTCAGGTCAAATTCCAATCAATCCTGCAACCGGCAAGATGGTTCAAGAAAGTATTACCGCTGAGACAAGTCAGGTAATGGAAAACATGAAAGCAATTTTATCCGAAGCAGGATTAGGGTTTTCAGACATTGTAAAAACTACTATTTTCATTACCAATATGGGTGATTTCCAAGAAGTGAACAAGATTTATGCAAGCTATTTCAATGATATATTCCCCGCAAGAGAAACGGTACAGGTTGCTGCACTTCCTGCAGGTGCGAGGGTGGAAATAAGTTGCATTGCTGCTCAGTAGCAACTTAGTTCAACATCCAAGGTGTTACTAAAGTAAATGCAGGAATCTCAACCTCGAATTCCTCATATTCAGAGAAGTTAAAGAAGGTATAAGAACCAAACATTTCGCCTTTGCCGGAACTCAACTTACAAAAAGAATTGTAAGTAAAAGACTCATACGGCTCTAATATAGGGATTTCACCAACAACCCCTTCACCTTCAACAATTCTCTCAGATGCTTGCACTGTAACATAATCAAGGATATGCCACTTTCTTTTCAATAATTGAACCCTATATGGAGACTCATTGACAATCATTATGGTATATGAAAATATATATTCTGATTGATGTGGTACAGACATATTGGGTTCATATTGTGCCATTACTTTCACAAGAATATTGCGGGTTGACTTTTGAATCATTTCCATTTGAACGTTGAAATTATGTGGTAAATATCATCCTGAATAAACTTATAAACCGGAGCTATTGAGTCCGGCTCAGTCTTAGAATTAAAATACAATGCACCTCTAAAATAGCGATGGCTGTTATCAGTAAGAAAGAAGTTAAGGTTTGTTGCGGTATTCCCTCTCAATCTATAAATAATACCGTTCAAACTATCATCCTGTGAACCTATCTCAATCTCTTCAATATCATCGGCTCTGATTATATGCTTATAAACTAATTTATGAGTGTCTTCATAAAGTGAATCATATTCTTCGGGAGTGTGATATTCGTGATAGCTAATATGTAAAGTAGCATTAAAAGGTTCAAAATTCAGATTATACCAACAAGGCCGGTCTTCGGTATAAGCAGGATCCTTTTGCATTTTTGCATAAACAGGTTTTGAAAATACATATTCACACTGAGCCGAATCAAAAATGTCATAAGACTTTTCAGGAAAATACACTCTGGGATAACCTTTTGGGCGCGGACTAAGTGCAGTTTCGCAAGAACTAAAGAAAAGTGAAACAGCGGTAAAAAAACTAAGTGCTGATAAAATAAAATAAGTGTGATTCTTCATTGCTAACTTTAACTCCTACCCCTCACTGTTAAAACCATCCTCATCAATAATATCATCAATTGGCTCTATGTCTTCATTCACTTCATCACATCTAACCTCACCTTCCAAATGATTCTTTGACACATTGTTACCATTAAAGTTTAAAACTTGAAATAAACTTGCCCTAATTTTATTTCGATACTGTTTGTGACCATTTTCATCTATTGTAACATCACATTTAATTCGACCTTCAATATATACGACTCTGCCTTTTTTTAAGATTTTGGCAGCGTTTTCTGCATTTTTATCCCACATTTCAATGTTATGCCATTCCACTTGCTCTATACGCTCTCCAGTCTTTCTATTTATTGAAAACTCATGAGTAGCAAATGGGAAGTTTACAACAAATCTATTTTGAGTGCCTTTACTAAGTGTCCTTAATTCTAGGTCTTTACCTACCCTTCCTACCAAAATTACTTTGTTAATCATAGTGTGTTAAGTTTAAAAGAGAGTCAATATATTTTTTCATTAACTGATGTATGGGATACTTGTCTATCTCATCCAAATGAATTTCAAAAATAGTCAAATTTATATTCGAAGGTAGTTTTTGCACTTTTATTTCCCAAAATTTCGCAAAAATGGTTTTATGTGTAAGGGTATGTTTACATGAATAATTGCACATGATATCCAAAATCTCAAATTCTCTGAAATCCTTCATTACCTGTTCTTTATCTAAGGGATAGGAAGTTTGTTGATTTGGAAACTCAAATAATCCGTTCCAAATCCCCTTCGAGCGTTTATACAACAAAGTTTTACCTTCGGGATTCACAAAGTGAAAATAAGAATAAAAAACTTTTTCCGGCTTTTTCTTTTTGACTTTAATAGGAAACTCATTCTGTGCATTATGTTGATATGCAAAACAGTGAAGTTGTAAAGGACATTCTTGGCATTTAGGATTTTGTGGTGTACAAACCAAAGCACCCAATTCCATTAATGCTTGATTAAATAAAGAGGGTTTAAAACGAACAACAGATGTTTGCAAAAGATTAGAAATAAGTTTTCTGGCTTTTTCAGTCGGAATCGGCTCTTTAATTCCCCATAATCGAGTAACCACTCTATAAACATTTCCATCTACAACAGGGACGGGGTAATCATAAGCCAAAGATGCAATTGCATTGGCTGTATAAACTCCTATTCCGGAAATTTTCATCAACTTTTCCGGTGTTTGATTAAACTCAGATTCAAGATTTTCTACGATTTGTTTTGCACCTTTGTGTAAATTTCTTGCTCTCGAATAATATCCCAATCCTTGCCAGAGCAGTAAAACATCTTGCTCTGTTGCCTTTGCCAAATCATTAACAGACGGAAATCTTTCAATAAACCTATAATAATAGGTAATTCCTTGTGCTACACGTGTTTGCTGTAAAATAACTTCTGAAATCCAAGTGTGATATCCATTATTTTTTTTTCTCCATGGCAAATCACGACAATTATCTATATACCAATTAATTAACTCTAATTCCCATTCCATAACATTTATTGGTACAATGATAAACGAAATCTATACCTTGTTTGTTTAATATGAATAACTAATTTTGCCCTACTAATTTTTAAAAAACAAAATTATGACAAAGGCTGAAGTTGTAGCAAAAATTGCTGAAAAGACTGGTGCTGAGAAGTCAATGGTACTAGAGACCGTTGATACATTTTTTGATGTAGTTAAAGACTCTATGCACAAAGGTGAAAACATCTTTTTCAGGGGGTTTGGAAGTTTTACTTTAAAAAAGAGAGCTAAAAAAATTGCCAGAAACATCACAAAAAATACCGCTATGTTAGTTGATGCTCATTACATTCCAAAATTTAAACCCGCAAAGTCATTCGCAGACAAAATAAAAAAGATTAAAGTTAAATAATGTCTTTACGCACCATAATTCAGTTCGCTACTGTACTTTTTTCAATAGCGATAGGAATTCTACTTGTCTCGCTCAATTGGAAAAATGCTACATCCAATCTGGTAAAAAAAACCTCTAAGCAAACTCCACAAAATGAATTTTCAGAAAGTCAGTATCAACTTGCTGTGTCTGATGATATTGCCGAAATGGGATTTTCAATAGAAACTGATTTTCCTATTAATGTTAGTTTAAGCAAAGACTCTCTGCAAATTCTTATAGAACATTCTATCAATTCAGGATTGGCTTCTGCCGCTGCTTTTTACAACGAAATAATTGCTGAAAAAGAGAACAAGGATAGTTTCTATTTGCAATCAGCACGTTATTTGGTTGTTGCAAATCAATTCACAAAAGATGAATCAAGAGGAAATATTTTTCTTTTAAAAGCACTTAATCTATTAGAAAAGATTCTAAAAAACAACCCCAAAAATACAGATGCAAAGACTCTTAAAGGTTACGTCTTAGTACGAACACAACCCATGACAATGGAGGGTATTGCTATCTTACAAGAGGTATTACAAGATGACCCAAATAATACAGATGCACTCTTTATGATGGGTGATTTTTCAATAGAGACCGGTCAATACGAAAAAGCATTAGAGCGTTTCAAAAAATTACTATCTTTGCAGCCCTTTAATTCTGATTATAACTTCAAAGTAAGTGAAGTTTTCAGCCGTTTAAACATGAAAGACAGTGCTGATTATTACTTAAAGAGAGGAACAGAGTTTAGAACAAAGGAAACAATAAAAGGACAGTAAAATTTAATTTTAAAGAGATATGCCAAGCGGTAAAAAGAGAAAAAGACACAAAATTTCAACTCACAAGAGAAAGAAGAGATTGAGAAAAAATCGCCATAAGAAGAAATAATCTTCTTTAACTTAATTCTAATATAGTTTGGTCAACGAATTATACATTGAGAGAGTTGCCGGACAAACAAAAATAGCCTTACTATCCGATAAGAAGCTCGTTGAATATCACAACGAAAGCGGAAATGAATCTTTTAAAGTAGGAGATATCTATCTTGGCAGGGTTAAACGCGTAGTTCCGGGAATAAACGCAGCATTTATTGATATAGGAGACACAAGAGATGCCTTTTTGCATCTCCATGACCTTGGTGTGCAGTTTCAGACCTATAATCGTTATATTACCACTGCTCAACAAACCGGAGTTAAAAGTTCCAATCTCGACAAAATTGAGTTTCTTCCGGAGACTCTAAAAAGCGCTCCTATTGGAGATTATATCAAAAAAGGGCAATTGCTGATGGTTCAGATTTTGAAAGAACCAATCCACAATAAGGGTGCAAGAGTAGGGTGCGACATTTCATTTGCAGGCAGATTTTTAGTACTCATGCCCTTTTCTCTACAATTATCTGTTTCGCGAAAAATCGGGAACCCCGAGAAGAAAAAAGAAATTAAAAACCTTTTTAGAGATTTCAGACCGTCAAACTTTGGTATCATTGTAAGAACCGTTGCCGAAGACGCTACCATTGAAGAAATTAAAAGTGACTTACAAGAGCAATTAAGTAAGTGGAAGTCCACTATTAAATCACTCTTCAAAGCTAATCACAGAACCCGATTATTAAGTGAGGGGTCAAAAATTGAGGTAATTCTGCGCGATTTGCTTAATGATAGTTTTGAAAATATATGGGTCAATGAAATGCCTCTGATGGACGAGATTCGTCAAATTATCAATCGTATTTCACATGGTAAATCCAATTTAGTTAAGCTATACAAAGGGAAGGCAAGTCTTTTTGAGAATTTTGATATTGACAGACAAATCAAAACTTCCTTTGGGAAAAAAGTCCCATTTTCTGCGGGTTCCTATTTGATTATTGAGCACACTGAAGCACTTCATGTAATTGATGTGAATAGTGGCAGACAGCTAAATGCCGGAGAGAGTCAACAAGAAATCTCATTGAGAGTTAATTTGGAAGCTGCCCAAGAGATTGCTCGTCAATTGAGATTAAGAGATATGGGCGGAATCATCGTGATTGATTTTATTGACCTTAAATCACCTATTCATAAGAAGCAACTCAATGACAAACTCATTGAATATATGAAAGCCGATAAAGCCAGACACAGCATTCTTCCAATGAGCAAATTCGGTCTTATACAGATTACAAGAGAGCGAATAAGACCCGAAACGGTCATTGTTACTTCTGAAGTTTGTCCTGCATGCAATGGTTCGGGCAAAATAGAGTCTGCAAATCTTCTTGAAGACAGAATTGATGAGGCTTTGGCTTATTTGTATATGAATCAAAACATGAAAAAAATCACTTTGGTTTGCAATCCTATCCTCAAAGCATATTTCACAAATGGATTGATTTCAATCCGTTTTAGGTGGTTTTTGAAGTATGGAAAATGGCTGAAAATCAAAGAAGACAAACAAATATCATTAGGTTTATTTTTGTTTGAAAACCAAGCAGGTGAAGAAATAGCACTCTAATATAGTTCCTATTTATTTTTACTTGCAATCGCTCTATTGTATATTTTACAATAACCGTCTATAGCTTTATCAATTGAAAATTCTTTTGCATGTTTCAATGCATTGTTGCTGAACTGTTTTAATCTCTCATCTGAGGAAAGAATGTAAAGTGCCTTATCCGCCATTCCTTTAACATCTCCAACGGGTAATAAAAATCCTGAGTAACCATCTTTATTAACTTCCGGAATTCCTCCTGCATTGGTTGACACTACAGGCGTTCCACAAGCCATTGCTTCTAAAGCAGCAAGACCAAAACTTTCTGTTTCCGATGTCAAAAGGAACAAATCGCAGTTTGCCAGAATCTCATATACCGCTTCTTGTCTGCCAAGAAAAATAATACTGTTACACAATTGCAGTTTTTGACACAAATCTTCAATGGCATCTCTTTCAGGGCCGTCTCCAATAATGACTAGCTTAGAAGGGAGTTGTTTGTTTACTTCATTAAAGACCTTGAGTACATCTTCAATTCTCTTAACCTTTCTAAAATTTGAGCTGTGAACCAAAATTCGTTCTCCATTAGGAGCAATTGATATTCTAAAATCATCATCTTTCAACTTCTCTGATTCATCAACATGAACAAAGTTATAGATTACATCAATCTCATTTTTAATATTGAAAATTGACTTTGTATCAGACTTCAAACTCTCCGAAACAGCCGTAACAGCTTCTGAATTATTGATGGAATACTCCACAACAGGTTTGTATGTCGGATTTCTTCCAACAAGCGTAATATCTGTACCATGTAATGTAGTAACCAAAGGGATATCAATACCCTTTTCCTTGAGAATCATTTTTGCCATAATCGCTGCCGATGCATGCGGTATAGCATAATGAGCATGAAGAATGTCCAAGTTCTGACGCAGAACTATATCAACTATTTTACTTGCCAATATAGTTTCATAAGGTACATAATCAAACAGAGGATACGATTTTACAGATACTTCATGAAAAAAAACATTTCCATGAAAATGAGTTAAACGTGCGGGAATGTTATAAGAGATAAAATGTACTTCAAATCCTCTCTGAGCAAGAACTTTTCCGAGTTCAGTTGCCATCACACCGCTCCCGCCAAAAGTCGGATAAAGCAAAATTCCTATCTTCATGTACTCTGCAAATTAATACAATAAATAGATAGGGGCGTTTTATAAATTACTTGTTTATATAGAAACAAAAGCTATTTTTGACTTTAAATTTATCATATGATTACTTCATGAAACGAAACTTATTTATTCAGTTGATTATTATAGGGATTTTGATAGCAAGCTGCAATGATAGGTCGAAATATAACATTGTTCAGGGTTATATCCCCATTTATGCAGATGAAATGATTAATTCGTTTCAAAATCTCAGTACTACACCAAGAGCATTAGTACATCCCGGTAAAATATATATTTATAACGATTATTTATTGATTAATGAGAGTAGAGAAGGGATTCATATATATGATAATTCTAACAAAAAATCGCCTATAAATCTTACTTTTTATAAAATCCCGGGTTGTACAGACATGGCAATTAAAAATTCTATTTTATATACAAACTATGGAAACGGCTTACTCTCATTCGATATATCAGACCCCAAAAATCCTATTTTCAAACAATACATCAAATCTGATTCGGCCTCGATCCAAAGACCTGACCCTAGTAGTTCTGTTAGAAATAAGGAGGGATATATTGTTTTTAAATGTCCTGATTTCAGTAAGGGCGAAATAGTTGCATGGCGATTGGGAGAAATCGAAGGTAAATATTGTATTTCTAGATAAGAAACATCATGAGACAATTAAGAATCATTCATACATTACTCTATATAATATTAATCGCACTAATTATTTCTTGCGAGAAACCCGATTCTAGTACTTCAAGTGGAAATTCCGGTTACTCTATCGGGCGTGGAGGCTCTTATGCGCGATTTGCAATTGTAAATAATCACCTATACACTATATCTTATAACTATATTGTTACCTATGACATTTCTAATCCTGACAGTATTATCGAAGTGCTTAAAGAAGCAATTGTTGGTACAGATATAGGTCGGGATGCTGAAACTATTTTTGCATACAACAACAATCTTTTTATAGGAGCACGATTCGGGATGATAGTTTATTCTCTCACTAATCCTGCAAAGCCAACTTATATTGGGAGAATGGACCATATACTTAGTTGTGATCCCGTTGTTGCACAAGGTGATTATGCTTATCTTACTCTGAATGGCGCAAGTGAGTGCAGGGGTATCAATAGGCTATATATTTTGAATATAGCAAATCCTACCAATCCATATCTTGCAAAGTCTTTAAATATGGTTTCTCCTCGTGGTTTAGGAATTGACAACAAAAACCTCTTTGTTTGTGATGCGAATAATCTCTTTGTTTACAACTTGAACAATCCCTCTCTACCGGCCAAAATAAACACTATTGAAATTAATGTGCCCTACGATGTCATTCCTTACAACAACAATCTGGTTTTGAGTGCCCAAGGAGGTATTTATCAATATGATTATTCAAACCCTACCGAGCTTAAACTCAACAGCCGCATACCCGTAGTTATTGAATAGAAGTTTAAAGCCTAGGTATTTCAGAGTAATTACAATTCGAAAAAAACAGAAATCAAAGTCCTCATCATTTCTTTGAGTTATCTCTATCCGCATGTAACATCTGCGAATAATTTGTCTTTTCTTTCCCTCCTCTCAATTTCATTCCAATAGTATCAAATATGGAGTAAACGACAGGGACAACGACCAAGGTTAGGAACAAGGAAGACAATAAACCTCCTATAATAACCATGGCCAGCCCACGATTAATGTCAGCCCCATCACCTTGAGCAATTGCGATTGGCAACATCCCTACCGCCATAGCAATTGTTGTCATAATGATTGGGCGAAATCTGGTATGATTGGCAGCCATAAGTGCATCATGAGTTGTCGCACCATTAGCCTTGGAATGATTGGCAAAGTCAACCAATAAAATGGCATTCTTCGCCACCAAACCAATCAACATAATTATCCCCAAAATTGTAAAGATATTCAAGGTTTGATTAAAAATTGCAAGGAATAACAACGCCCCTATAAAAGAAAGAGGTATTGAAAACAGCACAACCAATGGAGTTGCAAAATTATCATAGAGTGCAACCATTACTAAATAAACTAATACAATAGAAGCAACCAAAGCAATTGCTAATGAACCAAAACCATCTTTTTGATTCTCCATATTGCCTCCCCACACATAGTCAACACCGGGCTTTTTATCTAATTTGGTAAATTGCTTTTCCCATTCTGATGCAACAGTACCTGTAGGCATACCAACAACTTGTGCTTCCACAGAAACTGACGGAGACTTATCTCTGCGTTCCAATAGACTAGGGCCGGTACCATAGGTAACAGTAGCAAATTGTTCTAATTTTATTACCTGACCATAGGGATTAATAAATTCCAGATTCTTAACATCATTAATACTTGCTCTTCCACTTGCATCATATCTAATATTGATATCGTACTCTCTATCTCCGGATCGGAACTTAGTGCTGGTGTTCCCTGCGAATGCCGTTTGCATTGCCATACCTACTGTTGCTACGTTGAGCCCAAGAGTAGCCATCTTGTCTCGGTCTACTTTAACATCTATTTCAGGATTTCCACCCTCCGAAGTTAATTTGATGCCCGTAGTACCCGGAATCTTTCTTAATAGTTCTGCTGCTTGAGAAGCGAACTCTTCTGCATCTGCCTGTGTAGAACCTACCACAGTCAGTTTTATGGGTGCTTGTTCAGCTCCCATAAGTCCTAAATTCACACTTTTTAACTTGACACCTATTAATTTATCTTCAATATTTTGAATTAATTTGGTAGAGTATACCTTGGTTGCCTCAGTTTTGTAGTAATCCTTTTGTAAAAAAATATGAATCTCTGCCTTGTTCTTGGTTCCTGTTGTAGAAATCATACCATCAGAAGACTGTCCCACAGTTGTAATTATTTTTGTAATCTCAGGTCTTTCCAATAAAAGAGATTCAGTAAAGAGTGCTGCTTGGTTTGTCTGTTCAATTGTTGCATCTTTCTTAAGTTCCAATTGTAACAAAAACTCGCCCTTATCATTATCGGGGAAGAAATCAGACCCAATATATCCTTTTCCTATCAAAACAAAGGAACTAATAAACAATAAGAAGGCGACAAAAAGCGTGATGACTTTGTGACTTCTCTTTGCTAAAGACCATTCAAGGAGATTACCAATTCCACTACTTATTCTTTTAAGAATGGTCTCAAATCTATGAATCAACCTACCAACAAAAGTCTCAGGACGGATAACATCCAGTCTCCCGAATCTAGAATACAACCATGGAACCAAGGTAAAAGAGATGAGAAGAGAAAACAAAGTGGATACCATTACAGTCACTGTAAACTGACGTAAAATGTTTGATACCATACCGGTAGATACAGAAATTGGGAAAAACACGACAACAATAACCAATGTAATAGAAGATACTGTGAACCCAATTTCTTTAACTCCATCATAGGAGGCACGTACTCTATTTTTCCCCATCTCCATGTGTCTGTGAATATTCTCAATTACAACTATTGCATCGTCCACCAAAATACCGACAACCAAAGAAAGTCCTAATAACGTCATCAAGTTGAGAGTATAACCCAAAAGATTCAGTACAATAAATGTGGAAATCAAGGACAATGGGATTGCTATCATCGTGATAATGGCATTTCTGATACTATGGAGAAAAAATAACATAATTGCTCCAACGAGAATAACAGCCAACAATAAATCATGTGATACATTATTTGCTGCACGCAAAGTGTAATCAGTTGAGTTGCTTGCTATATCAATAGAAATACCATTAATCTTAAAATCCTTTTCAACTTGTAAAATTTTGTTCTTTACCTCTTCTGAAACTGTAACAGCATTTGCATCAGATTGTTTATATACTTGAAGCAAGATTGTATTGTCACCATTCAACCTAGCTAATTTTTCAATATCTTTAATACCATCTTGAACTTCAGCAACATCACTTAAGCGAATGTTTACTCCGGCTGGGGTAGTCAATATCATATTGCGCATTTCATCTATGGAAAGAAATTTGCCCGCGAGCCTTATAGTCATCTGATTATCTCTAGATTTAATGCTTCCCGTAGGAAAATCCATATTTGAAGCTGCAATCAATTGTTGAATCTGAATAATAGTCAAGCCATAGCCTTTTGCTTTCTCCGGATTAATACTAACTTGAATCTCTCTAACTTCTCCTCCAATCATGCCAATTTTGGCAACTCCATCTAATCGAGCGAATGCCGGTTGAATCTTCTTGTCTAACAAATCATATAGCTCTTTCTCTGAGAGCTTGGGAGATGTTACAGATAAATTCATTATCGGAATGTCATCGAATGAGAATTTTGCCAGAGTAGGAACCTTTGCGTCCTCCGGGAGGTCATTAACAATGGCATTTATCTTTCTCTGAGCATCATTGAGCAAGAAATCAACATCTGCATCATCATTGAGTCGCACGATAACTACTGAAACACTTTCAAGAGATTTTGACTCAATACTCTTCACATTCTCCAATGTTGATATAGCATCCTCAATCTTCTTTGTAACTGAGTTTTCAACCTCGGATGGAGAGGCACCGGGATAGAGCGTTTGTATAGAAATTACATTTACTTCAAATTTCGGCACTAACTCATATCCCATTTGCAGGTATGATAGTAAGCCGCCCAGGGTAAGACCAATAAACAGAACAAGGATCAGACTGGGACGTTTTATTGAGATTTCAGCAATTTTCATTGTGGAAGATGATTCTGTTTATTGAATTACTTTAATAAGAGTTCCGTCAACCAAATTAATTTGACCTGTAGTAATAACCTTATCTCCATTTTGTATACCTGATATTATCTCAACAGTATTTCCAAAATCTCTTCCCGTAGAAACAGTTCTTAAAACCGCTTTTCCATCTTCTACCGCAAATACTTTTCCGGAGCTAATGTTCCCTACAAATGCTTGGTGAGGAATAGCCAATGTTTTTACAGTTTGCTCATATCCAAAGACAGCAGTCCCAAACATTCCTGCCTTTAACTGATTTGAACTACTATTGCTAATCTCTAATTCAACAGGGAAGTTGAGACCGGCATCTGCTTTTGGAGCAATAAATGTAACATTGCCCTCCCACATTTTGTCGGGAATCGCAGAACACCTAATCATAACCTTCTCTCCTAATTTAACTCTCCCAATAGTTTTTTCATCAACATTAACCCTAAGTTTTAAGGAAGTAATGTTTACAATCTCAAATAGTTGTTGTCCCGGATTAACATAAGAACCGGGTTCTACATTTTTCTTATTTACAATACCTGAAAAAGATGCTGTGATATTTACATCTCCTGCATTGACCTTAGCACTTAGCAGATTGTTCTTGGCATTTTCCAATTGCAATTTAACTTGATCTAATTGTTGTTTAGTGACCCCTCCTGAAGAATATGCACGCTCAAATCGACTTACTTCATTGAGTGCATTATCATAAACCGCTTGTGCAATTGAGAGGGCAATCTCTTGTTTCTCTCCTTTAATTACTGCTAGTACCTGACCTGCTTTAACCTTGGCTCCTTCTTGTACTAAAACACTCACAACTTTGCCTGGGACTTCGGAAGAAAGAAATACGGATTGTTGAGGTGCAAATATGCCATTTGCTATATACTCAAGGTTCAATATTTGGGAATCAACATCAGTTACTCTGACTGCAACTTCGTTATTTGCTTTTATCACGACTTGCGTCTTCGCCATATTGGCGGTCTTATTTTTATTGAGTATATACAGCAGTCCCACAAAGAGTGCTATAATGACACCAAAAGTTATAATGGTCCTTTTCATCTGTCTTTTTATATTATCTATTTTTATTGTTCAATGTAAAATGATCTTAATTCTCCTTTAGTTTTCTTCCACTGCACCTCAGCAATTTTGTATTCATAAAAAGCAACAGTATAATTGTTTTGCGCGTTGGCATAAGCATTTTGAGCATCCAAAACATCTGTCAAAGAGGCTAACCCATTGTGATAGTTATTCTGTATATTATACAATACCTCTTCTGCAAGTTGCATATTTGCTTCTTGAATTCCAAGACTAATCAGAGCGTTTTTGATTTGAGTATAGGCATTTTCGGCAGCCATCTTCAGCGCCCGTTTTGTATCCATCAGATCTGTTTCAAGTTTACGGATTGAAATTTCTGCCTGCATAGATTTTGAGTGAATCGCAAATCCATTAAAAATGGGAATTCTTAAATTTAAACTAACAGAAGAAAAGTCAGAACGATTCACGCCACTATTTGCATCAGTAAAGTATGGGAAAGCATCTCCCATGCTTAAATATCCATAGTTGGCACTGAGTCCTAATGTTGGATATCTTGCTGCATTGATTGAACTCTTGTTGAGTCTTAACAAATCACCTTGTTTTTGCAGCAACTGAACTTCAGTCCGATTTTCTAAATTAACTTCTTCTTTTGGAACAAGTTTCGGCTTTTCGTCAAATAGATTATCAGGAAATACAATTTGAACGGACATATCCATACCAATAAGATATTTCAATGCGTTTTCTTGTAATTCAAGCGCATTTTCCAGTTGAGATTTTGAACTTCTGAGATTATTCAATGACACATTAATTCTATCCAAGTCTATCTGTTTTGCAATTCCGTTTGAAACCATATTGGAGATTACTTCTTGAACCTTAGATGTATTTTCTAATGTCAATGAAATAGTCTTAATCTGAGATTTGGTTTTATATACATCAAAATACGCATTTGCAACTTTCTCAATAATTTGTTCTTCCGTAAGGTTGGCATTGATCTGATAAAACTCTTTGGTAGTTTTAGCTGCTCTTAATCCCTGAAATACCGACATATTAAATAGTTGTTGATCAAGTTGTACTACTGCATTTGATTGCCATGGGACACCCATCTTGATTATTTGAGTTTGTCCCCCAAAGTCTAATGCCATTTGTTGTAAAATCATGTTGTTAGTTAACCCTACAGCACCATTAATTTGAGGAAATACGTTTGCTCTTACTTCTTGGATTTGATAATTAGCATTTTCAACATCCAGATTTGCTTTTATTGCTTCTGCCTTATTTTTAAGAGCGTATGTACACGCGTCTTTTAGGGTTAATGTAGTCTGCGCATTTACGCCTATGTATGTAATTATGAAAACAAACAGTAGTGTTAATGCTTTTATAATGTTATTCATTCTTATTATTATTGTAGCGAAACAAATGAAGCGATTAAAGTAAATGTAAGACAATTTTATCTTATGAATTCGGGGCGCAAAAGTATTATCCTCTGGTTCATTTTCTAAAAAAAATTAGCCTAATGCAATAAATTATCCATCCAAATATTTTCCCTCTTAACACAAAAAAAGGAAGAATAACTAAGTTACTGATTATCAGCATAATGAAAAAACTATAAAAATTAACTTACCCCTTATTTAAAATGATAATAAATAACGTACATTTGCAGCGATGGCAATTGCATTATGTGAATTAAAAAAGGGTGCTAAAGCTACATTAAAATGTGTCAACAACCCTTCACTTGAGTTGAAAATGCTCGAGTTTGGATTTGTGGAAGGAACAACTCTAACAGTTTCAGGTTGCGCCCCTTTTGGCGATCCCGCTATTATTGAATGTACTTGTACAAAGCTAATTCTTCGCAGGAGCGAAACTTCTCAAATCATGGTTGAACCTCAATTATAATTTTCGGGGATTGGAATCAGAAACCACAAATATCTTACTTGTAGGGAATCCTAATTGTGGCAAAACTTCCATTTTCAATATTCTCGCTGGTCTTAATCAAAAAGTAACCAATATACCGGGAACAACCGTAGAGAAAGTTTCCGGGAAAATTAAGATTAACAATAAAGAATACACCCTCATTGATTTACCCGGAGCCTACAGCCTTTTTCCAAAATCCGAAGATGAGTTGGTGGCAGCTAAAGAAATTCTCAGTACCAAAAATGCAATAATTGTTTTCGTAGCTGATGCTACAAGATTGGAAAGCAACCTATTTTATTTTTCACAAATTGCAGACTTGGGGCTCCCCACCATGTTAGCTCTCAATATGGTTGACCTCGCTAAAAGTAAAGGGATTCAGATTGATACTGATGCACTATCCCAAAAGTTGGGAGTCTTGGTTGTATCTATCAGCGCTCTCAAGTCAGAGGGTATTGAGACTCTAAAAAATACTTTTCATAAAGTAGTTTTTCCAAACCAAAATCCATTTTACAACAGCTATAACAAATCCGAAATCGGATACAAAGATTTTGTTTCACAACAAATCAAATCCGGTAACGAAGAAAACAAGGTTGACGAAACCCGAAAAAAAGATGCAAGCGAAAGACAAAAAATGGTTGCAGACATAATCAGCAATGTAGTTACTCGCTTGCCTTATCAAAAAAGGTTGGTTGAAAAATTAGACCAGCTATTAATTCATCCTGTTTGGGGTATTATCATCATGCTTGCAATCATGACTTTGATTTTTCAATCGGTATTTATGCTTGCCGAAGTTCCCATGCAGGGAATTGAATGGATATTTATCAAAGTCGGAGGATTTGTCAATGAATCTTTACCGGCAGGTTTCTTTAATGATTTGGTAGTGGAAGGGCTAATATCAGGGTTAGCGGGAGTAGTGGTATTTGTTCCACAGATTGTTATTCTCTTTTTCTTTATAGGACTTTTGGAAGAAACCGGCTATATCACCAGAATCAGCTTTCTTTCTGACCGTTTTATGCGAAGATTTGGATTGAGCGGAAAATCCGTTATTCCAATGACAGGAGGATTGGCTTGTGCCATTCCCTCCATCATGGCAGCCAGAACCATAGAAAATAAAGCCGAAAGACTTGCCACTATCTTTATTATCCCCCTCATGACCTGCTCTGCGCGGCTTCCTGTTTATACTCTCTTAATTTCAATGTTAGTACCCGAGGACAGCAGTGTTTGGATTTTTAATACCAGAGGACTCGTTCTGATGGGAATGTACCTATTGGGCTTTGTTTCTGCTCTTTTGTTTGCGTTGATATTCAGATTGTTTATCAAAGCCAAAGCCAATCATTTCTTTGTGTTAGAAATGCCTGAATTGCGTCCTCCGAGATGGAAACCGCTATTTTATATGCTTTACAAAAAAAGTATGATGTTTTTGAGCGGAGCCGGAAAGGTAATTCTTATTGTTTCTCTTATCTTATTTTTTCTCAAGAGTTTTGGCCCCTCCGATGACATGCAGCAAATCAAATCACGTTATCAAGCACAATATGGGAATGAACTCAGCCCTGAAATAGAACGTCAGCAAAACTCTGAACTGCTTGAAGCATCTTGGATTGGGAGAATAGGTAAAGTAATTGAACCTGCCATAAGACCATTGGGATATGATTGGAAAATCGGAATTGCTCTCACAACTTCTTTTGCTGCAAGAGAAGTTTTTGTTGGAACAATGTCTGCCATATATGGTCTTGCAGATGACGAGGAAGGTACCGGATTACGCGACATGCTACAAAAACAAACAGATCCTGTCACGGGATTACCTGTTTATACTTTCCCTGTTCTTATTTCTTTGTTGCTTTTCTATGCAATTGCTTTGCAATGCGCAAGTACCGTTGCGGTTGTCTATAAGGAGACAAAAAGTTTGAAATATACTGCTATTCAATTGGTGAGCATGTATGGAGCTGCTTATGTAGTTTGTATGTTTGCATATAATTTCTTGAGCTAATATGCGACAATCTTGGATTGATTTACTCCAAATTTCTTATTCAAGATTAAAAGACTTGGAAGAAGCTAAAGCAATTTCAAATCGTTTGATAGAAGAACTTAGTGGAAGTGACCTCATTAAGTTACAAATCAATAATAGCTATCCCGAAGTTCAACAAATCAGAAACTTTGAGACTTGTATAGAAAGATTATCCAAAGGTGAGCCGCTGCAATATGTTCTTGGATATGAGTATTTTATGGACATGAAATTAAAAGTCAATCCATCTGTTCTCATACCTCGTCCTGAAACAGAAGAATTGGTTATTATAGCCAAATCCTTTTTTATTTCTAGCAATCCCAAAAAAGCAATTGATTTCTGTACAGGCAGTGGTTGTATTGCATTAGGAGTCAAAAAAATCTCTCCAAACATAGAGATTTGGGCTACAGATATCAGTAAAGAAGCATTGATAACCGCTGAATCAAATGCGATTGCTCAATTTGGTCAATATCATTCTATTCGCTTCATTGAGCACGATTTATTGAATAACAACAGTTTGCCTGACAGTCCGCAATTTGACCTGATTATTTCAAACCCTCCTTATATTACAGAGAAAGAAGCCGGACAGATGTCCAAAACTGTTTTAGAATTTGAACCGCATATAGCTCTTTTTGCTCAGGGTTCTGATGCGCTGATTTTTTATAAATCTCTTTTGCAAATGGCAACAAAGTATTTGAGCCCTACAGGATTTATGCTTTGCGAAATAAATCCGCTCTACTCCTCACATTTAAAAAAATTGGGAGACGATTTGGGTTTTGAATCTGTTATTATCAAAGATATGATTGGTAAAGAGAGGTTTTGGAAGATTAGCAACACATTCTAATTAGTCAACACTTTTAAACCCATTTTATTTAGCTTAATTCTCTGCATTAGTAATGTAAAGATTCTAAAAATATGCTAAATAAATTAATTTTAGCGCAACTGTTTTACATTTGCGCTAAAATTAATTTACCATGAAAAAAGTTACTCTTACAATTGTATTGGTTATCTGCAGTCAACTCGTGTATTCTCAAGGGATTCTTGACCGGATTAACAAAAAGATTGGCATTAACATCAATATCAATCCGAATGGGAATCAAACAAACAACAGCAATTCTACTCATACTGAATCAAATAATAACACCAGCGATTCGAGTACTCCAACATTTAACTTTTCCGGTTTAGGGCAAAATAATAAATGTAAAGTTGAAAAAGAATATACTTTTCAGACTGCGTTTGTAAGCGATTTTTACTCATACACTCAATCAGGAAAAGGAAAAAGTAAAGATAGTTTTAGCATGCAATATTCCTTACTATTTGAAAACAGTGGATTCTATATGGGAACAAAAGTCAATGACATAAGCAATCAAAAAGATTTTTCAGGTATGCAAATGATAATTAGCATGAGAGATAGCTGTATTATCTCCCTTATTGATTCAAAAGAAAGTAAAATTGGGATGAGTCTTTCTTATAAAGGTAACAATGACAAGAGTAATCACACATCTCTGCCAAACTTTGTTAAGACAGGAAAAACTAAGACAATTCTAGGACAATTATGTTTTGAGTATATTGCCGAAGATGAAACTCTTAAACAAACTCATTGGATATCAGAAAAAGATAGCAAGGTTTGGGATATATACTACAAAAACGGATATAATACCATTCCACAATCAAATATAAAGGGCTTAAATGCAAGCAAAATTGGGATTCCACTTGAATCGATAATTGAGCATAAGAAAGAAAAAACCATCAATCATATTTTTGTGAGAGAAATTAAGAAAAATCAAAATATCAAGATTAGCAGTGAAGGTTACATATTTTATTGAGTTTCTTTATTTTTTCTTAGAAAGAACTCATCTTGCTGAGGTTTAAGTTGGATTAGCCAATTTAAGCCATCCAATGTTTTTTCATTTTCTGGTATTTCGGTTGGAGGATAAAGAATTCCGGCAGGTTCCGGATTTGGATAAAAACGAATATTGTTAATTCCTGCAGAATCAAGATAAATGGTAATTTGTCCGCTTGCAATTTTATTTACACCACTATAAGCACTTGTATCTGTCTCATCTTCTCTAACATAATAAATCGATTGTGCTTGTCCAATCATATTAACTTTATTCAATTTGCCCTCCACAAAATAGTTGTATATTTTGTCCCCGGCCATCTGATTAAATCTATCTTCACCAAGCCATGAAGCGACAAAGCCGGTGTTGCGAACATACATATAATCGAGTTGCTTGTTTTTCATATAAACAGTAATGGTATCTCCCGTAATCTGATTGTTTTCATTCCACAAAATAGGGTTATTAAGTAAGAGAATTACGGAATCTTTCATAAAATAAATCAAGGTATCGCTTTTGCCGGAGATATCGGGAGAGAAAATTTTGGAATTTCTAAAAGCAACCAACTTTTTGAGTGCGGTATCAGAGAAATAATAGAAAGTGTCAGCCAACAAGAGCATGGTATCTTCATTCATCATTCTTTCGCTCATTGGTAAACCACTGATGATAGTCTCCTTCTTTTTTTCCATGTATAAACCCTTCTGACCATAAACTTTTATACCTTCTGAAGTATCATTCATAACAATATTTCCAAATGCCTGACCATCTCCTGTATTGCGGTTATAGAAAAAACTATCTGCTGAAATATCAGAAACTTCTCCAAAAATAGTGGCTCTCTTACTAAAAGAAGCAAGGTTGGAAGCCGTATTATAATATCCCCAAGTACACTCTATCCTGTTTTGTTCACTTTGAATAACTGTCGGACCAAAAAAGTACGCAATTCTCCCGAGAGTATTGTATTGTAGAGTATCACCTTTCATTGTGTACTCAGGATTTATCAAAACAACATCTTCTTTAAAAGAGGCTGTACTCGTTCTGGAGTTATAATACCCTTTTTTGCTCGTGAGCACATCATTTTCATTCACAATTTTACCACCGGCACTATATGAGCCACTTTTTGACCGCGTATCATAGTCAATAAAAGGAGTAGTAAGAGTCATTTTTCTGTCATTAAGCACAACATCTCCTGAAACCCTTGCAATCTTTGTTTTACCATCATAAAAAACCCTTGAACCACGCATATCAAAAGTATCCGGCTGGTAGATATAGACATTACCTACGCCATCGATCGTGTTATATTTATCATTGATAACCGCAGAATCACACTGAATATATACACCCTCATGAAGTACTTTGATATTACCTTTGCAATACTTTGACTGTGTTGCAGCATCAAAACGCAACTCATCTGTATTGATAATCTGAATCTTCTGTGCCTCCACATACAGAACTCCAAAAACAATGCAGAATGTCAATATGTATTTTTTCAAAACCGGCAGTTTAGTAGAAGTTAACACTTACAACCGGGAGTATGAATCTTTTCCTCCCCTTTTTTATTAATGTGTCGAAGAATCTTACCTTTTTCATTAAACTCAATGAAATAAATTCTTTTGCCATTCTTGAATTTCTCCTTTGTTACCAATTTGTTGGTGGTAATGTTATATGCTTTCACAATTTTTATTTTACCGCCATACCTTGTTTTAACAACAGTTCTCAGGCTATCAGCATTGCTCTCACCGTATCCATAACCCAAAAATCCAAATAGAACAAAAGCAATAAAAATACTTTTCAATATGGAGAAAGGGGGTTGCGCTTTCATTGTTGGTCTTCTTCGGTAGGAAGCCTTTCTTCATTAGAAACAGTTTCTGAATTGTCAGAGTTTGTATCTGTAATAATCTGAGGTTCGGGTTGGGTAGTCTCGTTATTGACCTTATCATTCTCATTGCTGTCACCCTCCATATAACTCTCATAAGTAGTTTTTGTATCAAAAGGTCTTTTACCAATGAGTTTTTCTAAATCAGATTGAAACAAGATTTCTTTTTTGAGTAATTCCTCAGCCAAAATAATGGTTTCATTCTTTTTCTCCAAAATCAACTTTTTTACAGTCTGATATGCGTGGTCTATAATTTTTCTAACTTCCTCATCAATCATCTCAGAAGTTTTCTCAGAATAAGGTTTTTGATATCCATATTCACCAGTTGGATCATAGAAAGAAACCTGCCCAACTTTCTCGCTCATACCATAAATAGTAACCATGTTATAAGCCATTTTAGTAACGCGTTCTAAGTCATTTTGCGCTCCAGTAGAAATTTCACCAAAGAATATATCTTCAGAAGCTCTTCCACCCAATGCCATACACATAGTATCCAAAAGTTGATTAGTTCTGTATAAAAACTGCTCCTTGGGTAAATATTGGGCATACCCTAATGCAGCAATTCCTCGGGGGACAATGGAAACTTTAACAAGTGGGTCTGCATGTTCAAGAAACCATCCTGCAACTGCGTGTCCGGCTTCATGATATGCAACGATTCTTTTCTCTTCGGGGCTAATTAATTTATTTTTCTTTTCCAATCCACCAATAACCCTATCTATTGCATCTTGAAAATCTTGCATCTCAACGGCAGGCTTGTTCTTACGTGCAGCTATTAGTGCCGCTTCATTACATACATTCGCAATTTCTGCACCAGCAAACCCGGGCGTTTGTGCCGCAAGTTTCTTAGGATCAACATCATCGGCAAGTTTAACAGGTTTAAGATGGACTTTAAAAATTTGCTCGCGCCCAACTAAGTCAGGTTTATCAATAGAAATCTGTCTATCAAATCTACCCGGACGTAGCAATGCGGAATCAAGAATATCAGGTCTGTTGGTCGCAGCAAGAATTATCACACCGCTGTCTGTCCCAAAACCATCCATTTCGGTCAGTAATTGATTAAGGGTATTTTCTCTTTCATCATTTCCTCCGCTCACAAGATTTTTCCCTCTTGCCCTACCAATTGCATCTATCTCATCAATAAAAATAATGCAAGGGGCTTTTTCTTTAGCTTGTTTGAACAAATCGCGCACACGACTGGCACCCACCCCAACAAACATTTCGACAAAATCAGAACCGGACAAGGAAAAGAAAGGGACACCTGCTTCGCCTGCAACTGCCTTTGCCATAAGCGTTTTACCTGTACCGGGAGGTCCAACCAACAGTGCGCCTTTTGGAATCTTACCTCCCAAGTTGGTATATTTCTTTGGGTTTTTAAGAAAATCAACAATTTCCATTACCTCAACTTTGGCTTCATCCAATCCTGCAACATCTTTAAAAGTAATATTTACTTTAGTGTTTTTATCAAATAATTGCGCTCTGGATTTTCCTATTGAAAATATCTGTCCCGGGCCTCCGGCTCCACCTCCTGACATTCTTCGCATAATAAACATCCACAATCCTATAAAAAGTGCAATCATAATAATCCACTGTAGAATTGGTCCAATAAAATCATGTTCTGTTTTAAAATCTACAGTAATTGCGTTGACTTCTTCAGGATATTCTTTTCTGAGATTTTCCAGTTGTGTTTGGAAGTAATCAACATTTGTCTCAAAATAGAATTGAGGTACGTCTGTACTGAGAAAACTATTGCTTTTCTTCAAATTCTCATATTTTGAGTTTTCAAGAGCTTCCTTTGTTAGATACACCTTAACTACTCTATCATTAACAATCTGTACTTTCTTTACATCTTTTGCCTCAATCATTTTTTTGAGATCTTCCCATGAAGATTGAACTCCTGTATTGTTAGGTACAGCCTGAAACAATAGAATCACAATCAATAGTAGAGCAAAGATCCAATAAGCATTAAATTTGGGCTGCGTTGGTTTTTTTTGTCCTAAGTCTCCCTTTCTTTTCCCGTTCTCGTTATTAGTTGGGTTTTCGTTTTTATTAAGTTCCATCCGTATTTCAGCGAATAAGTGTGCAAAGTTACAACTTTGTCATAATTTAATCGTTATAGGTTTTTATTATTCGGGCAAATAAGACAATTATACTATTATTGCAACTCGATTCAGGAAAATAAATATCAGTTATCATGTACGGGAAAATTAAACAATATCTAAGCGAAGAACTCAATAACATTAAAGAAGCAGGCCTTTTTAAAAGTGAGCGAATTATTCAATCTCCACAAGGTGCAGAAATTAAGCTAGCATCAGGACAAACAGTACTCAACTTTTGTGCAAATAATTATTTAGGTCTATCATCACACCCCAAAGTTATAGAGGCTGCAAAAAAGGGGCTTGATTCGCATGGATTTGGTATGTCTTCTGTTCGCTTCATATGCGGAACTCAAGATATTCATAAAGAGCTGGAAAAAAAGATAGCAAACTTTTATCACACAGAAGACACTATCCTCTATGCAGCTGCATTCGATGCAAACGGTGGTGTTTTCGAACCGCTTTTGAATGAATTAGATTGTATTATTTCCGATGAACTCAACCATGCATCCATCATAGATGGTGTTAGACTTTGCAAAGCCAAACGATACCGATACAAAAACAATGATATGTCGGATTTAGAA
This sequence comes from Bacteroidota bacterium, assembly GCA_024103355.1. Lineage (GTDB taxonomy): Bacteria > Bacteroidota > Bacteroidia > NS11-12g > UBA955 > JALOAG01. The sequence continues at coordinate 46,496 of JAGFIU010000031.1, forward strand.
GAACAACTTAAACAAGCAAATAATGCAGGTGCTCGATTCAAACTTATTGTTACTGATGGTGTTTTCAGCATGGACGGCTATGTTGCTCAGTTGGATAAAATTTGCGATTTGGCAGATAAGTATGATGCTTTGGTAATGACAGATGAGTGCCATAGTGCAGGCTTTATTGGCAAAACAGGTCGCGGGGTTCCTGAGTTGTGCGGAGTAATGGATAGGGTTGATATTGTTACCGGTACTCTTGGAAAGGCTTTAGGGGGAGCTATGGGCGGTTATACGACCGGACGAAAAGAAATAATAGAAATGCTCAGACAACGCTCTCGACCCTATTTATTCTCAAATTCACTTGCTCCAAGCATTGTCAGTGCCAGCATCGCTGTATTTGATTTACTCTCACACACAACAGAGCTCAGAGATAAACTCGAAGAGAATGTTAAATACTTTAAGAAAGGTGTAAAAAATGCGGGTTTTGATATTAAAGATGGTGATTCTGCTATAGTCCCAATAATGTTGTATGACGCAAAACTGAGCCAAGAGATGGCAAATGCTTTACTAAATGAAGGTATTTATGTCATTGGTTTCTTTTATCCTGTTGTAGCAAAAGGACAAGCGAGAATTAGGGTGCAACTTTCTGCGGCACATACAAGAGAACACCTTGATAAAGCCATCGCAGCATTTGAAAAAGTTGGGAAAGAATTAGGTGTAATAAAATAAATAAGGAGGGGTTATCTATCCCTTCCTTTCATTCTTTTACGAATTCTGATATTAGCTTTACTTTCATTTCCTGCAACAAGGCGTTTGATATTCTTTTGATGTGTTAAAATAACCATAATTGCTGCAGAAATACCAAAGGCCACAAATAGAGGTTCATCAGGTTTAAAAATAAAAATAAGTAATAGTGGGAATGATATGGTTGCTAATATTGAACTTAGAGAAACATATTTAGTAGAAAAAAGTACAATAAGAAATAGACTTATACATATCAATGCTGGAACATAATGAATCCCAATTACCATCCCTAAAAGTGTTGCAATTCCTTTTCCACCTTTAAAATTTGCAAAAACGGGAAATACATGTCCAACAACAGCCATTAAACCAAACAAGAGTTGCAAGTTTACAAATCGTGCTGAATAGATATCAACAAATCCTAAGAGCCAAGGTAATGATGCAGCAATAAGTCCTTTTGATACATCCATCATTAAAACTAAAATACCGGCTTTAGTACCTAGTACACGGAAAGTGTTTGTTGCTCCGGCATTTCCGCTTCCAAATTCTCTAATATCTTTTTCGTAAAGTGCTTCTCCGACCCATATACTACTTGGAATAGACCCGAGTATGTATGCTAAAAATGATAGTCCGAGTATAATAAGAGTTTCTGTCAATTCTTCAAAAAAATTAAAAAATCAAAGTCGCAAAGATAATCTAATTTCAGCAATCATTCAAACCGCCTAAACAATTTTTCCACTGAACGAGGGGTCCCTCTTCGAAGACTATATGAGTCATTGGAAATCTTTTCTCCTTTCTCCAATATGATTTGGTTGAATTTATCGTCTGTAGAATATGCATACATTACTCCACGTACATAATTTAAATATAAAAACTCATTGGGATTAAATTCAATATAAATATGAATATCATCTCCGCTCCTTTTCTTATCTACTACAATAATCGCCCCAAAACTTTTATTGATATTTACACCATTAATGGATGCAATATCTACAGAACCGTTACAAATAAAAGCATTCAGCCTATTATCAAAACGCCAATTTGAAGAAGCAACAAAAATCATAGCCTTCTCCGGTGACCTTTCATTTACTTCTTTTATATACAAATCCGGATCAAAAACCTCTTTTACTTTATCGGTTGCTTTGCCAACAGTTTTGAAAAATTGGCTGGTTGCAACAATATTTTCGGAATTCAATAATCCACTGTTTAAAACTCTGCTCACAATAGCCTTCGAAGCAGTTGTGGTTGAATAAAACTCTGTCAAATTTGTTGCAAATGTGCTTGTTTTGATACTGGTTGCTGTTCCATAGTTTTCATTTTTTGCAATTTCTACCATACGTGTAACAGCCTCTTTTGGCAACGGAAAATCAAAATAAAATGACCAATCAAATTGATAGGTTGTATCCCCTTCTTTCCAATTTGTAGAACCGGCAAAACCTGATTTTATTCCGGGTTTTACATTCAGACTAAGGTCAAAACTACCTTCGGCTTTGATTGTTCTATTCTTATCATTTACTCTGATAACATTGCCCCTTTCTTCTTTTTCAAATAATTTACCTTTATCACCGACCACAATATCTCCGGTATTGTGATCATAATAAAATACTCCTGAATCAAGTGTTACTTCGGGATTTGAATACGCTTGTTTCATCCCGAATAACATAGGATATATCCTCACGCTATCTCCTGCAACAAACAACCCTGACAACAAAGGTCTGTTATCCACATTTCTTGGATTATTTACATCAATCACAACATCCATTGCATCCATTTCTCCTTTGAACCGCACCCACTGACCTGCAACATAATCCATAGAGTGAATAGGTTTCACAAATCCTGTATAAACTATGGGTTTATCAGTACTCACAATCTTTGCCCAACCCTTATACCCTATCTTAACATCCAAATAAAAACTTTGAGAGTCTGGGATATAACCAACCCCAACCAAATGTTTTTCATCATCAATTTTGATAGAATCCATATTGATGATATGTTGTTCTCCCAATTTGGTCTTATAATCATACCATCCACTTGCTCGAATATTATTCTTACCGTTTATTTTGGTGTGTGCATTATAGATTTTATGATACTTATCAATTCTGTTGGCTTCAATCAAAGAACTGTCGAGTCTGTCCATATCAGCATCTATGCGTACGATTGCTTTTCCATTAAAAGGATAAACTCTTGAATCAGCAACATCAATATAGGGGATTTTGTCCATATACACTACATTCTCTTTCATGTCAAAGTCGGCATAAGAGCATTCAAATTTGAGTGAATCCTGATCTGCTTTTGTGGATACAAAGAAAGGTTTTACCGCAGGGAACTTAGCGTTGGGACGCATTTCCATTCTTTTGTCATCCATTTTCCAAGTATAATCACTGAGTATTGTACCATATTGGTTTACAGGCAAATATGTCATGTTATTGGGTGAGTTGGCAATAAAATTACCTTTTCTTTTATCAAAATCTATATGAGATTCAACATCTGATGTTTGGAAAGCAAAAACTTGCGGGTCGATAGAAAAAATGCGGATACCGGAAGTATCAGCATCCACTTTGTTTTTGCCGTAAATCATGTTCTTTGAATAAAATTCAGCTTCACTCCATTCCAACTGACCGTTGCCGGCAAGTGCAGATGGCGATAATGTGAGAGTACCTCCGAATTTATATTGTGTTTGAAAAACATTGAATTTTTCTGTGTTATCAGAAATCAGCATTTTGTCTTCGTAAGGCAACCATCGAGAAGATACATCAACACCCGAAACAAGGGGATATTTTGAACTCTCCGGCAAATCAAAAGTTTTGCTCCTTGATTGTGTTTCTTTGGGGAAAATTAAGAAATCATCGCTGTTTGTCTTTGAGGTCAGATATTGAATTTCTCCATTTCCGTATAATCCTTTGTTACTCAACGATATCGTCATCTTAGCATTTCCTTTGCTTTTGTACATAGGCAAATCAATGTCCTTCACAAAACCAAGAGAATAATCAGGTTGTATGGTGAGTTCATATCTAAAATCAGGAAAAATATCTGCTGATATGAAAGTACCGGGCAGCTTAAGGTTGGCTGCAGTAAAGTCATTGAGATTGGTGATTCGAAAAGGATCTACTCCAAAGTAAAAACTCTCTTTTTTATATACAAAATTGTGTGTTTGTTCATATTCATAATGCACTTTAGACCCTCTTTCAGAAGTAAAAATGGGATAGTCAGGGTAGTCCTTTTTCTTCAACCCTGATTTATTCTTTGGATAATCAAACTCAATAGTTCCATACAAATCGGATAAAACAGACTGCACTTTGCGCAGTGCTTTGGTGGTTTCATCCGGATAATACAATACCATGGAATCATAATATGTATCCCGAATCATAAAGGAGTTATAATCAAAATTAAATGCTTTTGAATAAAAATCTACCTTGCCTGCCCTTACAATTCCGCCAAAAGTCATATTACGGTCTCTTTTGATAAGCACTTGCTGCTCATTTGGCACAGCTATACAATTTTGGCTATCACTAAAAGTGAATTTTCTAACCCCTTCAATCTGCAAATTCATGTTGTTCAAACTCAATGTTACATTAGGTCTGGCCGAAATCACAGAAATCATCCTGATAACATCATAATCACGAACTTTCATGTAATTATTGACATAGTTAAAAAGTCGGTCTCTAATTTCTATAGAGTCCGTTTTCATATCATAATAGATATATCCGTCATCAGCCAAATTAATTATCTGCTCTTGGATATATTCTTTCTTACTTCCATAGAAAGCACAGTAGTCTTCCAAATGAAATTTTCTTTGTCGTGTTTTGATTGAGTAATCCCTCATTCTGTAAAGCGGGTTATATGCTAATATTCCCTGTACTTTTTCATATCTAAACTCTTTGAAAAAGTCATTTGATTCTATCGCAACCGGCTTATCGGCAGACATATTCCTAAACTCAACGTAAGGTGTATTTTGTTTCCATATAATTCTCTCCGCATCAATATCAACTCCATGAAAATCATCTTGGAATGTCATTTGCATCAACCCCTTCTCTCCTTTATTTATTACTAGCTCCTTTTTATTGAAATCATATCGTGCTTCAACGGCAGGATGAAATATTGTTTTGTTGGAGTCCAACAAGATAGTAAAAGAAGTATTCAAACTCTGAACCACTCCGGCATCTATCTTAAATGATTTTGATTGAAGAATGACACGCGGTTTCTTGTCTTGGAGTAAGGTGATTGTAACCGGGTCAGAATCCACATTATCTCCTGTGATTACTTTACCTAATAAGCTAAAACCTCCGCTGTATGTAGCCATATCTCCCACAAGACCGTCTATTTTAACATTGCCTTTATAACTGGAAAACTTGGGATAGTTGCCATTGGTCAGTTGCTCTTGGCTTGTAGTAAACGAAACTTGGTCAGTCAGTCTCCCCAATACATCTCCCTTAAAATATTTAGGATAGCGCAAATAAGCGCTGTCTGCGGTGTATGTGCTGCCTGCCAAATCAATATTATAGTTTGTAAGTCTGCATGAAGCATCTTCTTCAGCTAAACCAACTCTTTCCCAATTAATTTTTCCGTTTTTCCCAACCCAACTAACCTTATCAGGATAAAAAGTTCCTTCTGTATCAAATATTTTCATCTTATCCAAAAAAGCCTCTCCTGTAAGATTTAGGTATTTAAATTTAATTGCTAACCTATTACCATCATATATCAATTCAAATTTGTTATTGTCTGCATACCATTTTAGCTGGTCTGTACTATAGAGAATGTTTTCCGCAAAAAGTTTATTGGCAGTTTGCAGAAATGCCAAATACTCTTTGGTATTCTTAGCAAGCAATTTCCCGCTGATTCCCTGCCATTGGGTAAGAACTTTTTTGTCAATATTATTGGCCAAATAGAAGTTTATAGTGCTTACGAATAGTTCAAAATAAGGTTGTACAGTGAGTTTTCTAAAAAGCATATCCTCACAGATATCGCGAATCGCTGATTTTTCTTTTATATCAAATTTTCCTGCATCCCATGCTGCTTTAAATTTCTGGGCTTCTTTGGCAACATGCTCCTGGCCATTGTCTGTCATGTGTTTTACCAATTCATTGATAAAAACTTCGGGGTCCGGAGAAAAACTTTTCTGTTGTGCTTTCAGCAGAGTAAAAGAGAACAAAAAAATAATCGAGAGAAAAATTCTAATTTTATTCATAAGCAGTTCAGCGAACTTATAATCAACGACAAGAGTAGCAAGATATTGGTTACGATTTCAAAAATCATTCCACAGAATTTCAACCCACTGCTTTGATAATTTCACAGAAATCTCTGGATTTGAGTGAGGCTCCTCCAATCAATCCACCATCTATATCAGGTGCGGAAAACAATTCCTTTGCATTATCGGGCTTAACACTACCCCCGTATAAAATCCGAATTTGAGCAGCAGTTTCAGGGCTAAAAATTTCAGCTAACTCCTCTCTGATATATGAGTGTACATCTTGAGCTTGTTCGGTTGAAGCTGTCTTTCCCGTGCCAATAGCCCAAACAGGTTCATAGGCAATAACCATTTTTTCCGGAGCAATTTCAGCACTTATTCCTTCCAATCCTTCCCATAGCTGTGTTTTTAAGACATCCCAAAAATCTCCATTTTCTCTTTCTTCCAAAGTTTCGCCAATGCAATAAATAGGTACCAATCCTCCTGAAATCGCTCTTTTTATTTTTAGATTGAGTAACTCATTGTCTTCCGAAAAGTATTGTCTGCGCTCTGAGTGGCCTATTATAACATAAGAACAACCCACACTCTTGAGCATTGACACAGAAATCTCTCCGGTGTAAGCACCCACGTTTTCCTGATGTACGTTTTGTGCACCTAATAAAATAGGGTGCTTTTCTATGTTTTTTGCAATTGAAGCAAGACTGATATAAGGTGGAAAAAGAATAATCTCCGCATCATTGCGAACCTCGTCTTTCACTATTCCTTTTATCTCTGTAACCAAGCCCAATGCCTCATTGAGGTCATTGTTCATTTTCCAGTTTCCGGCAACAATTTTCCTTCTCTTCATTTTATCTTTTTCTTTTGACTTGCCGCAAAAATAAGGTTTTATATCCCTTGGTTTGTGTTGAATGTTTAGTAAAATCAAAATGGTTCTTTTTGTTCAATAACAATAATATAAAATATCACAGTACTCACTTCCTCCTTACATGATTTCACAGCCATAATATCCAATTTCTCATTTTGTTTTAGTACGAGTACTTAATTTTGTATTTGGTAAGGGATGAAATTAAAAAGGAATCTTGACAAAATTGGCTCAATCGGGTTGCTTGCCACTGTCTTAATGACTCCATGCTGCTTTCCATTATTCGCATTCGGCTTGACAGCACTAGGTTTTGGTTCTTTTGAATTATTTGGCTCATGGACGGGTTATGTATTTGAAGGTCTTGTGGCTATCTCTCTTTTAGGGTTTTATTTTTCTTACCGGATTCATAAAAATATTTTTCCTCTCTTACTCGGACTCATCAGTGGTTTAATAATTTTTTATGCTTATCTGGTTCATTTCAATGATATTACAATCTATTTTGGCCTGTTAGGGCTTTTTGTGGCAACAGGTTTTAATTATGCTATAAATAAGAAGAATAAAAAAGTCGGTGCTGATTGTTGCACAGAAAAAACCATCTGCTACACCTCAACCATCACTTGCCCGTATTGTAATCACAAAAAGGAAGAAACAATGCCCGATAATGCTTGTCAATATTTTTATGAATGTGAAAATTGTCATACTTTACTTAAGCCGAAAGAAGGTGATTGTTGTGTTTTTTGCAGCTACGGCTCAACTGTTTGCCCTCCGATTCAGTCAGGAAAAAATTGTTGTTAATCAGTTTATTTTCAATACTTAATTTACCTTTTTATCGTTTTCAGATATTAAGAAAATATTATGAAAAATTCAATTCTAACCCTATTAATGGTTTTGGCAACTACCCTATTGAGTTGCAACAACAATGGCAGTTATGATGTTTCAAGTCCCGATGCAGCACTTGAAAAATCCTTTACGGAGAGCAATACAAACCTTGCTGAGGATGAAAACTCTCGACAAATTGACCGAAAAATTATCAAGGAAGGCAACATAAGCTTCGAGACCTCAGATATCAATGAAACAAGAATACTGATATCAAAAACTGTAAAAGAACTAAACGGTTATATTTCTGATGATAACGCTTATGATTACAACGACAGAACAGAACAATCATTAAGCATTCGTGTGCCGGCAAATAATTTTGATTCTTTATTGAATAAGATTTCGCAGTTTGCCAAAAAGATTGACAGCAAGAATGTTAATACACAGGATGTTACAGAAGAGTTTATAGATATTGAAGCAAGGCTCAAAAACAAAAAAGAGTTGGAAACCCGTTATTTGGAACTGCTAAAACAAGCAAGAAATGTGGATGAAATCTTATCTATTGAAAAAGAAATCAACACACTCAGAAGCGATATTGACGCAATTGAAGGCAGGCTTAAATACCTCAAAAGCAGGGTTTCTTACAGCACGCTAAGGGTTGATTTTTATGAGAAAAAAATACCGGATTTTGGATTTGGTTCAAAGATTGGTCAAGCCATTGTAAACGGCTGGTCTAATCTTCTTGGGTTTTTGATAGCAATGTTAAGTCTTTGGCCGTTTATATTGGTTGCCATAGGGACTATTTTCTTTTATAAGCGTTACAGAAAAAATCGCAAAAATCGCCAATAAGTACGGCAATCAATTTTTCTATTTTGTCACTGACTTAATAAACTCCAGCACCTCTTCCCTGCCTTGTTTGGTAACAGATGAGCAAATAAATTGTTGAGGTAATTCTTCCCAATCTTCAGACAAGAATTCATTATAGCTTCTTACCGATTCTTCAATTTCGTTTGTTTTTAGTTTATCTGACTTTGTAAAAACCATAACAAAAGGCACTTTGTTGGCAACACACCATTCCATAAAATCCAAATCAATCGGTTGGGGCTTGTGTCTGATATCAATCAAAAGAAACACACAGTATAGCGCTTGCCTTTTCTTTAAATAATCCTTCACTAAACCGCTCATTTCAACTCTGTCCGACATAGAAGTTTTAGCATAACCGAAACCGGGCAGGTCGATAAGCATCCAATCTGCATCAATTTCAAAACAGACAATCTGCTTGGTTTTTCCGGGTTTTGATGAAGTAAGGGCAAGTTCTTTTCTGCCCGTCAGCATATTGATGAGTGAAGATTTTCCCACGTTGGATCTGCCAATAAAAGCAAATTCGGGTTTATTAAAATCAGGCATTATCCTATAGCCGGGATAAGAAGCCTTAAAAACAGCAGATTTCACCAACTTGTCACTCATTTCGTTTGCTCAAAAGGACATATAAAGACTATATTTGCCCCTCCAAAATTATTCGTGCAAATATAATTTAATTAATGCAAGCAGCATCAAAAACAATAAAGCCTGACATGGAATCAGACCTTGGGAAAAAAGACCAAGTTGTCATCATGTTTGATTCCATTTCGCGCAGATATGACTTTCTGAATCGTTTTCTTTCTCTTGGGATTGACCAATCATGGAGAAAGAAAGCTGTTAAAAGCCTTCTCCCCATTAACCCTAAAAAGATTCTGGATATTGCAACGGGAACCGCTGATTTGGCCATTGCAGCGACAAAGTATGCACAACCAGAATCAATTATCGGGGTGGATATTTCATCCGGGATGTTAAAAATCGGAGAGAAAAAAGTGCAAAAACTTGGCTTGCAAAAGACTATCACATTAAAAATCGAGGACTCAAGTAGTTTATCCTTTGCTGACAACACATTCGATGCTGTTACGGTTGGTTTTGGAGTGCGAAATTTTGAAAATATGGAAGCAGGACTTGCTGAGATATACAGGGTTATTCGTCCGGGAGGGATGCTTGCAATCTTGGAATTCTCTCAGCCTACCACGATCATTGTTAAGCAATGCTATAATTTTTATTTTAAAACAATTTTACCCGCTTGGGGGCGTTTATTCTCTGGAAGCAACAAAGCTTATTCATACTTACCGGCTTCTGTTTTGGCATTTCCTGATGGAAAAAGATTTTTGGACATACTCGAAAAACTTGGTTTTAAAGAACCTAAACAAAGAAAATTAACTTTTGGAATTTGCAGTTTGTACGTTGCCATAAAATAGGATTATTTCTTTTGCTGATTTTTGTTGGATTCAGTGCCAATGCACAGCGAATCAAGCGTATCAGAGGAGGAGAGATAGACCCATTGCGTTATGAAAGAAAGCCTTTTCACATGGGTTTTTCTATTGTTGCCGATTACGGCAAATTCAAAATTATTCCCGAGAACAACTTTCTTTCTCAAGATTCATTATTGAGTATTAGAACTCAGGGGTTCCCCGGGTTTGGTATAGGCGGCATTTTGAATCTCCGCATATCCAAACATTGGCATTTTCGCACCTTACCTCAATTACATTTTAATCAACGCAATGTCTTTTTTCAGTTTAAAGATAGAGTTGATATGATTGAGGTTGAAAGTGTAACATTTGATTTACCAATGCTAATCAAATATAGGGGAGAAAGACATAATAACTACAACATGTATGTCATTGGAGGAGCACGCCTGACACATGATTTTAGTGCAAAAGAGGACAAACAACGCGGTCCATTAATAAGACAAGTAGCACTCAAGAAACAATCTGTTGCTTATGAATTCGGATTTGGATTTGATATTTATACAACCTATTTCAAATTTTCTCCTGAAATAAAGATGTCTAATTCCCTTACCAACATGATTTCAAAAGATACCTATATTTATAATGGGTCAATAGGCTTCCTCCAAACCAGATTATTTCAAATTTCACTTCACTTTGAATAAATGAAATTCACCATTACTCACTCTCAACCCGACAGCAATGCCAGAGCAGGCAGTATCGAGACCGAACACGGCACAATCCAAACTCCTGTTTTCATGCCTGTTGGGACTCAAGCAACAGTGAAGGGTATTTATAGAGAACAACTCAGTGAGGATTTGAAAGCAAAGATAATCTTAGGCAACACATACCATCTTTATCTCAGACCCGGAACGGATATCATAAAACAAGCCGGAGGTTTACATAAATTTATTGGTTGGGAAAATGCAATGCTGACTGACAGCGGAGGATTTCAAGTATATTCTTTGTCTGAAAACAGAAAACTGAACGAAGAAGGCGCTGATTTCAAATCTCATATCGATGGTTCAAAGCACTTTTTTACTCCTGAAAATGTGATGGATATACAAAGGATAATCGGGGCTGATATTATGATGGCTTTTGACGAATGTGCTCCTTATCCCTGCACACACGAATATGCAGAAAAGAGCATGGAACTCACACATCGCTGGCTCAAAAGGTGTATCAAGCGTTTTGATAGCACTGAACCTTTATACGGTTATAAACAAACTCTTTTTCCTATCGTACAAGGCAGTGTCTATAATGATTTAAGAAAGCGTTCAGCCGAATTTGTCGCCTCTTGCGAAAGAGAAGGGAATGCTATTGGCGGAGTATCTGTGGGCGAACCTACTGAACTAATGTATGAAATTACCGAAACTGTCTGTGCCATTCTTCCAAAGGATAAACCACGATATTTGATGGGAGTGGGCAAACCTGAAAACATTTTAGAAGCCATCTCTATGGGAGTTGATATGTTTGACTGTGTAATGCCTACTCGTAACGGCAGAAACGGAACTGTATTCACTACCGAAGGAATTATCAACCTTAAAAATACCAAATGGAAAGATGATTTTTCTCCATTAGACCCAATATTAACACCGGAATACTCAAAAGCATATATAAAACATCTTTGCATGGCTCAAGAAATGCTTTTTGCAATGGTAGCAAGCAGACAAAACCTGAAACTATATATGTGGTTGATGGAAAATGCGCGTGAAAAAATCAAAGAAGGTAATTTTGAAAGCTGGAAAAAACAAATTCTCCCCAAACTCACTAAGCGATTATAACCCCATGCTAAAAAAGCTCGATACCTATATTATAAAAACTTTTCTTACCACTTTTTTGGTAACAATCGGGCTGTTCAGTATTATTATTATTGTCTTTGATATTAGCGAAAAATTGGATGATTTTCTAGAAAACAAAGCGCCTCTCAAAGAAATCGTTTTTGACTATTACTTCAATTTCATTCCACAGATTATGAATATGTTTAGCCCCATATTTGTATTTGTATCAGTTATTTTTTTTACTTCAAAAATGGCACAACGGACTGAAATCGTATCTATTTTAGCTTCCGGTATTTCTTACAGAAGATTTCTAAGACCATATATTTTAACTGCATTAATGCTGGGTATAATTTCATTTTTCCTCAATGGATGGCTTATTCCTCATGCAGATAAAAAGCGAGCAGATTTTGAGAATAAGTACACACGCAACATGCTTCACTCCCGCTCAGGAATTCACCGCCAAATCAAACCCGATGTTTTTCTCTCAATCGAATGGTTTAGCCAATATGATAGTTCAGGTACAAATATTACATTGGAAAGATATAAAAACAATCAACTAGTATCTAAAACTTATGCCCGAAGAATGAGTTTTAATTATTCATCAAATAAATGGCAATTGCAAGATGTGTTTTCGCGTGAATATAACAAGGATGGCAGTCAGACAATTCATACATATAACACTCTAGACACAGCAATACGATTTAACCCTGCCGATTTTTTTCTCAGAGTCGAAGACTTGCAAACCTTTGACAATAATGAACTTAACAAAATTATCAATGCGGAAAGAGAAAGAGGCTCAGAAAATGTTTATTTATATACCACAGAAAAATACAGGCGTATGGCATCGCCTTTTTCTACCTTTATTTTAACAATTATCGGTGTTTGTGTTTCCTCCAAAAAATCGCGCGGAGGAATCGGTGTGAATCTTGGATTTGGGATTGGCTTGAGTTTTGGCTTTTTATTTATTGTTCAGTTTTTTAATAGCTATGGTGCAACAGGGCTGATAAGTGCTCCAATTGCAGTGTCCATACCAAATATTTTGTATTTAGGGGTTGCATGGATTCTGTATAAAAAAGTTCAGAAATAGAATCCATAATTTTTCTCTTTTCAAGTATATCAACGCATTTTTCAAGTCTAATTACACTTTTTGCAACTCACAGTCTTTTAGCTATTTTTGCACTCCAATTTTTTAATAAATTTATTATGGCAAAAGCATCAGATTTATCAAACGGAGCCATTATCCGTTTCAATGGCGAACTTTATCAAATTGTTGAATTTATTCACAGAACACCCGGTAATCTACGTGCATTTTATCAAGCAAAAATGAAGAATCTTATTAACGGAAGATCTGCTGAATATCGCTTTGGCACAGATGAAAGTGTTGAGTTGGTTAGGGTGGAAGTTCGCGAATTACAATATCTTTACAAAGATGGAAACAGTTTGGTGTGTATGGATGCAGAGACCTTTGAACAGATTTATATTCCGGAAGAGATGTTTGGTGATACTGCTAAGTTTATGAAAGAAGAGATGAAAGTATTGGCTTCATTTGAAGGTGATAAAGTAATTTCTGCAACCGGACCTAATCACGTAGAATTAATGATTACCTATACAGAGCCCGGAGTAAAAGGCGACACTGCAACCAATACACTAAAACCTGCCAAATTGGAAACAGGTGCAGAAGTTATGGTTCCTCTTTTCTGCGATGAAGGTCAAAAAATCAAAATTGACACCCGTACAGGACAATATGTTGAAAGGGTTAAATAATTGATTCTGAGATGAAAATTTTAGGAACTGAAGAAAATTTCTTAGGAATTGAAGACCCTAAGCTGTTTGAGTATGACTCAAGCAAAATTGTTATTCAATCCTTTCCATACGAACATACATCTTCTTATTTGCAAGGTTCAAACATTGGCCCTGAAGAATTGCTAAAAGCTTCACACTTTGTTGAGTTCTATGATGAAGAGACTGACCATGAAGCTTTCAGAAAAACAGGGATTTGCACTTTAGAACCTTATGAAATTGGTGGCAGAGTAAACAAAGAGGCCATTGACTATTTATATGAAAGAACCATAGAGCATGTAAATAACAATAAATTTGTTGTAACCCTTGGTGCAGAACATTCTATTGCGGTTTCAATGGTAAAAGCCTACAAAGAAAAATATGCCAATATTAAATGTCTTCAAATTGATGCTCACTCTGATTTGAGAGAGGCTTATCAAGGTAATCCTTATTCTCACGCCAGCGCATTAGCAAGAGTATTCGACCTTGGCGTTCCTTTGACTCAGGTCGGAATTAGGGCACAGTGTATTGAGGAATCACAACTGATAAAAAACAACCCTGATAAAATCCATACCTGGTATGCCCACATGGTTCATAGTACTCCTGATTGGATAGACAAAGTGGTAGAAACATTAAAGGACGCTCCTGTTTATGTTACCATTGACGCTGACGGATTCGACCCTTCCGTAATGCCGGCTGTGGGAACTGCTGAACCCAACGGTTTATCATGGAATCAAGGTACACAATTACTAAAAAAGGTGGCTGAGAAGTGCAATATTGTCGGATTCGATATTGTTGAACTTGCTCCAAAAGAAGGTGAAATACTCACCCAATTCAATTGCGCAAAATTACTCTACAAATTTGTTTCCTATCTTTCTTTCTATAATAGAATTTAGGTCGTATGGAAACTCCAACGCCATACAATAAAAGGGTTTACCTGGATAACGCTGCCACAACACCTATGGATGAAAGGGTGTTTGAAGCAATGAAACCTCTTCTAATTACCCATTTTGGCAATCCATCTTCTATACATGCCGAAGGTAGAAAGGCAAAAAGTATTTTAGAACAATCACGCAAAACCATTGCAAGCCTGCTGAAGGTTTCTGCTTCCGAAATTATTTTCACATCCGGAGGAACTGAGGCTGACAACACAGCAATAAGAATGTCAGTAAAATCTCTCGGTGTCAAAAATATCATCACCTCTCCCATCGAACATCATGCAGTCTTGCACACAATAGAAGAGCTTGAACAAGAGGGTGTAATCAAAATGCATTTATTAAACGTAGATTCAAAAGGGAAAATAAATGCAGCCGAATTGGAAGAAAAAGTATCTGTACTGCCTCACTGTTTGGTAAGTCTTATGCACGGAAATAACGAAATCGGGACAATAAATGATATTGCCGCAATCGGCAATATTTGCAAACAGTACAATGCTCTTTTTCATACAGATACAGTTCAAACCATGGGGCACTTTCCAATGGATTTTAACACACTCAATATTGATTTTGCAGCCGGTTCAGCTCATAAATTTAATGGACCCAAGGGCGTTGGATTTCTGTATGTAGCAAAAAAAAATAAAATAGCTCCCATGCTAACCGGTGGTGGACAAGAAAGGGGGCATAGAGCCGGAACCGAAAATATCGCAGGAATAGCCGGCATGGCAAAAGCACTCGACTTATCCATAGCAGAATTAGAAAAAGACAAAGTAAAAATTGAAAATCTAAAAGCTCAACTAAAACAAGAGCTTATCAATCATTTTGAAGGAATTGAATTTATGGGTGATACTGAGAATGCTTTATACACCGTACTAAACGTATCATTCCCTCCTATTCTACCTTCCGACCTTTTTCTTTTCCAACTCGATTTGCATGGAATTTCCGTTTCCGCAGGTAGTGCTTGTGCTTCGGGAGCCAATCAAGGTTCACATGTATTGCAAGCTATAGGAGCAAAGCATGACAGAAATTATATACGTTTTTCATTCGGAAAATTTAATGAAGCGGAAGAACTGAAAATAGTAATAGACCGAATCTACAAAATTTTTCAAGAGCAACAATCATGAATAAACAAGAACTCATGTACGGGGTTGCACTTAAAAATGTACCCAATATTGGTGACAAATCTGCTAAGAGCTTAATTTCATATTGTGGATCAGCGGAAGCTGTTTTCAAGACTAAAAAGAACACATTGCTCAAAATTCCGGATATTGGAGAAAAATCAGCTGATTCGGTTCTTGGGTTCAAAGAATTTGACAAAATAGTTCAAGAGATAGAATTTGCAGAAGCGAAAGGAATTAACATCTACTTTTACTTTGATAAAGAATATCCTCAAAGGCTCAAAGAATGTGCTGATTCACCTTTATATTTATTTGTAAAAGGCAAAACTGACTTAAACAATAGTAAAGTGCTTGCGGTGGTGGGCACAAGAAACGCAACTCAATATGGAAAAGAGTTCTGTTATTCGCTTGGCAAAGCTTTGAATGGAACAAATTGTTTGATAGTGAGCGGATTAGCTTTTGGCATTGACACTTATGCGCACAAAGAAGCACTTAACAATCATTTGCCCACAGCAGCGGTTTTTGGGCATGGATTAAGAACCATTTCACCACCGCGCAACCGCAACTTGGCAAAAGAAATTCTGGATGAAGGCGGGGCGCTAATCACAGAACATTTATCTGACGAGCCTCCCAATCCCGAAAACTTTCCAAAACGCAATCGAATTGTAGCCGGAATGTGTGATGGATTGATTATTGTCGAAAGTGGAATCAGAGGTGGTTCTATGATTACAGCAGAACTCGCATGGGGCTACGACAGAGAAATTTTTGCATTACCCGGACGAATTACCGATTCTCATTCACTGGGTTGTAACCGACTCATCAGCACTAACAAAGCAATGGGTATTGAAAATGCAGAAAAATTAGTGGAATATTTAGGTTGGAATCAAGCGCAAAATCCAAAGAAAATTCCGGCTATTACGGAGCAAAATCTTAGCGAAAATGAGAAAAAAGTATTCAATCTGATGCGCTCGGGAGAAAAGCATATTGACAGTTTGTTTGCAGAAGCCGGAATGGGGTTAAGCGAATTATCAATGCTACTGCTGGATTTAGAGTTTAAGGGAATAGTAGTTTCATTGCCGGGAAAGGTCTATAAATTGCGCTCTTGATGAGACAAAACTGGAAATATATTCTGAAAGCATATTTCACCTTTAATTATTATGAAAAGGTAATGGTATGGGTTTTCCTTGTTCTTATTTTAGTGCTATCAACCCTTACATTCCTTACTAACCGCAATACCAATGTTGCAGAAAATCCATTAAAAAACAACCAATCATTAATCGATTCTTTGGAAGAACTTATTGCTGTGAACAAAGAAAAAGCAGAAACAAAAACCAAGCAAACTCAAACCCCTTTTTATTTCAACCCCAACAAAGTCGATAGAGAAAGTCTTATCAAACTTGGATTCTATCCTAAACTTGCAGACCGTCTTATCAAATATCGAGCTAAAAACCCTTTCAAAAGACCTGAAGACCTTAACAAATTATATGGAATCAGCGAAGAATTGGTGGAACGTTTGACTCCATACATGACTTTTGACAAACCACAACAAGTTATAATAGAATCAAAAGATATTGCCAAAAACAGTAATGAAGAAATACCTTATACCATAGAGTTGAACATTGCCGAACCCGAAGAATTGATGCTTATGAAAGGAGTCGGGAAAACCTTGGGAAAGCGCATTTACACTTATAGAGAGAAGCTGGGTGGATTCGTCACCCCTTGGCAATTGCTTGAAGTTTGGGGTATTGACTCTTCTTTAGTTATAAACAATAACAAAATGGTTACAATCGATGAAACAAAAATTCATCGTATTCCAATCAATTCAGCAGAGTGGAAAGACCTTGTCAAACATCCTTATATTCAAAGCAGAGAGGCTTCGTTAATTATTAACTATCGTACACTCCACGGAAAATATAACTCTGTAGAGGATTTGAAGAAAATAAAGGTGCTTAAAGATGATTTTATAGAGAAAATCAGCCCATACCTTCAATTTGATTAAGCAAAGCGAATTCGCCTTTGTGTATCTTGAACAAGAAATTAAAATAAAAATAATCTAAATTCGCGCCTCCAAGAAAATACATAAAATATGAATTTTGAAATCTCCGAAAGCCAACAGATGATACGTCAAACTTGTCGTGATCTCGCAGAAAAGCACATCCGTCCTGACTTTATGAAATGGGATGAAGAACAAATATTTCCAACAGAGCTATTTCACAAAATGGGAGAATATGGATTGATGGGAGTATTGGTACCTGAGAAATACAATGGTTCAGGGCTGGGATATTTTGAATACATGGATGCAATTATAGAGATTGCAAAGGTTTGCGGTTCAATTGGTCTGTCTATGGCAGCACATAATTCACTTTGTACCGGCCATATTTTAAAATTCGGTAATGAAGAACAAAAATCAAAATGGCTTCCCAAATTGGCAACAGGGGAATGGATTGGTGCATGGGGTTTAACAGAAGCCAATACCGGTTCTGATGCAATGAGAATGCAATGTGTTGCGAAAAAAGAAGGGAATGAATGGGTAATCAACGGCTCAAAAAACTGGATTACTCACGGCAAGACCGGAAATGTTGCCGTTGTATTAGCCAGAACAGGAGAATTGCTTGATGCGCACGGGATTACAGCCTTTGTTGTCGAAAGAGGAACCCCGGGTTTCAAAGCGGGTAAAAAAGAAAATAAACTCGGGATGAGAGCTTCCGAAACCGCTGAGATGATTTTTGAAGATTGCAGAGTACCACAAGAAAATGTATTAGGCAATATAGGAGAAGGCTTTATTCAAGCGATGAAAATATTGGATGGAGGTAGAATTTCAATTGCATCACTTTCATTGGGTATCGCCATTGGAGCTTATGAAGCAGCTCTTAAATACTCTAAAGAAAGACAACAGTTTGGAAAACCTATTTCTGAGTTTCAGGCTATCGCATTCAAATTGGCAGATATGAAAACACAAATTGAAGCAGCCACATTATTAACTCAACAAGCTGCATTCAAATTAAACAACGGACTTTCAGTTAACAAAGAATCTGCCTTTGCAAAATACTACGCTTCTGAAGTAGCAGTCAAATGTGCTACTGAAGGCATCCAGATTTTTGGCGGATATGGTTATACTAAAGACTTCCCTGCAGAAAAATACTACCGTGATTCTAAATTATGCACCATAGGCGAAGGTACTTCTGAGATTCAAAAACTTGTGATAGCAAGGGCCATCCTTAAATAAATTTATTTCAAAATCAATTTTTGACAAAATAAAAAATAAAACTATATTTGCGAGCCCAAAAAAAGGAAGTGGACCAATGCTAATAGTAAACATCAAAGAAAACGAGTCATTAGACAGAGCTTTAAAAAAATTCAAAAAGAAATTTGAAAGAACAGGTGTAGTAAAAGAACTAAGAGAAAGACAGGCTTTTATTAAACCTTCAATTAAGAAAAGAAAGCAATTGATTAAAGCCCGCTATCGTCAGCAAATGCAACGCGAAGAAATGGCTTAATTAAGTTCAAAAGATATTTCTAAGCTGTCCCTTTAGGACAGCTTTTTTTTTGCTCTATTTTTTTGATTAATATTAGTTCTCAAGCTCCTTTAACAAAATCAGTAATCAAATAACTGATTAGTTTTCCTACCAAATTCGGATTTTTGTCATCCCCTAACGAAGGAGCGGACTCACAAATATGTAAATATGCACTATTACCGGTTTTCGCAAAAAAATGTAAAAACCTTCTGATATGCTCTATATCAAAACCGCTGGCTGTCATAGCACTGCTGGGAACAAATGCAAGTGAATCCAAATCTAATTCTATCCCAAAAGGCTTTGACTTTATAAACTCTGAAGCAATAATCAATTCGTTTTCAAAGTCTTTCTCTTTTCTAACTGCTATCTGTTCATAAGAATTAAACTTTATCCTATTATTATGAGTGGATAATGCGTTCAATATTCCTGAAGATGTATAGTTTTCATGCAAACCAAAAATAAAGTATCTGTCTAAGAAACCTTCCTCAAAAGCATAAGAAAACCCATTTCCCGAATGTCGTCCTTCCAAAGCTCTGAAATCAGTATGAGCATCAAAATTTATAACATTAATGCTTTCGTTCTTAGCAAGTGAAGTTCCTTTGATATTACAATAAGAATTGTTGTGACCTCCACCAATTACAATAGGGATTTTGCCATTATACACAATGGTTTGTATAATAGGAACCAGCATTTCATCTATTTCACTCACCAAAGACCTGAGCTGATGGAGTTCTTCAGGGTTATTGGAATTAAGCATTTGTGCTTTTTGCATTTGTTTTGAAGTGTCAAGACTTCCCAAAACCAAAACTTCTCTCCCTTGTATAAAATGATTGGACTGGACATTGACAAGATTTTTCAATGCATTGTCCCAAGCGGTTGAGGTTCCTATTCTTCCAAAATTTGCTTTAACACCAACATCCTCAGGAACACCTAATAGAACAAATTTTGCGGGAGACATTGAGAAATATTCCTCAACTGAAACTTGATTAGAAACTGTATCTAAACATTCGCCCAGTTTAGTTTCTCCTGCTCTAACAGAAGTCAAATTCAGCAACTCATTTTTTGAAATCAAATTCAGATTTTCCATACAATACTCTGTGCGAAAGTATGGTTTTTGACAATCTGATTTACGTGGAAAAAGTATCCAAGTTAATATTTATATGAGATAATCACAGACAAGTTTCCGTAATAAAGAGTGCTATTTCAATACAGTAACAGTTCCTTTCTGTTTATGGTAGCTATTATCCCAGCCTGTATAGGTGGCAATCCAGACAAAGACATTATCAAAAGGTTCTTGGCCAAGATAATTTCCATCCCATTGATAAGCCTTGTTATCAGTCTCAAAAACTTTTTCACCCCAGCGATTAAACACTTTAATGTTAAACTCTTTTACAAAAACGGGTACAAAGCCCCACACCTCATTAGTCCCATCATTATTTGGGCTGAATGCATTAGGCACGTGTAAGAGAGGGGGTTGAACCAAATAAATAGTATTTGAGGAACTGATGGCATTAAATCTTTCGTTGGTATCCTGATGTTGGAAAGCATCAACTCTGTAATAATATCCTCCCCACCAGTAGTCTAAGTCAGCATCATGATAGTTTAGCACAGAAGGAACTACTCTTACAATAGGTCTGAGAATTCCGGTATCAACACTTCGATTCAAAACATACTCTTCTACTCCTGATGCCCAATTCCTATAGGGATTCCAATCCAAATCAAAATACCATCTCTCAGAAACTCCTTTTAAAACAATATTACATCCCATATTGGAAGTATCGCTGATATGTCCGCATTTGTCTGCAACCTGAAGACAATAACAGTAAGACTCATTACTGATATCAAAACTCTTGTCAGTGTAGGTTGTATCATTAATTCCTGTGATATCTGTAATCTCTTTCCAGGAGATTTGTCCCTGTGTATTGTGTCCTCTGTAGAGCTTGTAGCTCTTGAAATCATCTTCTGAACTTTTAGACCAAACAACCTGAACACTATTATTTTCTTTAGGAACAGTAACTGTAATAAGCTGACTGCCCACAACGGGTGAATCAAATTCCGCCTTGGAACAAACCATAAAATCAAGTGTATCAGTCATTCCGCAAATATTTTCAGTAACAATAAAATAACAGAAATTCTGATTGCGTAAATCCATACTTCCGTTGTCAGTCACAAATCCACCTTTCCCGTCAGTGATGGTTTGTACCAAATGCAAACTTCCATCGGGGTATTTACAAATCAAGTATGCTTTAGAGAAATAAGGTCCGGTATTAAAACTTTGCCACTCAATTTTGGTTTCATTTTTTAATAAAAAATCCAAACAAAGCACCTCCGGTCCGGGTGCTAATGGCGGCATGGTTACTAATATTTTAATTGTTGCAAATGCGGAGTCACTATGCGGGCAACCACCATCAATGATTTTTACTTTAATGTAAATGGTGTCACCTGTAAGATGAGCGCAATCTGGTTTCCAAGTAAAATCAGCCCATACGGTATCGGCATGAGGTTGGCTTGACACTGAAATATGAGGAAAAGGTGCATTGCCATTAATATAATCAGACTCAAAACTGAGTTTTAAAACATCTTCTTTGTCCGGGTCAATCCCAAAATAAGAAAAGTTCAGTGTTTGCGCTACCATAACAGTAAAGAAAGTATCCCTAACCACAGGCTTTTTATTACGAGCATCCATATCAAACTTAAACAGCGCATTATTACAATTTGAACTTTTGTTGACTTCGCTGAAAGCACCCGGAGTAGTTGGGAACAAACTATTTCCTCCACATCCGGCACACACAGAATGATAGATTACACCTCTTGCATCAAAACGGCTTGTACCTCCATCCACATGTTCATAAGCTGAAACAAATGGCGTTGACTTACCTCCGATATAGGTACCATAAATCAACTCTTTCATATCCATAGAGAAAACTGCCAACCAAAAATCAGATCCATCCGTTTCTTTCTGAAAAGCATCTTTGCTCACAGGCATAAGACTCGTATTTCCGGTTCCAAAACCATAAAGAGAATTAACTTTTCCGCCCCATCCCGAAACATAGATTTTTCCACAGTCATCAATCAGAAATGCAGTGGGCGATATATCTCTGTTATTCCTTCCGGAACCAATAGTTGTAGAAAAAATCACACTCTTCAGATCTTTTTCAAACTTTGCAACAAACTGACTTGCACCATCATTCTTAAAAACGTCCCCGGTAACAGGGAAAGCACCGGTTGTCTGACCAAAAACATAAGGATAACCCTCTTTATCGGTTTTAATCATATAGCTTTGATCATAATCATCCGTTCCTACAAGTGTTCCGGCTAACAGGACTCCGGTCTCTCGATTGACACGAATAATATAGCCGTCAGGTTTATCATTCGGCATAGAACTGCGAAATCCTCCAAGATCTTTCAAAAAAACTCCATTATTCGTCCCCCCTGTAATATAAACATCATTATCCGTACCTAAGGCAATCCCAAAAGCTGCATCAAAATTGTTGAACTGTCCTAACCTGCCCGTTCCCACATAGCTGCTCCAAATTAAAGTTGAAAGCGTGGAATTCAGTTTGAATGTAACACCGCTTTGAGGATTATAAAAAGATGATATAAATGCGTTTGCTAAAGGAAAATCAATAGAACTTGTAGAAGATGCAACATAAACATTGTCACTTTCATCCACTATAACCTCCCCTCTGAAATCATCTGCATAATTTGCAAGTAAGGGTAAATCTCGTATAGAATTTTGGGTTAAATCACCGTTAATACCGTCATCTCCTGTTCCTCCAATCAAAGCAGAAGAAATCAAAGCAGTACCGTTTGAATTAAAAATCGCTAGAAAAATATTGTAAGTAGTATAACCATTCACAGACGGGTCATAGGTCAAATGTTTTTGTGTCATAGGAAAGTCAACAGAGCGTGTTGAACCCAACACTATCAACTGATTTTTGCTATTCACAATCATGCTATGCGGCTGTTCATTATTCATTCCTCCCAAGAAAGTTCCAAACAAAAGTTGAGTCCCGTCCTTTGAATATTTATGAATACCACAATCTCTTGCAGGATAAGCAAAACTGCCATTTCCTCCGGGGTGTTCATCCACCCCTCCGTTATATACTAACTGATAAGCCCCTGCACTGACCGGGAAACCTTTGTCATTTGTAAAGTTAAAACTATAGACAGTACCACCGGCATAACCATTACCCGAAAGGTCATAGGTTGCAGTAAAACCAAAATTATCTGCATCTGAACCGGAATAGGTCGAAAACACAAGAATAGGATCAATTATCAAACTATGTCTGCGATTGATTTTCTTACCTAACTTGAATCCTAATATATTCCCTTCAAGATTAAATTCAGCGGGGATGCTAACTTTTTCTCCATTGATTTCTTGATAAACATAGGGCGGAAACTCTTTCATGGTTCCCAAGCTCGTCTTGATTTCAAAACCGTCTTTGCTCAATTGGAGTTTGTCTGCTCCTTCATACTGAATTTGTATCAATTCGGGGTTTCCACCTGATTTCACTATGAAATTATATTTAATTCCTAAATCATTATGCAGAATTTGAAGGTCAATATTGGGATATATATCTTTGTAAAGGACTTGCTTGTATGCATGCAACCCTGTGCGCCACTTGCTTGGGTCATTGCCAAGATAAAAATTAAAATAGGCTTCGCTTGACTCTGAAAGTTCAATTACGGGGTTTGAATTTGCATTTAAAAACTTTGATTTAATAACCTGAACAGGTAATATCGTTCTCTCGTGCAGGTCATGTTGAACCTTGTGTAAGGAATCAGAATTATACAAAATCCAGGTTATACCGTTCTTTTCAAGAAAAAGATAACCGCCTTTAATAGCTGCCTTCATCTCAAAATCACCTTCCCATTGTCCTTCATTTTTAATAAAACCTGCTTGAGCCTTAGCAACATAAGGTTTAAATCCGAAGAGCAGAACTAAAACAAAGGTTAATATACGCACTGCATTCTGCATGAAAGAACAAAAATAAGTGATTTAAGGAATGTTTAACTCATTTTAGATGAAATTTGCAGCCATAAAGTTGTTTAAAACAGAATGAATTCCTCTTTACGCATAGTCTTTTATGGCACACCTGAGTTCGCTGCCTACTCATTTCAAAAAATTCACGAATCTGGCTTCACTATAGTTGGAGCAGTTACTGCTCCCGACAAACCTTCGGGGAGAGGACTAAAAATGCACGAATCTGCATTAAAAACAGCAGCAAAAAATCTCGGCATAGAGGTTTTACAACCCACAAACCTCAAATCCTCCGATTTTATTAAAGACTTGGAAAGACTAAAACCCGATGTACAGGTAGTTATAGCCTTTCGTATGCTGCCCGAATCTGTGTGGTCATTTCCAAAATACGGCACTTTTAACTTACATGCTTCTCTTCTGCCTCAATATCGGGGAGCCGCTCCCATTAATCACGCGATTATCAATGGTGAAAAAGAAAGCGGTGTTACAACTTTCTTTATAGAAAAAGAAATAGATACCGGCAAAATTATCTTGCAATCCAAAGTCAGCATTTCTCCTGAAGACACTGCGGGAACCTTGCATGACAAGCTGATGGTTGAAGGAGCGGATTTGGTTATTAAAACACTAAACTTGCTCCGTAGCGGCAAGATTGTAACCACAGTACAACATTCCGAAAACCTCAAACCGGCTCCCAAAATTTTCCCTCAAGATTGTATGATAGATTGGAACAAACCGGCCTCTGCAATCAGAAATTTCGTACGTGGACTTTCACCTTACCCTGTTGCCAGGACAATGCACAACGAAAAACTCTTTAAGATTTTTGAAATACAAATCCCTGAAACTTCAATAATACCAAAGTTAAATACAGGAGAATGGAAAATTGAAAAAGGACAGCTATATATTGGATGCCTTGATACAAATATTTGTGTTAAAGATATTCAACAAGAAGGGAAAAGAAGGATGAAAATCGAGGAATTTATACTCGGCTTCAGGGAATAGAACTTTCAAGATTTTTAAGACAAGATATTTTAAGGCTAAACAAAAAAGGCGACTGTAATACAATCGCCTTTTATATGAAAAGAAAAATAAGATTTTATTCTATTACAAAACGAATTGTTTTGCTGCCTTGTTGATTATTATAAATGGTTAGCAAATATACTCCCGGAGTTAGGGTGTGTGATAGATTGATTTCTTTGTTAGTTGCATTTGCTTTGAAATCTTCTGAATAAACTTTTCTACCGACCACATCGAGAACATTGATTTGATATTGAGCTCCATCAACAAAGTTTGCAGTCAGCACAAAATTCCCGTTATTTGGATTAGGAGCCATTTTCAAATCAAAATTAGAAAAGATATTGTTGACTCCGAGTCCGAATACTCTCATAACAAACTTATTAGAATTTACATTATCTGGAACAGCGCAAGGGTCGCTTGCAATTGCTTTTGCCCAAATTGTATCTCCATTATCAAAGTCGGTACCAGCTTTTGCAGTATAAGACAGTCCTGTTGCAGAGGGTACAAGCATGCTGTTTTTATACCATTCAATTGTGGGTGTAGCACCTGCATCTGCTACAGTCAAAACAAAAGCAATATTAGTACCTGCAAAAACGCCTCCTTCAATATCCTTACTCAAAGTAGCGGTAGGCATCGTGGTTTGCGCACAAAATTCAATAACAATTTTATTCGATGATGAATGATTTGGGAAAGCACAAGGGTCTTTTGAGATAACCTTTGCCCAAATCGAATCACCTTCGTTAAAATCAGAACCTGCTACAGCCACAAAGGTTAAATTTCCATTCTGGCTATTAATTCTGTTATTATTTTTATACCATTCTATTTCAGGATTTGCACCTGCATCTGAAATAGTAAGGCTGAAAGTAACACTTGCACCTACCGGCACAAGTGTTTGAGGTGATACACTCATTGATACTAATGGCTGCAAAACGTTAGAACAAATATTCATAACAATCTCATTGCTAAATCCGAATTCTGGTACTGCACATGGGTCGTGTGATACAACTTTTGCTTGGATTGTATCTCCATCATTAAAATCAACACCGGATGTTGCAGTGTAGAAAGCACCTGATGCAAAGGTGATGAGAGTTCCATTTTTATACCATTCGAAATCCGGATTAATCCCTGCATTGGTAGCTACAGCACTAAATGTAACAGCTACTCCCGGAGCAACTAAAATCCCTTTATCAGAAGTAATTGTGACAACAGGAGTCGAAGTATTAGCACAAATATTCATTACCAATTTATTGCTGGATGCGTTGTTAGGTAAGGCGCAAGGATCAAGCGATGTTACTTTTGCCCAAATTGTATCAAGATTATTAAAATTAGTACCTGAAACTGCTGAATAATGAGTACTATCTTCTCCAACAATCAGATTGCCGTTTTTATACCATTCAATAAGTGGGTTCAATCCCGCATCAACGGGAGTAATAGTAAAAGTAACTGAAGTATTATTGGGTATCAAGTTGCCTTTATTGGATGACAAAGTTACCGTTGGTGTGACTGTATTTGCACATATATACATTACAACATCGTTTGAAAAAATTGTGCTTGGCATTGCACAAGGTTCTGAAACAAGTACTTTAACACTAAAAGTATCTGTATTATTAAAATTGGTACC
Organism: Bacteroidota bacterium; assembly: GCA_024103355.1. GTDB lineage: Bacteria > Bacteroidota > Bacteroidia > NS11-12g > UBA955 > JALOAG01. Next base: position 73,138 of record JAGFIU010000031.1, read on the forward strand.
AGCAGTTGCCGAATAGGAGATCCCATTAGCAAAAGGTATCTTTTTGCCATTTTTATACCACTCAATTACAGGACTCACACCAACATTTGTCATATTCAGTGAAAACTTAACTGCAGTTCCGTTAGGAACAAGATTAGCAGTATTTAGGTTAATACTAACTGAAGGGGCTAAAGCTTGAGGGCAAATTTTAACTATGACCTTTGAACTTGTTGTATCAATTGGGCTGATACATGCTTCATGCGTTGAAATTAACACCCAGATTGTGTCATTATCATTAAAGTCAACCCCTGCTTTACCTGAATAGGTTAACCCACTCTGTCCAACAATCGGGGAACTGTTTTTATACCATTGAAAGGATGGGCTGGAACCAGTATTCTTTGGAGTTAATGTAAAGTTAATTGTAGTACCGCTAAGCACAAGAGTACCCGGGCTAACCGCAATAGTTCCTGAAGGGGTTAGGATCTGAGGACAACGTTCATAGGTCCCAATATCAATATTGTTACCCAAAATTCTATCGAGTCCGTTTAAATCTGTCTTAATCGTGGAAAGATTAGGAGTTGCGGAAGGTGAATAAAAACTACTATCTCCCAAATCAAGCGCAACACTACCAAATGCCATTCTAAAATCATTATTGAGCGTATCTTCAAAATATGCAGTAGATGCTACTGTGACTCCTGCGGGATTAACACTTCCGTCTTCTAAATACGTATCACCCACAATCGACCTTCTGGTGTTAGTAATGAGCGGAAAAGTAACGTTCACCTCATCGGGGTAATTACCGGCAATAATTGTATTTCTTATTTTGGTTGAAGTACCTTGGTCATAACCTCCTCCACCAACTCCATTTCCTGTAATGTTATTGGCAATTGTAACATTGGTAAGTATCAGAGCAGTATTTGAACCCAAAGCACCAATTCCTCCACCTTCTGTATTTGCATAATTGCGAGCAATCAAAACATTTGTAAGTATTGCTTCCGACTCTCTTTCTAGTCCAAAACCACCAAAATATTTACTAGATGTATTATACATAAATATTGCATTAGTAATCACCGGTTTGCAGGTATTGTAATAGTACATACCACCTCCGTTGCCATTTGCAGTATTGTTATAAAAATAAACTCCATTGAGCGTTGGGCTACTTTTCCAACCATACAGACCGCCTCCATCTTCCTCTGCATAGTTATTTCTAAAAGTAACATTATTCAGCTTTGCATCGCTGCCACCATCTGTATCCATTCCACCTCCACAACTCCCTGAGGCTCTATTATTAATAAATAAAACATCAGTCAACTCAGGCTTACTACCATCATTATAAATACCGCCTCCTGAGTTTGTGCTTTCGTTACTATCAAAAACTACATTTTCAATAACACAATCACTGCCCAATCTATTATCAATAGCTCCACCACCTTCATCATCAGTCTGGGCTAAATTTTTTGTAAAATAGGAATTTGTAATGGTAATACTGCTGTTTGAATTATACATTGCTCCTCCATTACAATTTTTTGCTGTGTTGAGATAAAATACAGAATGTTCAACAGACAAATCACCTTGAGTATTGATGTCCCAGTTATACATTCCTGCACCACCGCCTAATTCCGCATCAGTACTGTAAACTAAATTATCTCTAACTACTAAATTTGTATAGACTCCTTGTGTTGCAAAATTAATAATACCGGCACCTGCATTCTTGTAAATATCATTACCTCCAATATTAATTGATGACATGTCAGAAGCGAAACCATCTCGCACAGTAAATCCATCAAGTGTAAATAAAGACAACTCATTCGAGATAATGACATGATAAACGTTATCTGTTTGGTCGCCAATAATACCGATATCTCCTGACAATATTGATTCATATTTGATATGCAGATTCGTAGAGTCAGTTTTTCTGTCGGATAGTTCAGTCTCAGTTCCTGCGAACCCCCCATAAATATGTACTTTATCTTTCAACAAGAATGTTACATCTCTCGGATCTGCGGACACTATCGGGGGTTTTGATGGTGTATAAGTCCCTGATGCAACCCAAATTGTATCTCCACTAACCGCACTATCAAGTCCGGTTTGGAAATCTACAAATGCATTGCCCCAACTTTTGCCATTAGAGGTACCCAAGGCTTTAGCATCTACATACCATCTGTCAGCAAATGATTGTTGCCAACAAATGAGGAATCCAAAGACTCCAAGCATTAAATATTTCTTTTTCATGATTGATATTTTATTTCTGGCAAATGTAGCTAAAGCAAAATAATGATTCCATTTTATTTACAAATCTGATTTTTTATTATTTTAAATTCAATTAAATATTGCCTTTTTTCATTCATCCAACTTTATCCAATTCCATAAAAAAAACAACGATAATATTCAGATATAATTAGTATTAGGGCTTTAAACCCACTAATTTCGCAGTCGCAAAAATTTAAAAAAGTAAATGACAACCAACCAAACATTCACCATGATTAAACCCGATGCTGTTGCGAAAGGGTACACAGGCAAAATTTTAGACCAAATTATTTCAGCAGGATTTAGAATCAAAGCGATGAAATACACTCGTCTGAGCAAAGAACAAGCGGAAATGTTTTATGCCATTCACAAAGAGCGACCATTTTTCAACGATTTAGTTGCATTTATGACATCCGGCAGCATTGTGGCAGCTATCCTTGAAAAAGAAAATGCAGTGGCTGATTTCAGGAAATTGATAGGTTCTACAAATCCTAAAGAAGCTGCCCCGGGAACTATTCGCAATCTCTTTGCTGAATCTATTGATGCAAATGCCATTCACGGCTCCGATAGTGATGAAAACGCTGAAATCGAAGGAAACATATTTTTCAGCAAATTTGAAAGGTTCTAATACCTTGCTCAATCGTGGCTCTTTTTTCAAATAAAAAGTCATACCTCCAACCGACTATATATTCCTTGTTAGTCATAGCAGGAATTATAGTCGGGTTTAATCTCAAACCACCGATAAAGAGTCGTTTCTATCAAATTTTAGACATAGTGCAGACAGACTATGTTGACAAACCCTATCCAGAGGAATTAGAAGAAGATGCTATTAAAGGTATGCTTTCACAACTCGATCCTCACACTACCTTTGTACCTGCCGCCTTAGTTGAATATACCGAGCGCAAAGTCAAAGGTAATTACCAAGGAATCGGGGTCGACTTTATTATTTTTCAGGACACAGCTGTATTGACAAAAGTGTATGTTAACGGGCCGGCATTTAATGTTGGATTAACTGAAGGAGATAGAATCATTGAAGCAAACGGAAATTCCCTTATAGGCATCAATGCAACTAATAACAAAATTATTGAATCAATTTCTGGAACTCCGGGCAGCGAGGTCAAAATAAAGATTTTCAGGAAAAGAAATAAAAGAATTATCGAAACATCAATAAAACGTGGTTCGGTTTCACTCAAAAGCATCGAAACATTCTATCTGATAGATAAGTATACCGGCATTATTAAAATAAAATCATTTAGTGCTACTACCTATCAAGAATTTATTTACGCACTAAATTCATTGAAAAAAGCAGGAATGAAAAATCTTGTTATTGACCTTCGCAATAATGGTGGTGGCTTGTTGCGCGAAGCTATAAAAGTTGCTAATGAACTCTTAAACAAAGGGGAGTTGATTACTTATACCCAAGGTCGCAAACGAAAAAAAGAGGTATATAAAGCCAATGGAAACGGCTCGTTTAAAACAGGAAGATTATTGGTTATCACAAATCGCAGCACTGCTTCTGCAAGTGAAATTCTCACAGGAGCCTTACAAGACAATGACAGAGCTTTCATCATTGGTACACGAACATTCGGGAAAGGACTTGTACAAGAGCCCTATCGCCTTCCCGATGGCTCATCTCTCAGGCTCACAGTAGCAAGATATTACACTCCATCCGGCAGGAGCATTCAGAAACCCTATACAAAAGATGTGGAAGCATATCGACAAGAAATTTACCGCAGAAATGAGAAAACTGAAGCCGATACTACTGAAAAAATATATTATAGTACAAGATTAAAAAGACCTCTTAGAGCAGGTGGTGGTATCAATCCGGACTTTATGCTCACAGACACCTTGAATGAATCCGAAAAATTTGAAATATATCTGCCGGGGCTTTTTAATTCAGGAATATTGGATGTCTATATTTTGGATAATCTCAGAAAAGAAGTTTATACGGTTAATAACCATTATAAATCCGCTTTGCAATTTGCACGCTCTTATAAAATAAAGCCCACAACAATAAAAAATATAATCCGATATCTTAAAAATAATCCTAAATATAAGTATCTAAAAATCACTCCGATGGGAGAAAACTTAATCAGAAAATATATCAAAGCAAGCATTGCACGATTGTGCTTTGGCGAAGAAGGCTATCAGCAGGTCATCAATCAAGAAGAAGGGTTGACAAGCAGAATTCAACTGGCAATTATGGCCTATGACAAGGAGTTTCAGCAATTGAATAAGAATTAAATGTTTCAGAGTATTGTGTCAAAGTTTAATTCTATCATTTTTTTCAGTCTGCTGGGAGTCGTAATTTTCTTATTGGATTTATATGCTTGGCAAGGGTTTAGAACCATTTCAAGAGATTGGACAAGCCGGTCGCGCAACCTTTTGTTTTATTCTTATTGGGCTGTGAGCTTATTTTTTGTAGTGATGGTGATGTTGCGGCCTTTTTTTCATATCGAACAGACAGGAAATCCATTGTTTGGAGTAGTACAAGCATTTGGTTTTATTTTCATCTTTACCAAACTTGTAATTGCCATTCCGCTGATGATTGAAGATATATACAGACTTTTCGAATGGCTAATAGGTTTGTTTGCTCACAAAGAATCAGAACATATTTTTCACAGCAGACGCAAATTTATCTCTCTTACAGGAATCGGTTTAGGTTCACTGCCTTTTGTCGGTCTTACTTACGGCATTGTAAAAGGTGCTCACAATTATCGAATCAGGAAACTAAATTTAACTTTCAAGGAACTGCCAAAGTCTTTTGATGGTATCAAAATTGTGCAACTTTCAGACATTCATTCCGGTAGTTTTTGGAACAGAAGCGCTGTTGAAGGAGGTGTGCAAATGGTAAAAGAACTCAATGCAGACCTCATCCTTTTTACCGGAGACCTTGTTAACAGTAAAGCAGATGAGATGGATAGCTGGAAATCACTTTTTGGAAGTATTTCAGCTCCGATGGGTATTTTTTCTATATTAGGAAACCATGACTATGGTGATTATATCCATTGGAATTCTGCGGAAGAGAAAGCAGCAAATCTTGAGAAACTTAAACGGACTCAAGCCGAAATGGGCTGGAAGATGCTGAATAACACAAGTATTATGTTGCAAAAAGGAGGCGAGAGCATTGAAATAGTTGGTGTTGAGAATTGGAGTGCAAAACCAAATTTTCCCAAATACGGAGATTTAAGCAAAGCATTATCCGAATCTGCCAACCTTCCTTTCCAAATTCTGCTTTCGCACGACCCAAGCCATTGGAGAGCACAGGTTTTAGAAAAACACAAAAACATAAAACTTACATTGTCAGGACACACTCACGGATTTCAGTTTGGGATAGAAACTCATGGTTTGAAATGGAGTCCGATTAAATACATGTATCCCGAATGGGCAGGGCTTTACAAACAAGATGCTCAATATCTTTATGTAAATCGCGGTTTTGGATATCTCGGTTACCCCGGCAGATTGGGCATTGACCCCGAAATCACGCTCATCACACTCAAATCTGATTCATAAATAAGGGTAATTTAAGTACAAGAAGTTAGTGATTCACTTCTTGATTTTTCATTCTTTCTGTATTCTCGGCAAGTTGAAGTTTATTGATAATTTCTTCAATCTCTCCGTTCATTACGTCAGGGAGATTATACAAAGTCAATCCTATACGATGATCGGTTACTCTGCTTTGCGGAAAATTATAGGTTCTGATTTTAGCGCTTCTGTCACCGGTGGAAACCATCGTTTTTCTTTTGGCTGCAATTGCATCTTCTTGCTTCCTAACGGCATCCTCATACAGTTTTGCACGTAACATTTTCATTGCCAACATTTTGTTTCCCAACTGAGTCCGTTCCACCTGACAGGTAATCACAATTCCGGTGGGGATATGTGTCAAATGAACTTTGGTTTCCACCTTGTTTACATTTTGTCCTCCCGCACCTCCGCTTCGTGCTGTTTCAAATTTCAAATCAGAATCTTTGATTTCAATCTCAACTTCATCTGCTTCGGGCAACACCGCTACAGAAACAGCCGAAGTATGTACCCTCCCCTGAGATTCTGTTACCGGAACTCTCTGAACCCTATGCACACCCGACTCAAATTTTAAAGTTCCATATACATCTTTGCCGCTCACAGATAACACAAATTTGCTGTATCCTCCGGCTTCACTTTCGTTGGTTTCCAAAACCTCTGTCTTCCATCCCTTGCCTTCACAATATCGAATATACATCCTGCCAAGTTCTCCTGCAAAAATCGCTGCCTCATCTCCTCCGGTTCCTGCCCTAATCTCCACTATGGCATTGCGTTCATCCTGAGGGTCTTTCGGCAACATCATAATTCGCAATGACTCTTCCAACTCAGGTAATTTCAACTCCGCTTCATCCAATTCTTCCTTCGCCAATTCTTTCAAATCATTGTCTTTCTCATTTTTGAGTATCTCTTTGGCCTGTTCACGATTGTTGTAATAGGTTTTATATTGCTTTATAAGTTCCACTATCTCACGTAAATCACTGTATTCCTTGTTGAGCTGTGTAAACTTCTTCATGTCTGCAATCACTTCAGGGCTTGACAATAAAATCTCAAGGTCTTTAAAGCGTGCTTCTATCGCCTCTAACTTCTCCAGCATTATTTGTTTTATATTATTTTTGGGCGTACAAAATTAGTTCATTTCCGCTTTGAAGCACCAACCTGTCAGGCGAAATCGAAAATGCTGAAATAGAGACCGGGCCATCTTTTACAAGAATCATCTTTTCTCTTAAAAACTCATTATCCAATTGATATACAGCATTGTTTTTGAGAAAAAACAAATTTCCTGACATTACAAAAAACTGCTTTGCATCGGTCAATGTGATATTTCTTTTATAATTACCGAAATTATCAAACTCAAACAAGCCGGAGGTACTGTCAAACAGATATACTGATTTGTTTACATCAGCAATATAAAAAGGAGCAAAATTTTGACCGGAAGAGTATTCGCGTACATTACCACTGCTCAACTCTACTGTCATATCTCTTTTAATTTTTTTCAACTTTAAGTCGCTCAAATCAAAAGCCCAAATTTTGCTGTCAAAGCTGCGGGCGCAAGCGCTCAGCAATACAAATCCACCATCTTCAAGATTACTCACACCCAATGTGTTAAGTTGATTGTCAAAATATAAAACCTTGTTCTGGTCTTTGTAAAAAACATAAATCTCAAAAGGGTTAGATGCATCAATAGAATGAACATTTCCAAGTGATTTATGATTGGCAACTGCAACTTGTTTTCCGTCTTTGTCAAACTTAATTATGTCGCCATTAGAGCCAACAGTATAAATATTCCCCATGTTGTCGCAGGTAAAATGTTCAAGGTTGTTTACACTGACTCTGCCAACTTCAACAAATTCATCGCCTGACTGTCGAGGAGAAAATCCAAAGTTCAGAAAAATAAAAGAAGCTAACAGTAAAAGGCGCATATTCATTCGATTGCAAAAATATATCCAAAAATCAATCTACCACATTTTTGTTTGTGAGGATTTTTGTAAAAGCAAAACAATAGATGGATCAAAATTAAGCGCTGAACAAAGATTTTAGCAGATTAAAATTATACATTTGAAACGGTTTACCGAATTACTTTTTTATGCAAACAAATAGAGCAGCTAAACCTTTGTTTTTGTAAAGAGTATTTAGTTACAATTATTGTTAAGATGGATTTAAAGTTTGATACAAATTTGGTACATGGGTACAAAAGCAATTCTCAGATTGTTAGACTTCTAACAGAGAATTGGGTTTTGAATAATTCTTATTGCCCAAGTTGTGGAGAGATGCCTTTAAATGAATTTGAAAATAATCGTCCTGTTGCAGATTTTTATTGTAAGAGATGTTCCGAAGAGTTTGAGTTAAAAAGCAAAAGTGGTAAGCTATCAAATACTATCACAGATGGTGCATACGCAACTATGATAGAAAGGATTAATTCGGATAACAATCCAAATTTCTTCTTCCTTACTTATACAAAACAATGGACGGTTAATAATTTTTTAATCATACCAAAACAGTTTTTCACAGCAGAGATTATAATCAAACGCCACCCTCTATCTGAATCAGCTAGAAGAGCTGGCTGGGTAGGATGCAACATTGATATTTCCAATATATCAGATTCAGGGAAAGTATATTTAGTTAAAAATGCTCAAGCAATTAACTAAGAGATTGTTAAAGAGAAATTTAATAAAACCTTATTTTTAAGAACAAGAAACAATGAAGCAAGAGGCTGGATATTAGACATCATGAATTGCGTGGATTTAATAAAGAAGGATAAATTTACGCTTGATGAAGTTTACAAGTTTGAAGATAAATTAAAATTGAAATACCCACACAACAATTTCATTAAAGACAAAATACGACAACAATTACAAATTTTACGAGATAAAGGTATAATTGAATTTGTTGGACGGGGTAAATATAAAAAAGTGAATTATGGAAACATTTAAAATTGAGATTCAAGAGTTTCTATCAAGAATTGTAGAAATTGAAGCAGAAAATGCAAATGAAGCTGTCTTAAAGGTAAGAAGATTGTATCGTAATGAAGAAATCGTTTTAGATAGTGACGATTATATAACTACTGAAATTGATGAATATGTAGAGTAACTTTTATCTTCTGCATGGAGATACCATGAATCTTTTGCCTCAATTTGAGCATAAATTTGATATGGTTTTTGCTGATCCTCCTTATTTTTTATCGAATAATGGTCTGTCTATCCAAAGCGGAAAAATCGTGAGTGTAAACAAAGGAAAATGGGATAAATCACAAGGATTTGAATTCATTAATAATTTCAATCGCCAATGGCTCTCATTGATTAGAGATAAAATGAAAGAGGATGCAACAATCTGGATTAGCGGTACAATGCACAATATTTTTTCTGTTGGGCAAACTCTAACAGAATTAGGCTTTAAAATTCTCAATATTATTACATGGGAGAAAACCAATCCACCGCCCAATTTTTCTTGTCGCTATTTCACTTACTCAACCGAACAAATTATATGGGCAAGAAAAAATGAAAAAATACCTCATTATTACAATTATGAACTAATGAAACAACTTAATGGAAACAAACAAATGAAAGATGTTTGGAAATTGCAGGCTATTACCGCTTGGGAAAAATCCTGCGGAAAACATCCTACGCAAAAACCACTTTCTGTTTTAACCAGATTAATATTAGCTTCAACAAAACCAAATGCTTGGATTTTAGACCCATTCACAGGCAGTTCTACTACCGGAATTGCAGCCAACCTTTCTAATCGCAGGTTTCTTGGAATTGACAAAGAAGAAGAGTATTTGATTATAAGCAAAAACAGAAAATTAGAAATTGAAAACATCCATATATCTTCCGATTACAAGCAAAAAATAAGTGGTTTTAACAATAAAAAAGAACTTCAACTCTTTCTTGCCAATGAACCAGTACCGGATTATAATAAAGAAATAGACTTATAACTCACATTCCCTGCTTAACTTCATGTTATTATCTTTTCAGCAGAATCAAACCATTTTATATTTTGCAATTCGATTCAGGCCTAATAAATTCAATAACCAATCTCATCCACCATCTTTGATGAACCAACAAAAAGAGGTGTTCTTTGATGTAGTTTTTCAGGTTGAATATCCAAGATTCTTTGTTTCCCGTCCGTAGCTTTTCCTCCTGCATTTTCTATCAAAAAAGCCATTGGAATACATTCATAAAGTAAGCGTAATTTGCCATTTGGAGCTTTTTCGGTTGCGGGGTACATATAGATACCGCCTTTGAGCAGATTGCGGTGAAAATCCGCTATCAAAGAACCTATATATCTTGCACTGAGTTTGTGCTGTTTGCATTTGTGTATATAGTCCTGAATTTTTTGGTCAAAATCGTGGAGGTTTCCTTCATTAACAGAGAATATTTTCCTTGTTTCAGGAATTTTGATATTGGGGTGTGATAAGCAGAATTCGTGAATAGAATCATCTAAAGTAAAGCCATTGACCCCATTTCCGGAAGAATAAACCAGCATTGTGCTTGAGCCGTATATCACATATCCGGCAGCAACAATTTCCTTCCCCGGTCTGAGTATATCATCCAACGAACAATCGCGGTTCATATCTCTTCTTTTATAGAGTGAAAATATAGTACCTATTGAAGCGTTCACATCAATATTTGATGAACCATCCAAGGGGTCCATGCAAAGAATATACTTTGCTTCGTGCGAATCTTTGCACCAATACACATCATCTTCTTCTTCGGAAATAACGGCACAAACTTCTCCTGTTTGTTCAATATGATTTTTGAAAATAGTATTGGCAATCACATCCAATTTTTTCACATCCTCTCCTTGAACATTCGTAGAGCCGTGTTCTCCAAGTATATCAACCAATCCTGCTTTTCGGACATCGCGATTTACAATTTTGGCAGCCAAACCGATTGCCCTGAAAATATCAGAAAATGCGCCTTTGGCATCATGAATCTCTTCTTGTCTGTCAATTATAAATTGTCCTAAGGTGATAACTGAGTTTTTCATCTGAATCTGTTTATTTTTGCGGCTCAAAAATAATAATAGTATTTGGAACAAAGGCAGATGAAAATATTCAAATTCGGAGGGGCTTCCGTCAAAGATGCCGAATCCATCAGAAATGTGGCTAAGATTCTCAATTCTTATGCTTCTGACAAGGTTTTGGTTGTGATTTCCGCAATGGCTAAAACAACCAATTTATTGGAAACCGTTACCGATTCTTTCATCAATAATAAAGCGGATTTAGTATCTAAAATGAATGAATTTTCTTCATTTCATTTCAATATTTGCAACGAGCTTTTTTCTGACCCCAACCATCCTATTTTTAACGATATTGAAAACCTCTGTTTAGAGCTGGAATGCTTGACAGAAAAGGAAGTCAAGGACGATTATGATTTTGTTTACGATCAGATTGTGAGCTTTGGGGAATTGATTTCAACTAAGATTATCAGCACCTACCTGCTTTCTCAGGGTATCAAAAACAAGTGGGTGGATGCCCGTAATTTTATTTTTACAAACAGTAATTTCCGTGAAGCAAGTGTAAATTGGTCTGAAACAGAACATATTATTTCAACCAAACTCAAGCCGTTTGCCGAAAAGAGTATGGTTATCACACAAGGATTCATAGGCAAAGACAGAAACAACGCAACTACAACTCTTGGCAGAGAAGGTTCTGACTATAGTGCAGCCATTTTTGCATGGTGTTTAAATGCCGAATCTGTTACTATATGGAAAGATGTTGCCGGTGTGATGAATGCAGACCCTAAGAAGTTTGCAAATGCTGAAAAGATTGACTCTTTAAGTTTTGACCAAGCAATTGAGCTTGCATATTACGGTGCGAGCGTAATTCACCCAAAAACCATTCAACCGCTCAAAAGCAAAGGGATTCCTTTGCATGTCAAATCTTTCCTAAATCCAAGCGAATCAGGCACTGTAGTGAAAGAAGGTAATGAGTTTAATACCGATAAGATCTGCTTTATTTTCAAAGAGAACCAGACCTTGATAACCCTTAAGACCCGCGATTTTTCATTTGTTGCAGAAAATAACTTACAGGAAATATTCAGAATTCTCGCCACCCATAAAGTTCGGGTGAATGTGATGCAAAACTCAGCTATCAGTTTCAAAATGGTTGTGGATTTTAATGAAAGAAAACTCTCCAATATTGGAAAAGATTTAACTCATAGTTTTGAAACCAAACAAACAAATAACCTAAGACTTGTCAGCATCTACAACCATGTTGGCAAAGAAATCCCTTCTGATATTACCTCCGGTTCTAAGATTTTACTTGAGCAAAAAACAGACAGGGTATTACATCTGTTGATAGCGGATAATTGATTGCATGGGGATTTAAAATAAAAATCACCTACATTTGCCAACACGCAACAACAGAGGCGCATGTCTATAAAGAAGATTCTTTCAAAACCGTTTGCAAAAATCATAGTTAAAGGTATCAAAAAATGGAGTAATAACCCTGAAAGAACGCAAGAAATTGTTTTTCAAAAACTAATAAAAGGTTTAAGGCAGACAAAATTCGGGAGAGACCACAATGCAGACAACATCAACACTTATGAGGATTTCAAAAAGGCCATCCCCATTCGAGATTATGAATCATTAAAACCATGGATAGATGAGGTTGTGGCCGGCAAGCCGGATATATTATGGAAAGGCAAACCCATTTATTTTGCAAAAACCTCCGGTACAACATCAGGGGCTAAATATATCCCTATCACAAAAGACTCTATTTCCAACCATATTGATTCTGCACGCAATGCCATTCTATCCTATATTGCACGAACAGGAAATACAGGTTTTGTGGATGGTAAAATGATTTTTCTGCAGGGCAGTCCCGTGTTGACACAAAAATCCGGTATTAACACAGGAAGACTTTCAGGGATTGTGGCACATCATGTTCCAAATTATCTTTTGAAAAACAGAATGCCTTCTTGGGATGTAAATTGTATTGAAGATTGGGAAGAAAAAGTCACTCAAATAGCGCACGAAACCATTAAGGAGCGAATGACACTGATAAGCGGAATTCCGCCATGGGTACAGATGTATTTTGAAAAACTGATTGAGATTTCAGGTAAAAATAACATCAAAGAAATCTTTCCCGATTTTAATCTCTTCATATACGGAGGAGTAAACTATGAACCCTATAGAACCAAAATTGAGAATAGCATAGGGAAAAAGGTTGATAGCATTGAGACTTACCCTGCATCCGAAGGTTTTATCGCCTATCAGGACGGAGCACCAGGGGAAGGGTTATTGATGGTCTTGAATCACGGCATTTTTTATGAATTCATACCTACAGAAAATTATTTTGATGAAAACCCTCCAAGACTATCCATAAATGAAGTTGAATTAAATAAAAACTATGCACTCATCATTAACTCCAACGCTGGGTTATGGGGATATTCCATTGGTGATACGGTGAAATTTGTGAGCAAATATCCCCATCGCATTGTGGTTACCGGAAGGATTAAACATTTTATTTCTGCTTTTGGAGAACATGTGATTGGGGAAGAAGTTGAAGCTGCTCTCAAAAATGCAATAGAGGAATACCCATGCAGAATTAGTGAATTTACCGTTGCACCTCAGGTAAATCCGGTTTCCGGCTTGCCTTATCACGAATGGTTTATTGAATTTGAACAAGAGCCGGATAATTTGGAAAACTTTGCACAAAGCATTGACCGTCATTTGCAGCAGAAGAATGTTTATTACAAGGATTTGTTAGAGGGCAATATTCTCAGGACTCTGCAAATTCGCAGTATGCAGCCGAATGCTTTTGTACAATACATGAAACAAGAAGGTAAGTTGGGAGGTCAAAACAAACTTCCTCGCCTGAGCAATGACAGAAAAATTGCTGACAAGTTGGAAGACTTGGTTAAAAAATAACGGCAAAGCAAATTACGCTGCCTAATTAGATTTTATTGTGCCTTTAGCAATTAATTCCCGTCTTTAGCTTGAGCGTCAATCACAGCAACTGCAACCATATTTACAATTTCTCTTACAGTACTTGCAAGTTGCAAAATATGAACTGAACGTTTTAAACCCATCAAAATCGGCCCCATAGTTTCTGTTTTACCAAAACTCTTTGCAAAATTGTAGGCTATATTTCCTGAAGCAAGTTCGGGGAAAATAAAAGTATTAATATCACTATTAACCAAATTGCTGAATGGGAAGTTCTCTGAAAGGAGTTCCTTATTGAGAGCAAAATTTGCTTGCATTTCACCATCAACCACGATTTCAGGATGATTCTTGTGTAAATATGCTACAGCTTTTTGCATTTTATCAGGTATTTCTCCTTTGGAAGAACCAAAGTTTGAATAGGACAACATTGCTATTCGGGGTTCAACGCCAAAGTTTTGAACTTTCTTGTGAACTTGTCTTGTGATTTCCACTAATTGTTCCCAATTGGGGTTGATATTTACAGTAGTGTCAGCAAAGAAATAAGGACCTTTTTTGGTCATCATAATATACATTCCCGATACTTGAGAATATCCTTCTTCTTTCCCAATTACTTGAAGAGCAGGTCGTATTGTGTTAGAATAATTCTTTGTCAATCCTGAGATCAAAGCATCTGCTTCTCCATTCTCCAACATCATCATTCCGTAGTAATTGCGGTCTTTCATCGCTTTTTTAGCTTCCTGAAGTGTCATTCCTTTACGTTGGCGGCTTGCATACAATTGGTTTCCAAATGCTTCTCTTTTTGCATCTTCTTCCCAGGGGTCAATGATGGAAGCACCTTGTAATTCAAGTTTGTAATCAGCTATCAAGCGATTAATTTTATTCTTATCACCCAACAAAATAGGTTTTGCAATACCTTCTTCCATACTGATTTGAGCTGCTTTCAGTATTTTTAAATTATCCGCTTCAACAAACACAACGGTTTTGGGTGCTTTACGAGCAATAGAATTGACCCTTCTGATAAATTTATTATCCAACCCTAGTCTATCCCTGAGTTGCTGCTTATATTTTTGCATATCATGGATGGGTTGATTAGCAACACCGCTATCCATGGCTGCTTGAGCCACAGCCGGTGCAACAACCTCAATCAGGCGTGGGTCAAGAGGTTTGGGGATAATATAATTTCTACCAAAAGACAAATTTGATTGTTTATAGGCAATGCTCACTGATTCGGGTACCGGTTCTAATGCTAAATCTGCCAATGCTCTAACCGCAGCCAATTTCATCTCTTCATTGATAGATGTTGCCCTAACATCAAGTGCACCTCTGAAAATAAACGGAAATCCAAGTACATTATTAACCTGATTTGGGTAATCGCTTCTGCCTGTAGCCAACACGATATCCGGACGGGTTTTAATTGCCAATTCATATTCTATCTCAGGATCGGGATTTGCCAAAGCAAAAACAATTGGGTCATTGGACATGCTCAATACCATTTCAGGCGTGAGAATATTTCCTTTTGATAAACCCACAAATACATCTGCTCCTTTAAGTGCATCTTCTAAATGGTGAACATCTTTATCTGTTGCAAAGAAAATTTTATTTTCATCTAAATCAGTTCTATCCTTTCTTATAACTCCTTTGCTGTCAAGCATCACAAGGTTTTCCTTTTTTATTCCAAGAGAAATAAAAAGTTTTGAGCAAGAAATAGCAGAAGCTCCGGCACCGTTAACAACCATTTTCACTTTATCAATATCCTTATTTACGATTTTAAGTGCATTGAGGAGACCTGCCCCTGATATAATAGCAGTTCCGTGTTGGTCGTCATGCATAATAGGGATATTGAGCTCATGGCGAAGTCTGCGCTCTATTTCAAAGCATTCAGGAGATTTTATATCCTCCAAATTGATGCCTCCGAATGTGGGTTCCATAGCTTTGACACAAGCAACAAACTCATCTACGGTTTTGGCATTTAATTCAATATCAAAAACATCAATATCCGCAAAGATTTTAAACAACAATCCCTTCCCTTCCATCACCGGCTTGGAAGCCTCAGGTCCGATATTACCAAGACCAAGAACGGCAGTACCATTGGATATAACTGCCACCAGGTTTCCCTTGGCTGTGTATTTATATACATCTTCAACATTATCAGCAATTTTGAGACAAGGTTCGGCAACTCCCGGTGAATATGCCAAACTTAAATCACGTTTGGTTGCTGTTGGTTTTGTTGGAATAACTTCTATTTTCCCCGGACGTCCATCGGCATGATAACTCAGAGCGTCCTGCTGTAATTTATAATCTGACATACAAGTATTCTTTTTAAGGTTCGCAAAGGTATATTTTTTAAGGATTGATGAATAAATCCTTGTTTGTTTATATACACATAAAACTGCTTAATATTGCTGTTACTATTCATGCGTTTCTCACCCACAAACATTCTCGCCAATCTATCCATAATACTGATAGCCACATTTGCTTTGTTTTATCATTTAGGTACAAGTCCTATTGCTTGTTGGGATGAGAGCAGGCAGTCAATCAATGCCATTGAAATGCTTGAACATCACAATCCTCTTATTACAACCTATGAAGGCGAAACTGACCTTTGGAATACCAAGCCTTCATTCCTGGTGGCAACACAAGCAATTTCATTCAGGTTATTGGGAATTAATGAATTTGCACTGCGCCTTCCTTCTGCTATCGCTGCATTGTTATTATGTATTCTTATTTTTCAATTTTTTATTGCAGAATTTAAAAGTTTGGATGGCGGTTTTGTTGCAGTGCTCTCTTTGCTTACAACGGAAGGGTTCAACGGTTATCATGCTGCAAGAACCGGAGATTTTGAGAGTTTTCTATGTCTTTTTTCCACACTCTTTATTATCGCATTTTATCGCTATGTCAAATCAGGTCAGAACCGTTATTTGACCCTCTTTTTTGTGGGTTTATTATTTGCAATATTTGCTAAGGGCATAGCAGGACTGATGTTTATGCCTGCTGTTTTAATTTATCTCATCAGCAAAAGAAAACTATCCTCAACCCTACAAAATCCGGCATTTTGGATACTATTACTAATAACTACTCTGATTATTCTTTCCTACTATTTATATCGCGAATATCAAACACCGGGGTTTATTTCAACAGTCTATGACAATGAACTCTGGGGAAGATTTGGCAAAGTGGTTGAAGGTAACAGAGGTAAATGGTACTATTATTTGAAAATATTTTTTTCTCAAAGTGCCGCACCTTGGTCATTTGCAATTTCTATCATAACCCTTATTTGGATTTTTAAATTTAGGTATTCCCAAATTTACTCAAAGCCCCTCAGCTTTTTCTGGTTATTTGTCATTGTTTGGGTATTCCTTATCAGCCTTGCACGTACGAAATTAGCATGGTATATTGTTCCGACTTTTCCTCTTGTTTCAATCATCTTAGGCATCTTGTATATTGGCATTTCAAGGCATTACACTTCACGTATTTTCCCGGTGAAAAACAAACAATCACTCAAAGTTATTTTTATCTGCTTTTTAATCTTCACCGGTATTAACCTTTGGAGAATATCAAACAAACCTCTTGAAACCTGTGATTATTGTATAGAATCCAATCAATTCGGGCAATTAGTCAATGAAGGAATAAAAGAAGGAAAGAATTTTAACGGATATGCTTGGGCAACCGGATTCCCTTACTATGCAAATCAGTTGTTCTATGTTGAAAAACTCAGAATAGAAAAAGCACAAATCATTAAAAGAAAATATGCTTCTGAATGGGCAACAGGTGACAAAATTTTCTTTTTGCAACCCGGCTTATTAGACTCTGTTCCTAATCATCTGAAACCCAAAATTATCAGTGAAAAATTCGGAATTCTCGAAGTAGAAATTCAAGCCAACAATAAAGAAGGAGAATAATTAAACCAGTCCTTTTTCCAAAGTCTGAAAGTAATTCTCTTCAGGTCCAAATTTTTTGTAGAACGCTGCCACATTGGGAAGTTCGGAGCCTTCAAAATCAAAAAAGAGGGGTTGGTTACTGAATTTTTTTATCATAGAATCAATCAGTAAATGAGTTGCGCCCAATTTTCTTCCTTCTTCTGTCGGGGCTCCCAAACAATAATGTATTCGTCCAAAGGCCTTAATAAAAATACCACATGCCAATAGCGTTTCTTTTTGATATACTGCTGCTTTTTCAACCATATTTTGTTTTTCCAATAAGTTCACAAGCAATGCAAAACGCTGATATTTAGCATTGGATATTCCCGGATTGAGCTTGCCATAAGCACTTTTGTATATATCAATAACAAGGTCTGTCTTAATATTATTCGTTATAAGAACATTTGCCTCTTCCAATTTTCTTAAGTTTTTCAAACAGTCTTTGGTATAGTGAGTTCTAATTGACTCATAATCTTTGTTTAAATCAATTTGATAGCTTCTGCGTTTGTTGACAACCCAATCTTCTTTAATCCCTTGCAAATCATTTTCATAGTTGAAATGACAGTGAACCCTAACAAACTTCTTTGGGATGCTGTTGACAAAACGCCTAATGGTTTCTTTGTCAACTTCAGTTTTGGCGTAGATACCGCTTTGTTGAACAAAATAAGGTTGAAAAATATAGGACACTACCCCAAATTTTTTTCTTTTTGGCAAAGGCATAACTGCTTCATAATCCCCCATTACCAACGCATCCCAACGTTTGCACATGGTATCATAAACCACGCTCAAACCGTAAAACAAAGCCTGAGGACTCCTTCTGATAAGGGCATCCCATTTCACACGGCTAATTTTCCTATATTTTACATAGCGTATTTTCATGACTTACAAGCTTCTTCAAAAACGGTTCTCCACCCTTTCCACTGCTTTCGTTCGCTGAGTGACTCATTGTGAAAACAAAATGCAAAACTACCATTCACTTTTGCTATTTTTTGTTTGAATTCGCATATTTCTGAAATGGCTTGTTCCGGATAAAATTTCTGATAATATTGAAGTGCTACATCCATAACCACAAAAGGTTGAATGAGTAAT
Source organism: Bacteroidota bacterium (assembly GCA_024103355.1). Lineage (GTDB taxonomy): Bacteria > Bacteroidota > Bacteroidia > NS11-12g > UBA955 > JALOAG01. The sequence continues at coordinate 91,779 of JAGFIU010000031.1, forward strand.
TCAGTGACACAATTATTTTCTACGTCAAACCAATAAAAAGACCTGCTTGTTCCCGCCCTAAAACCGGTCGTCTCCGAATATCCCATGCTATGCTCTTCTTTAATTCCGGCTTTGATAAGTGCGCGGTATGTTGTTGGCAAACTAAATCTTAAAAAATGTTGGCGCGAAACTGTGATTTTTCTATCTGAAATCTTTTGCAGTATTTCTTTTTCTATTGCTATCAGTGCATTTTGAATCATACTATTGTAGGAAGGATGTAATCCTAACTTCTGTTTATGTAATTTTGCAATAACTTGTTTAAAAAGAGGGTGTTTGGGGGAAATATTCTTATCGTATTTGCCATAATCCCCTACCTGAAAGAAATATTGTAAAATCAAACCGGACTTCTCTATAACCGCCAATTGATAATCAAAATTATCAAAAGGGTCTTTTGCCTTACCACGCAATACATTGAGTCTCTCGGACAGATTACCTTTCAAAAAATCTTTGATGAATGCACCTAATTGCCTAAAAATGTTTCTCCCCAAATATGCGTGTGTCATGTCGATATCAAGCGTTGGCACGATATTGACTTTATGAATATAAGCAGTTTTTTGAGGAAAGTTTTTTTCGATAAAATGATAGACAAGTTGTTCTACCAATGGCTCCTTCAAAAATCCTCTTTGAAAAGCAACACTGTTATTATATGGGAATCTACCGTGAACATCTTTTTCTGCACCATACTCTTCCATTCTACTCAATAAATAAAAGGATGCTCCCAACCAATCCGAGTTAAAATCCTTCGATATAATTTTATCCCAATCAAAGAAAAATTGCGGGTCAATTTTCTCAGAAAAAAGGATTCCACTTTTGCTGTTGCTTAATAATAATCCCTGCTTATTGTATATACTGTATTCATGAGGAGAAGAATGAATATGTTCCACAAAATCCACTGTAATCCCATGCCATTTTTCAAATAATTGCAAGGTAATATATTGCAATCTCGGGCTAATGGTTTTGGATTTAATTACTAACATTATCGGACTATTTCTTTCATCGCAAAGAAAGGGTAAATTTTAAAATCTGTTTAAGTCAAGTCCTTTTTTGAACAAGTTTCTAAAATTAAAAAAAGTAATAACATCCATAACAATAATTTGGTCATCCTAAAAGACAAATGCTGCAAGAAATAAATCTGTATAAATTAACACTTAAAACTTAATTTTGCTTCAATCTTCACCATTCGTTCCTGATGAATAATTTAAATTCCATAGACAACTCTTTTGAAAGCTTCCAAATAAAAAACATCCTTAAGTTACTTGAAGAAACTCATCTTTCTATCTTTTGAAAATCGCTACTATAAACTCAACTTTTAAACTATTCTTAAATCACCTTAAATTGTACTTTTATTGAAACTGTTTTATTACTTATAAAATAGAATGGGGTTTTGGGACAAATTGGGGTTAAAAAAGAGGGCAGATTGAAATCAATCTGCCCTCTTAGTTTTTGAGTTCTTATAAAACATTTAGAACATTGCTTTTACATAAAAGCGAATCATTACCGTTTCTCCATCTTTAACAAACAAAGCTCTGATCTCTTTGTTTTTAGGATCAAAAACATAATAGTATTTATTTCCAACATCACTAGTAACTTCATAAGTATAGACATCATTCTTTGAGTCATACTCTTTACTATTAACATAATAAGTAGATTTCATGTTTTCGATGGTGTGAGTAAACATTGTTTCTTCTGCATTCATCACAAACATAGAAGCCTCATCATATCCCTTACAATTTTCAAATTTTTCGGAATACTCATTCCAATCGCAATACTCACGATAGTAACAAGTGAAAGTAACTTGGGCTTTCACAGCAGTTGCAAATGCAAAAAATGCAACTGTTAAAATAAATAATTTCTTTTTCATATTAGTTTTAATTTTAGTCAGTATTTATGACAGCAAAAGTGAACCTAAAAACGATGCTGTGCAATACGAAGTTATGCGTATTTTGTACTACATCAGTTTCGTTTTTCGTATCCAAATATAATTGCTTCTGCATATACGCAAAAATAAATCAATTCCATAAACGGCAAAATAATTCGGATAAAATTATTCTTATTTTTTTCTTACTAAAAGTTATTCAACTCAATATTTGTATAATCATCTTACCAAAGTTACTTTTGCAGCCTTAAATAACGCCCCTATGGAAATAGCAGTAATTGGAACAGGATATGTAGGTTTGGTATCGGGAACTTGCTTTGCAGAATCAGGTAACAATGTAGTTTGTGTTGATATAGACGAACAAAAAGTAAATAGTTTACAAAACGGGAAAATCACTATTTATGAACCCGGGTTAGAGATTCTTTTTCAAAGAAACTTGAAAGAAAACAGGCTTTCATTTACCACAGACTTAGCCAAAGCTGTTGACAAAGCAGAAGTAATTTTTTTAGCACTGCCAACACCTCCCGGAGAGGATGGTTCTGCGGATTTATCTTATGTACTTGGAGTTGCGGATAGCTTAGGTAAGATTATCAAAGAATACAAAGTAATTGTAGATAAAAGTACTGTACCGGTAGGTACAGCAGAAAAAGTTGCCTCAACTATTGCAAAAAATGCGACTGTTGAGTTTGATGTAGTAAGTAATCCCGAGTTTTTACGTGAAGGGGTTGCCGTTGATGACTTTATGAAACCCGACAGGGTTGTTATTGGAACAAGCAGCGAAAGAGCAAAGAAAGTCATGGGAGAACTTTACGCACCCTTTGTTAGACAAGGTAATCCCGTAATTTATATGGATGAAAAATCTGCTGAACTCACTAAATATGCTGCAAATTCATTCCTTGCTACCAAAATTTCATTCATGAATGAAATCTCTCGTCTTTGTGATTTATTGGGTGCAGATGTGGATATGGTGCGTATCGGAATCGGGACTGACAGCCGTATAGGAAAACGTTTTCTTTTTCCCGGAATAGGATATGGAGGCAGTTGTTTCCCAAAAGATGTAAAAGCATTAATAAAATCAGCTGAAGATGCCGATTATGATTTTAAAATCTTAAACGCAGTTGAGGAAGTAAATGAAGATCAAAAGGAAGTAATTCTTCCTAAAATGGATAATCTGTTCGGAAAAGACTGGTCCGGCAAAAAGATTGCTTTGTGGGGGCTGGCATTCAAACCCAATACTGACGATATCAGAGAAGCTCCGGCTTTGGTTTTAATAGACCGGTTTTTGAAACGCAATGCAAATATTACCGCTTATGACCCTGAAGCAATGGAAAATGTCCGAAGAGTCGTTGGAACCAAAATCACTTTTGCACAAAATATGTATGCAGCTTTGAACAATGCTGATGTATTGGTTATAGCAACTGAATGGTCAGAGTTCAGAAATCCTGACTTTGAGCGTATCAAGTCTTCACTAAAGAGTCCGATAATTTTTGATGGTAGAAATGTATTTGACACAGATAAGATGGAAGCGCTTGGATTCAGCTATTACTCCATTGGCAGACGAGATGTAATTTCACAAAATCAATCTTCAAAATGAGCGAACAAAAAAGAGTTTTAGTTACAGGGGCAGCCGGATTTTTGGGCTCTCATCTTTGCGACAGGTTTATTGCAGAAGGTTATCACGTTATTGGAATGGATAATTTGATTACCGGTGATTTAAAAAACATTGAGCACCTATTCAAGTTGGAGCATTTTGAGTTTTATCATCATGATGTTTCTAAATTTGTTCATGTACCCGGCAAATTAGATTATATATTACATTTTGCTTCTCCTGCCAGCCCCATAGACTATTTAAAAATACCGATTCAAACCTTGAAAGTTGGTTCATTGGGGACTCACAACCTGCTTGGATTAGCAAAAGCAAAAAATGCCAGGATATTAGTAGCCTCTACTTCTGAGGTTTATGGAGACCCTATGGTTCATCCCCAAACAGAAGATTATTTCGGGAATGTGAACCCTGTAGGTCCTCGCGGAGTATATGATGAAGCCAAAAGATTTCAAGAAGCAATAACCATGGCTTATCATACCTATCATGGACTTGAAACCAGAATCGTTAGAATTTTTAATACATACGGACCTCGAATGAGGTTGAATGATGGAAGGGTACTTCCTGCATTTATTGGTCAAGCATTGAGAGGTGAAGACCTTACCGCCTTTGGTGACGGAAGTCAAACAAGGTCATTCTGCTATGTTAGCGACCTAGTTGAGGGAATATACCGATTGCTTTTAAGCGACTATGCAAAACCGGTTAATATTGGTAATCCCGATGAAATCACCATCAATGATTTTGCACAAGAAATATTGGCTCTCACAGGTTCAAAAAACAAGATAATCTATAAACCACTTCCTGAAAATGACCCCAAACAACGCAGACCTGATATTACACTTGCAAAGAAATTACTTGGCTGGGAGCCGAAAATTCATAGAGCTGAAGGGCTGAAAAAAACTTTGGAGTATTTTAAAACACTCAGCAAGGATGATTTATACAAATCAGAACATAGATTTAAATAAAGGTATCTTTTTCCACTGAAAAGACCTTTTAAGCTAAAAAATGCTTTTTTTAATACCATTAATTTAAAAATAAACTTTCTTTGTCAGGCAACATTCGAATAAAAATGATTGTCTTTTTTATATTAGATGTTCGTTAATAATAGTGAACTTACTCCATACACAAAGAAAACTTTTTTATTATACCAAACTTCTTTGGGTTGCAATCTTTACATTTAACCTCTCATTCCAACAAGCAAAGGCAGACCATGTAATGGGATCCGATTTGGTATGGAAATGTGTAGGGCCATATAAATATGAAGTTTCATTGGTATTTTATCGCGACTGTATGGGAATTTCAGTAGTAGGTTCTCGAAATATTAAGATTGAGTGTTCAATGGGAGGAAGCGGTTCAGATTTGCTAAGTTTAAAAAATGTATCAATCAGGGATGTAACGCCAAGTTGTGCTGATGTCAAAGGACCTTGTACTCCAACAAACACTGCCTACACCGGCAAGGGAACCGAAGAACATATATTTACAGGGATTTTAGACTTTAACTCAGGAACATTAAAGAAGCTACGAGATGCCGGATGTTGCCGTTTTAGATTTGTTTTTAATGAATGTTGCCGAAGCGACTACATCACAACCGGTGGCTCCTGGAATGATTTTACAACAGATGCAGAAATTGATATTTGCAATATTGATAAATCAATAAAAAAGGGCTGTGACGACAGTCCAAGCCTCAGAAATCCACCGATAAGTTTTATTTGCTGTAACCAAGAATTCTTTTTTAATAATGGTGTGGTTGATACCGATGGTGATTCATTGGCCTTCTCATTGGTAATGTGCCAACAACAAATCGGTGTGAGTGTCAAATACAACTCTCCATTTAATCCAACAACATGGCCCATGACCGGTTTTTGTAGAAAAACCGCGCCATGCAAATGCAGACCGGGTAGTAAAACAAGGCCTACTGAGGGCATTTGTTTTGACCCTGAAACAGGAGATTTAGCATTTCGTCCCATAGACTGCGATGAATCAGGAATACTCTGTATTAAAATGGAACAATTCCGATTGGATTCAACAGCATCTAAATGGCTATATATAGGGTACACCAAAAGAGACATGCAAATTAGGGTTGTCAACTGTAGCGAGAACAACTCACCATATCTTAGTGATTTAGTGAGTACCGCAGTATGTGAGGGAGATAAAACATGTATGACAATTGTTGCCGAAGACGAAGAATTCTCGGGGAGCAGTGGTTCACAACCTTGGAAAGACACCATCGACTTGTCATGGAATAATGGTCTGCCCGGAGCTTCTTTCAAAGTCGGAAATCCTTATTTCA
>JAGFIU010000057.1 GCA_024103355.1 Bacteroidota bacterium
ATGCCAACAGATTTTTTGTGTGCATGCTCGAACTTCACACATACAGCAGCCTGAACGAAGAATTTATACCGCATTATCAATATGCACTTAATACAGCTGATGCAGCACTTGTTTTCATTGATAAACTCGCTTTAGAAATCAAAGAAAAACCTTTTCCGAATGAGCAATTATTGACTCAAACCTTTCCCAATGCGGTGATAGCTAAAGATGTCCGAGATATTCAGCAATTTGCAAACAAGTACAGGAGCAAGGAGCCGTCAGTCTGGATGATGATGAGTTCGGGTAATTTTGGTGGATGGAAGTTTGATTGATTAATTTAATTTCTGCTGAGAAATACTTTTGTTCCTTCAGAACAGTTTTTACAAATATCAATTTCTTTTCGGCCCATAAATAATTTCTGTCTGAAACCCATGTATTTTGGGCCTTGCCATATTTCGGTAAACGAATGTTCATTCACATTGCCAAAGTTGTGTTTACCATCCTTATCAAAACAACACGGTACAACACCCCCATCCCATGTAACGACCGCACTGTGCCACATTTTCCAACAATGATTCAGCAAACTGTTTTTGAAAACAAATTTTCCGTCAATTTTTTTGTAACGGCTCATACTTGTATCATCCGGAATCCAATCATCTCCCGTTTCGTAATCATAGACTTGGGCAGTTTTGATTTGTAATCCATCCACCTGATATTCTTTAGACAGCTTTTTGATTGCGGGCAGTTCATGCTGATTATGCTTGAATACGATAAATTGCCAAACAACGTATGGTGTAGTGCTTTTCAGTCTTTTTTTGGCTTCCATTATTTCACGAGTTCCTTCTAACGCTTTTTCAAGTTGCCCGCCAATCCTATAATGCGCATAGCTTTCTTGTGTAACACCGTCAATTGAAATTATCAACCGGTTCAAACCGCTATTGACAACCTCTTCCGCCAATTCTTTGTTCTTAAAAAAATGTCCGTTGCTGCTGGTAATGGTATAAATTTTCTTGTCGGCAGCGAGGCTTACCATCTTATTAAAATCCTTATTCAAATATGGTTCACCTTGAAAATACAAGGTGAGAAACATCAGATTGGGAGCAAGTTCTTCTATTAATTTCTCTGCAAGTTCTAAGTGCATCATCCCTGTAGGTCTTGTGAAAGCTCTCAACCCGCTAGGACATTGGGGACATCTGAGATTACAGGATGTTGTAGGCTCAATATTCAAAGCAGCCGGAAAGTACTTGACTTCTTTAGGCACTTTCTTCTTTGCTTGTTTATAAGACCTAAAAAGACCAATGGCATTGCGAATACGTTGTCGGTTCAATACCTTCAAGAACTGAAAGGCATCCGTAACCTTAGCTCTAAATCCCATGGTTCATTAGTCAAAGAGTTCAAATTTAATTTCTTTGCGAGAATAACCCATTTCTTTGAGATTGTTCTTTGCTTCTTTAACCATCCCTGACCAGCCACAGATATAGAATTGCATATTTTCTTTTCCTGTAAATTCAGGTTTGTTAAGATAGACCTGATGCAAATATCCTTTGTATCCTTGCCATTCCTCGCGCGACAAAACCGGTATATACTCTATCCTATTATCATTTGCAGCCAACGCTTCAAACTCGTCTCTATAGAGTAAATCCTCTTGTTTTCTTCCTCCGAATATGAGATAGATTTTTTCAAAAGGCAGTTTGTGTTTAACCATATACTGAATCATAGACCTGAATGGCGCAACCCCTGTTCCTGTACATATAAAACAAAAGGTTTTACCTTCTATTTCTTCCGGCAAGACAAACTTACCCTGCGGTGCACTGAACCTGAGCTCATTGCCTTCATACATGTGAAAAAGTAAAGGACTTGCAGCGCCATCTTCTTTTAGAACTACACATAACTCAAAAGTATTTTTTTCGGGTGCTGACGCAATCGAATAACTTCTGTAAGGAAACGCATGGTGTATTTCGGGAAAAGAGATAATTACAAATTGTCCGGGTATAAAATCAAATGTATTTTGGTTATTAACTTCAACAATATAATGTTTTACAGATGGTGAAAGGTCTATTACAGAACGAATCACTCCACTATTTTCAAATTTATCTTCCACAGCCGCAAAATTAGGTCATACAAAATCAAACTTCAATGAATTCTTCCTTTTCTGTATTCAAATTTCTTCATAATCTCAGCTTCTCCTTCTAAATAGTACTGCCAGCGTTTATCAACGTACTCAGAAGGCATCACTTCTTTTGCGAGTTTTATAAAAAGTGTATAGTGTCCGGCCTCTGATACCATAAATTCATGGTAAAATTCTTTCAAATCATCATCTTGAATATGCAATGAAAGCAACCTAAACCGCTCGCAGCTACGCGCCTCTATCATGGCGCAAATCATCAATTTTTCTGTTAGGGCCTCTGCCCTGCTGCCTCCCTTCTTTTCAAGTTTAAAAAGCTCATTTACATATTCATCTTTTCGCTGAGGACCTAATTTTAAATCCCGCTTTTTCAATTCTTTTAATACCCTGCGAAAATGTCCCCATTCTTCTGCAATCACCGGTGTAACTTCTTCCACAATTCTTTCATATTCAGAGAATTTAGAAATTACAGTAATACCATTGGTGGCAGCTTTTTGCTCACACCATGCATGATCCGTCAGTATTTCTTCAAGACTCATGCTTGCTATATCAACCCAACGTGGGTCTGTCGCTAATTTTAATCCTAACATATATCTAATACGGTATTTCTAAAATGATTTTCTCTGAAATAAAACTTGCAATTTCTTCCAAATACTGCTTATCCACTATATCAAAACAATCAAAATCCCTGCTGTCTATATCCAAAACTCCCCAAACTTCATTATCAACAAGCATAATGGGCACAACAATTTCAGCATTGGATTCGGAATTGCACGCAATATGACCTTCAAACTCATGGACATTAGGTACAATAATCGTTTTGCGCTCATTCCATGCTTTTCCACAAACTCCTTTTCCTCTGGGTATTCGGGTGCAAGCAACGGGTCCTTGAAATGCCCCTAATTGCAACTCACTTTGTCTTTTTTGATAAAAACCAACCCACCAAAAACCAAAATTTGTTTTGAGAATCGCGCAAATATTGGCAAGATTTCCTGTAATGTGTATATCATCATCCCACACAGAATGAATTTCATTAAGGGATTTTTTATAGAGTTCGTTTTTGTTCATGACAAGATGCAAATTTGATTAGATACTCCGATAAAAGCAAAAAGGGAAAACAGATTGTTTTCCCTTTTTGTGATCCCGCTGGGATTCGAACCCAGGACCCCTACATTAAAAGTGTAATGCTCTACCGGCTGAGCTACAGGATCATTTTTTTATGTTTTTTCATCCGGTTTGTAAAATTACCCCCTTCTGAAAACGTGGGTGCAAAAATAGTTTTTTATCTATTTAAAACAAGGGTGAAAAACATTTTTTTTAATGGACACAAAAATCAATCTACAAGCAAGCGAATAATCTGTTTATTTACTTTCAAAATATAGATTCCGGTATGCAGTTCTGCCAAAGAAACCTTAATGGTTTGCAACGGTTCTGTGTATGTTTTTCTATAAATCAATTGACCTGTTATTGAATAAACTTCTATTTGTTCAATCGGTTTATGTTCTGATTGCACCGTAACCTCATCCGATGTTGGATTGGGATATGCGGTGATTTTGTGTGGTTGGGATAATGTGTTTCCTGCACTAAGTATTCGATAGGATTCTTTGACCGCTTCATAGGTATTGACTTTCCCCCATCCTGCATTATTGTTAGGCACAGCACCTGTCTTGTCATCCATAATAGCTGTTTTGGCTAATATTTGTTTTATCTGAAAAGATGTCAACTTGGGATTAGCTTGCAACATCAAAGCAACGGTTCCTGTTACTTGTGGTGATGCCATTGAAGTCCCTGAAAAGACACCATAAGCAAAGGTATCTGAATTAAATTCTGTAATTGCAACTAATTTATTCCAAGCCCATCCTGGATATTCTCTTAAGAATATGGGGGCAGCCACATCCATTCCGGGTGCAAGAATATCGGGTTTTATTCTGCCGTCAGCTGTCGGGCCGCGACTACTGAATGGAGTGATATTTCCTATGGCAGAATAACCTTGGTCATTTAATGTGTCATTATAAATTCCGTAATAAATATTCTTTGCCGTGAAAGCTCCTGCGGTAATCACACTCTTGGATGTACCACCGTTTTCACCAACGGTGTAGGAAGTATTACCGGCCTTGTATGTTGATGAAAAATTAATTTGATTGTATTGATTAACAAACCTGCCCGATGTGTAACGATATATTCCTCCGGAGTTCCAAGCATGAATATCGGAATAAGGCGAAGTAATTGACAGTCCTATATTGTATCTTGCCGGGTCGGGATTGGTGAGCAATAAGCGGATATTGGGTTTGCCATTGGGAACATAATAGGAATTGGTAAAAACAATAATGGAAAATTTGCCAGAATCAGTATCAAAAGAACGGGTATCGGTTCCGTTTTTTGTTGAAGAAAAATAAGGGCTTTCATAAACAATACTACCCGTGGTGTCAATCAGATGAGCAGAAACAGAAAAAACTGAATTTCCACTCCCCCACATATCGAGATAAACCTCTTCCTTGGGGTATGAAAAACGTTCATTCTCAATCACAATTGTTCGAACTGTATCTCCTTTTAATTTAGCCTCAAAGTGCATTGGATTTGTTCCTTCATTTCCTGCAGCGCCAACTAAAATCAATCCTTCACCAATCAAATTATTGGTAGCCAAGTCAAAAAGAGAAGTACCGTCATGGGGGCCGGTATGCATTCCCCAACTTAGGTTAATTACTGCCGGCTTGCCCACTGATTTTGCATAATTAAAGATATAGTTATAAGCATCAATAATGGCAGGATTGGCAATTAAATAATCACTCATGGCACTTCCCGGCAATGAATTGTTAAAATACTTCAAGCTCACAAACACAAGTTCAGCATCGGGTGCATGTCCTTGATATTTCAGGTTTGGAGAGCCAATTCCACTGCCTGCAGCGATTCCGGCAACATGGGTTCCGTGTGTTCCGTTCAGGTCAAGGTCAGTGAAAATTTCATCTTTTCCCACAAGCTCTGACCCATAGTCATATCCGGAAGGAGGAGTGCCTTCATCGTGATTTTGCTGCCAAACCCTGCTTACCCTATATGTAGTGCTATCCAAAGCATAAAACGCAGGATGTTTGTAATCAAATCCAATATCTACAATCCCTACTATCACTCCTTTTCCTGTAAAATTTTGAGGCAATCCATTAGCAAGTCCGTTGTGAACCCGTTCTACATTCATTACTTTGCGAACAGAATCCATTTTCATTTGTGTTGCATTAATTCTCAAAGCGGGCTCTATCGCTTTTATACCACTTATCTGAGACAGGATTGAAAGTTGCTCTTTTGGTACAAGAACGCTCCACACATCTCCTGCTTTTGTTTCCAATTTGATATTGTTTTTGAACAAAGTACTTTCGTCAAAGTCCTTGTCAACAAGAATGAGAGCCGGAATTTCTCCGTTTTGATTCGTAAGGATTAAGTCATTCGCATTTTGTGTAATTCCATGAGAAGGTATTTGAGAGTTGATCTGTTGAGTGAACAAACAGAATAAAAATAAGATGATTGATTTTTTCATAAGTTGAAGATGTGCAAAATTATGCTTTTCAATTAGCAATCATAACCAAACCATCATAGCAATAACTGAATTGTTAAAGGAAGCAAAAGATATTCTCAATTTTGGATTTACAACATTGCTTAAAAATCCATTTCTACAACTAAAAGATTTAAAACATCGTTTTCCGTATTACAGATATCTATTTTAGATACTATTCTATTTGTATATTCGGGTATGTTTTCATTGGGTAAAACCAAAAATTCATTTAAATTGTCTATTTGAAGTGCGATATATTGGAAGCCGTTTTTTTCAAATAGCTTGTTCTTTTCAAATTCCGAATTTTTATTTAAATGAAATGACAAGCCTTTTTTGTCCATTAAGTTGAAATAAGTTGCAAACAAATTAAAATTTGCCTTGTTCGGAATTTGGGTCTTGGTAATAACTTCCTGACGTGTTTCGTCTTTTATCCAATAATTTTGTTGCATAACTAAATTGTTTTAAATCCAATACCCTTTAAATAATTGAACGTAGAGTTATAAAATTCCGGTTGTCTTGTGTGGTCTTCTGTATTTCCTTCTGGGATAACGATTACCATCCCCTGCCTTGCTCTTGTAAGTAAAACTCTATATGCGTTAATCAGGTATTTTTTTCTTACTTCTTTGTGAATGTTTTGCCATTTATTACCAACGAAAGAAAATGTTTTCCAACCGTCTTTTGAAAATCTCAAATCACCGTCCCACGTTACACAAGCCCAATCCAATTCCAATCCTTGCACTTGAAATTCCGTTGCAACATCTTCTAAAAAATAAGAAGAACGAATATCATCTTTCCCATCCAAAAACCAATTTACATGATTGATTTGTGATTTTACATCAATAGCCAATGGCTTCAAGCGATATGCCTGTGAAGAAACAACAATGCCGTATCTTTCACTTCCTCTTGCTTTTTCTTTAAGCCATTTTTTAGCTTTTTCAATATCTCTCGTTAATACAATTGGATATTTGTCCTGTAATTCTATCAGTGTATTTATAGCGTTTTCATCAATGTCTAAAATCTCTTTTATCAATTTTGATAAATATTCTGCCCTGAAAGAACGCATTGAAACAGCTAAATGAAGATTTTCATTAAAAGTAACCTTACTGCTGTTTTTCAAATCTTTGGTTGCAGCTTGTTCTGCATATTCTGTATCAAATAAATTTGGTGAAATTCTTGTTTCCCAATCTGTGAATTGATTTTTAATTGCTGACAGCCATTCAGAAATTCCCGCTTCGCCTGTATTTATTTCCTGTCCTCCACCTACTAAACAAATCACTACAGCCCAATCCTGATGTCTGTTTAAACAAGAAATAAGAAACTCAGGTTCTGAATATTGGAAGTTGACAATTCCTTTTTTCTGTTGCATAAATTTCACCGTTTGCTCTTTTGTCCAAGCTCTTTGTGCTTCATCAAAAATCGCTACGTGGTCATACGGTGCTTTTGGGTCTCTCAAATATTCATCACGATAATGGTGTATGATTTGAATAAACGCCTTTACGCTTTCTCTTGCCTGCTTTTTTGTTATTTTGTTTCCTCTAAATTTTTCCTGAATAATTTTATCTCTTGCAAGGGCTTCCTGTAAAATATCTACAAGTGGTTTATTCCCTGAAAGGAAAACACTTGTGTTACCTTTTTCTTTATCCAGATGTTCAGTAGCAACTTTTAATCCAACAAGTGTTTTTCCAGCACCCGGAACACCTGTAACAAAACAGATAATTTTCTTATTGTTGTTTTTAGCGTACTCAATAGTTTCTGAAATGTAATTTGTTGTAACCTTTAAATTGGTTGCATCAGCATCGCTTCTTGTAATTTCTTCAACGTTATGATTGTTATACAGACTTATTGCAGCTTCAATAATAGTTGGTGTAGGTGAATAACTACCCGTAACATAATCACTACTGTTAATATTTTCTTCACTTTGAAAGAAATTAAGAACTTCGTTAATTGTGTTACCTAAATTATTTGCATTTGTTTTTAAAGGGTTTATTAAGTTATCGTTATGACTTGATGTAATAATTTCAATTTGGTTTGGTTTAGCTTGTGTTGCCACTAAAATCGGAACAAGCAAAAGATTGTGACTTGGTTTATGAAAGTTTTTCAAATCTAAAGCATAATCCCAAACCTGTTCAATATTTTGATTTATAAATTCTTTTTCGCCAACCTTAAATTCAATAACAAAAACTATGTTTTTGATGATTAGAAGACAATCCACTCGCTTACCCATTCTTGGAATTGAGAATTCAAAAAACAGATGTCCTTCGTGATTTTTTAAAACTTCTTTCAGAAGTTTAATCTGAAATTCCCAAGCATACAATTCTGTATTAATATGCCCTAATCTTCCATTTACAGAAATCTCTCCGATTATTGTTTCGGGTGATTTTTGAAGGAAATCCGATATTTTATCAGAATAATAATAATTAAGCATCTTTATTCATTTCAACGCGAGCAATCGGGCTGAACCCTGCACGGATAAAACCTTCAGAAAGTCCGCCTGCTCCTGCAAACAAATCTATGTAATTCAATTTCTTCACTCTCAAAATATCTCAATATTAAGGATTATCGCAAAAACATTGCTCCCGCAAAAATAGAAAAAGTCTTTAATGACGATTTAAATTAAATTAACATACCTGACCTATCTAATAAGCAGTCATTTTGGGTTTTAATAGTATTGAATAACCTACGCCAAATTAGGTAAATTGTTGTCATGAGATTATACGTAATATTAGTAGGCATATTAATGTGGGGTTTTTGTAATGAATAGGAAAATTGATGTTTATAACCTAAAATGTTCTTTAATACATTACTTTCTCTTTTTTGCCTTGATAAACTTTGCATTTTAGTTAGTATTTTTGTTTTCGTAAGTTTACCAACAGTTACAGATTTCGTTTGATTTTAATAGAGAAGGCTATACCAATTTATAATTTCTGAACTCACCTATTCTCAGTCCGATGAGTTTCTCAATTTTCATCAGTACTTTATTTTTGAATGAAAGATGTTTTACAGACGGGTCGCGGTCAAATGTCCAATTTTGTTTTGCAATTCGTTCGTGATAAATGGCCGGATGCGTGCCTTCAAAGCGTTTGATAGAATCAATTTTTCCATAATCAAATTCAGCTTCCGTTGCCACTTTCTCTGCTATAAATTGGTCATCATGCCAGAGCTTTCTTGCTTGGATTTGTTTTGACATTTGCTCTTTGGGATGCTTGACCCAACCATAGTGATAAATCCGGGCATTGATTTTTTTCGCAGGTAATTTTTTCCCGTCAATTCTAAATCCCTGTGCGTCCATATAAGAGCGAATTTCGGGATTGTTTCTAATGATTCTTACTTCATTTCTATACCATTTTCGGGAATCAGCCAAATAATCATAAGAGCCGTAAAAATGGAGGTATTCAAAAACCAACCCCTGCACTGACTTGTCATTCTGATACTTTGACATTGCCTCTCTAATAGCAGGATAGTCCTTTTCATGTACACATTCATCAGCTTGGATATAAAAACACCAACCAGCATGAGGAGAAACATGTTCCAATGCTTTGTTTGTCTCCACAGCAAGCACATAACCACCTTTTCTCAAACTGTCATCCCAAACGGTTTCAATAATTTTAATCTTAGGAGAATCAATGGATTGAATTAACCCCAAGGTGTCATCCTCTGATTTGCCCACAGCAATAATCATTTCATCAACCAAAGGCAATATTGACAAAACAGCTTCTTTTACCGGATAATCTCCTTGTACTGCATTTCTAATAATGGTAAAACCGCTGACAAACATGCTATTGTGCGGTTTGGCCTTGATAGATATTGAAATTAATTTCCGGATTAGGTCTAATCTCTCCAATGGTAAGCCCACCAAAGTTTTTGGTTTCATATTGGACATATTTTTTCAATTTTTGAGCTTGTTCTTTATCAATTAATCCTGAATTTGAAAGTAAAGCTTGGGCTACCACATATTGAACTCCCATTTTACCGTCATCAACCTTGATACACACTGATAAATTTTTATCAAAAACAGACATACAATACACCCCGTCTGCACCGGTTTTCCCAACAACCTTATCACCGGCTACTTCCATTAGCTCTGTGCAATAGCGCTTGCTTCCTGCAATCATAAACGGATATGAGGTTACTGCTTTTACCATCAGCGCACATGCTTTTTGTTCTTCAGGTGGAAAACCAACCGGATTAATCAAATTTTGATATGCAACCGCTTGTTTATAAACCGAATAAGAGAAAATAGGAGCTGAACAACCGTCAATACCAACATGTGTTTGGCTCATGGGAGTTTCATAGTACCGGGAGCAAGTTTCTGCAATGATTTTCTGAATAGGATGCTCGGGTGAGATATAATTTTTATGGTCAACGCCAAGTAGTTTACAAAACAAAAGAAATCCGGTATGTTTTCCTGAACAGTTATTATAGATTCTTCCGGGTTTCAAATCTTTCTTAATCAGTTCTGCTTGGTCTGCTGCCATTTCCGGCATTTGGGGACCACACTCCAAATCATCTTCGGTGAATCCGCCCCTTGATAATAGTTTATTTACTGTTTCTATATGATGTTTCTCTCCATTATGGGAACTGCAGATTAAGGCAATTTCTTCAAGTGTCAGGTCAAATTTTTCAGCTCCTCCCCTTGAAAAGAAAGGTATGTGTTGGAAAAATTTCATTGAAGAACGCGGATAGCACACTTGTTCGATATTTCCCAAACTGTATATTACTTCTTTGCTCTTGTTTACCACACATACTACTCCTCTGTGAAAACTCTCTACTACTTCTCCCCGCATTGACTGTACTAACACGGGATTTGCTGATATCTGATTCATTAAAATTGTGTTTTGTTTGTTAGATTAGGGTTGCAAATTTCTAATTTTCTGATTCACTTTCGGCAGCATTTTCTTTTGCAATGTCCAATAAATTTGGGTCAATGGTTTTGGAGGTTTTGGCTCCCAAAAGTTGTAATTTTTCAACCTTGCTGAGAATATTGCCTCTACCTTGATATAACTTGTTAAAAGAATCATTATAAGTACCTTGAACAGTATTGAGCTGAGCACCCAATTTTTTCAAATCTTCAACAAATCCGTTGACTTTATCATAAAGGCTGCCGGCTTCTTCAGCTATCTTTTCTGCATTTTTGTTTTGATTTTCAAGCCTCCAAAGACTTGCAACAGTCTTCAATGTAGCCAATAAGGTTGAAGGACTCACAATCACAATCTTTCTGTCCCATGCATAGTTAAACAAATCACTGTCAGCCTCTATGGCAGCAGCAAATGAAGATTCAATCGGCATAAACAAAAGAACAAAATCAGGTGAGTTCAAGCCTTTGGCTTTAAAGTACTCCTTTGCCGTCAAACCATTGATATGATTGCGTACAGACACAATATGTTCGTTTATGGCTTTTTTCTGTTCTTCAATATTTTCGGCATTTACATAACGTTCATAAGCAACCAAAGACACCTTTGAATCTATAATCAAATGCTTGTTCTCCGGCAATCTGATTACGAAATCAGGATACAAACGCTGGTTTTCATCCCCTGTTGTTGAATACTGGTCTTCGTATTCAATTCCCTTTCTCAAACCGCTGCTTTCCAAAATCCTTTCAAGCATAAGCTCGCCCCAATTTCCCTGTGTTTTCTTTTCGCCTTTCAGAGCTTGTGTCAGGTTTTTTGCCTCTTCATTTAGTTTGGTATTCAGTTCAACAAGGTTTTTGACTTCATCTTTTAATGAATGTCGCTCTCGGGTTTCGTTGGTATAGGTTTGTTCGACCTTCTTCTCAAAATCTGCTATTTTCTCTTTCAAAGGGTTGAGAATAATATCAAGGTTAGTGCGATTGGTTTCGGTAAATTTCTGAGTTTTCTCATCTAAAATTTTGTTTGCTAAATTCTCAAACTTCTCCCTCAGCAGTTTTTCATTTTTCTCAAATTCCTCTTTGTATTCAAGTATCCTTGTTTCCGAGTTTTTGATATCACTTTCTAAACGAGCGTTTTTACTGTTGAGTAATATTATCTCCTCTTTGTCTTTTTCCGATTTCTGGTTGAGTTCAGCAATCAATTTACTTTTGGCTTGTGATTCGCTTTCCAAAACAGCATTCCGGTTTTGCAACTGCATCACATTTTCTCCTGAATCTTTGCTTTTAGAACCCCTGATAAACCAACCCAAAGCAAAACCAATTGCCAATCCTAATATCAAATAAACCATCATTGTCATAGTCCACAAAGTTAGTGGTAAAAACAAAGTCTGAAAGACAAAATTTCTCTCACCTCACCACATATTTTTCTTATCCTATGTCAATGTTTAGGGAAAGGGTACATGATAATTTTGTATTGTCAATTTCAGAAACATTTATGAAAACAGTATATCACAGTGCAGACAGCAGAGGACATGTAAATCACGGGTGGTTAAACACTTATCACACTTTCAGTTTTGCAAATTATTATGACCGCGAGCGGGTTCATTTTGGGACACTCAGGGTTTTAAATGATGATACAATACAAGGCGGTATTGGTTTTGGCAAGCACCCACATGACAATATGGAAATCATTAGTATTCCTTTGGCGGGAGAGCTGAAACACGGTGATAATATGGGAAATTCAGGGATTATTCGCAAAGGGGAAATTCAAGTGATGAGTGCCGGCACAGGCGTAGTTCATTCAGAAGCAAATCCAAACAAAAGCGAAGAAACGGTGTTATTGCAAATTTGGATTTTCCCAAAAAAATTGAATGTAAAACCCCGATATGACCAAATCAGCATTGCACACTTGCAAAAAACCAATGATTTTAATCAAATCCTATCACCCGACCCAAATGACGAAGGTGTTTGGATTCATCAAGATGCTTGGTTCCATTTGGCTCAATTTGACAAAGGCATCAAAAGAAAATATGAGCTGAAAAAACAAGGGAACGGAGTTTATGTTTTTGTTATTGAAGGCAGTGTAAAGATTGGTGCTCAACAACTCAATAAACGCGATGGATTGGGAATTTGGGATACCCACGATTTTGAATTGGAATCACTGGAAAATAGCGAGATTCTTTTGATGGAAATTCCAATGGAATTGCCGGATTATATGGCTAAATAACGAGGGTTTTAAAAGTTTCAGACTTCGGAAATAAAAACCCCTCTCACTCTTTGGCTGACAGAGGTGAGAATTTCATAAGGAATGGTTTGGAGTTTATCCGCGACAATACACTGACTATTTTTTTAAAAGATTAAGACAATTAAATCAATTATCTTTCGTATCATTGTTGTCAGGTTTAACCTGACAATGATAATATGAAAAATAAATAAATATCAACGCAATCAAGCGAACTTCTATCCTATTTCAACGGACAAAATAAGAATTGCTTTGACTATTCTTTGGCTTACAAGGCGCTGCCCAACTCTAAAGCAAGTGCAGTCAGAGAACTATTAAGCGACATGACAAGGAGAGGTTTGTTGATGCGTTTGAAAGAAGGTGTTTATTATATTATACCCTATGAACAAAATGCAGAAACCTTTATGCCCGACTGGCATTTGGTTGCAGAACATTTGGTGAATGATGCAGAACATTATATAGGCTATTATTCTGCTTTGCAAATACATAATCTCATCACTCAACCATCGCTCAAAGAACAAATCGTTGTTTCAAAACAAATACGACCATCGGAAATAAAAATCAAGGAAGTTCCTTTTCAATTCATCTATCACAACGAGAAACATTTTTTCGGTTCAAGGAAAATATGGATTGACAGTTTCAATAAAGTCGTATGTTCCGACTTAGAAAAAACATTTATTGATTGTTTATTCAAACCCGATTATGCCGGGGGAATTGTTGAAGTGACAAGGGCAATCTACACATCAAAAGACAAAATAAAATACGATACACTTCTCGAATATGCTAAAAAATTTGATTCTCAAGCAGTAATAAAACGCCTGGGCTTTGTTTTAGAAATATTAGAAATCAATACCAAAATCATTCGGGAACTCCATCAAATGAAAACCGCATCGTATGTGGTGCTTGACACCGAATTGCCCAAAACGGGAAAACGAATAAGCCGTTGGAGTATTCAACAAAATTTAGAAACGGGAACCATTAAATCTGCTATTTACACATGATTAAACCGAAAGAAATACAACAAAAAGCAAATGTGGTTGGTGTTCGTGACCAGCAGATTGAAAAGGATTACATTCTTTCATGGATTCTGTTTGGCATCTCCAGACATGAGCAACTATCAAAGACATTCGTTTTCAAAGGTGGAACAGTTTTAAAGAAAGTCTATTTTGAAGATTATCGCTTTTCAGAAGCCTTAGATTTTACATTGCTGAATGCAGAAATATCTAACGAGCAAATTTTTGCATGGTTTAAAGAAATATTTGAATTCATAAAAGATGAAGCCAATATTCCACTTGAAATCATTGACAATAATGAACATGAAGATGGCGGAATAAATTTTTACATCAGCTACACTGGTCCGCTTGGCGGGCAAGGAAACAACAAAAAAGTAAAAATGGATATTTCCCGTAGCGAACAACTTGTTTTTGAGCCAATCATGAATGATGTGTTTATTGGCTATTCTGATTTGGAAGAACACCAACTTTTATGTTATTCTTTAGAAGAAATGTTGGTTGAAAAAATGCGTTCGATAATGCAGCGAATGCAAGCAAGAGATTTTTATGACATCTGGTATCTGCTTGAAGAGCACGGAATGGATGCCGGTTTTTATGTAAGTGAATTTGAAGCCAAATGCAACAGCAAAGGTTTAGTGCACACCGATTTCCGGGAAAAATTAGATGAACGATTGCCACAATACAAAGGCAGATGGAAAAGCTCTATGAGCGAACAAATAAAAAACTTACCAGACTTTGACCAAGTGGAAAGAGAAGTGCTACGACACCTTAAAAAAATGAGGTTTTAGCCTTGAATAGGCACTAAATAGAAAAGAACGTAAAACGCATCATATCATAGAGAATTTCTCGAAAGAGAATTTTGTATGATTTTTAGTTTGCCTATAACATTTCCAAAAATCCATTACCCGATTAAAATGCAGGGATTTTGACCTGTAAAAAGTTTCAGAC
Organism: Bacteroidota bacterium; assembly: GCA_024103355.1. Lineage (GTDB taxonomy): Bacteria > Bacteroidota > Bacteroidia > NS11-12g > UBA955 > JALOAG01. The sequence goes on from JAGFIU010000057.1 coordinate 14,695, forward strand.
TTCGGAAATAAAAACCC
>JAGFIU010000003.1 GCA_024103355.1 Bacteroidota bacterium
CAAATCAGACTTTTACTGCCAATCAAACAGGAAAGTATTGGGTGAATGTTTACAAAGACAGATGTATGATTTCGGACACTATTCAAATCACGGAATCAGATTTGGAGTTAGACCTTGGAAATGATACCATCTTCTGCCATAACACTTTTATTCATTTAGATGCTAAGAACATCGGTTCTACATACACTTGGAGTGACGGCTCTGCCAATCAGACTTTTACTGCCAATCAAACAGGACAGTATTGGGTGAATGTTTATAAAGACAGATGTATGATTTCGGATTCCATTCAAATCACGGAATCAGATTTGGAATTAGACCTTGGAAATGATACCATCTTCTGCCATAACACTTTTATTCATTTAGATGCTAAGAACATCGGTTCTACATACACTTGGAGTGACGGCTCTGCCAATCAGACTTTTACTGCCAATCAAACCGGGAAATATTGGGTGAATGTTTATAAAGACAGATGTATGATTTCGGATTCCATTCAAATCACGGAATCAGATTTGGAATTAGACCTTGGAAATGATACTACTTTCTGCGAAGGGCTATCATTGATGCTAAATGCTCATAATACAGGAGCGGCTTATCTTTGGAGCACCAACCAAGCATCTCAGACAATCAATGTCAATCAAACCGGGAATTATTGGGTCAGAGTGTCCAAAGACGGCTGTTACATAACCGACACTATTGATATTATAGTATCGCCACTTCCAAGGGCAGCTCAAATCATTTCAGCATCTTTAGGTTTATGCTCTTTTGGATTTGAAATACAAAACCCGACTCATGTTGAACAATATATCTGGGATTTTGGAGATCAATTCAGAGACAGTTCAGGGCAATCGGTTGAACATGCTTATAGAGAAAATAAGCATTATTTGGTAAAAGCTATAATCAGCAATGCTTGTGGTATGAAAGAATTTCAAACAGCAGTAAACTGTTCAGGATTAGATGAAAAAAATATTCTGAGATTGTATCCCAATCCTGCACAAACAGAAATAACCCTGCGCATTAATAGTTATGAAGAATTTTTTAGTAAAATTACGATTACCAATTCTCTTGGACAACAAATCTATCTAGAGGATACAAATCTTATTTCTATTGCAAACATTAATATTGGGCAGTTTTCAAATGGGGTTTACAATGTTACAATATTGACCAACAAAGGGAACACTTATACTCAAAAATTTGTAAAAGCAGAATAAACCATATCAAAGAAATCGAAATTGTATAGGGCAGTTCGGGATATTAAAGCCACCGGCAATGCTCTCCTTTTATAAATCCAAATCAAACTTTTTGGCAGTTTCTTTTGCAATTTCATATCCTGCATCTGCATGTCTAATAACACCCATTGCGGGATCGTTGTGCAACACACGTTTCAATCGTACGGCAGCATCATCGGTACCATCTGCTACAATGACCATTCCTGCGTGAATGGAATATCCCATCCCTACACCACCTCCATGATGAAGGCTCACCCAACTCGCACCACCTGCTGTATTTATTAAAGCATTTAATATAGGCCAATCCGCAACTGCATCACTCCCATCTTTCATAGCTTCTGTTTCTCTGTTTGGTGAAGCAACTGAACCTGTATCCAAATGATCGCGTCCGATAACAATCGGTGCTTTTACTTTACCCTTCCTAACCAATTCATTGAAAGCAAGTCCCGCTTTTTCTCTTTCGCCTTGTCCTAACCAGCAAATGCGAGCCGGCAATCCTTGAAATTCCACTTTTTCCTGAGCCATTGTAATCCAACGTCTAAGACCGGCATTTTCAGGAAATAATTCAAGAATCACGCGGTCTGTTTCATAGATATCTTGCGGATCGCCACTGAGAGCGACCCATCGAAAAGGTCCTTTACCCTCGCAAAATAATGGACGTATGTAAGCAGGAACAAAGCCTGGAAAATCAAATGCATTTTTCAACCCCTTCTCAAATGCCCTTGCACGCAAATTATTTCCATAATCAAATGTAATGGCTCCTCGTTTTTGAAGTTCAAGCATCTGACTAACATGCTTATACATAGTCTGATAAGACATTTCAATATACTTATCCGGATTCTCCTCACGCAATTTTGCAGCCTCTTCAACGCTTAAACCCTCCGGGAAATACCCAATCAAAGGGTCATGTGCTGATGTTTGGTCTGTAAGTGTATCCGGTGTGATATTTCTTTCCAATAATCTTCCGAGTAATTCAACGGCATTACACAATACTCCTATTGACACAGCTTCACCCTTCTCTTTTGCAACAAGTGCCATATCAATCGCCTCATCAATGTTTTTTGACATTTTGTCAATGTATCGCGTATCCAATCTCTTTTGGATTCTCCATTCTTCAACTTCTGCAATCAAAGCAACTCCGTTGTTCATGGTTATTGCTAATGGCTGCGCTCCTCCCATTCCGCCTAATCCGGCAGTAACATTGAGCTTACCTTTTAAAGTTCCTCCGTAATGCTTGTTTGCCAATGCCAAGAATGTTTCATAAGTACCTTGTAAAATCCCTTGAGTCCCAATATATATCCATGAACCGGCTGTCATCTGCCCGTACATCATTAATCCTTTTGCTTCAAGTTCCCTGAAATGTTCCCATGTAGCCCATTTAGGGACTAACTGAGAATTTGAAATCAGTACTCTTGGCGCATTTTTGTGAGTGGGTAAAATCCCTACAGGTTTTCCGGACTGTATCAACAGTGTTTCATCTTCCTCAAGGTTTTTCAAGGATTCCAATATCTTGTCAAAAGATTCCCAATTTCTGGCTGCTTTTCCTAAACCACCATAAACAATTAACTCTTCCGGTCTTTCAGCTACTTCAGGGTCTAAATTGTTCTGTATCATTCGATAAGCTGCTTCTTGAACCCATCCTTTGCATGTTAATTGAGAACCTCTTGGTGCTCTGACTACTCTGCTTTTGCTCATATCAGTATTCATTTTGCTTGCAAAGATTTTACATTTTAACCAAAATACCTTGACTTCTATTGGAATAATTTATGTCACTTTCGTAGTTTTGCCTTTAATCTAATTTTAAATCATGACTACAGAAATAACAAATTGGGAGACTACAAGCAACGGACTTTATCGCAAATTTCAATTCAAAGATTTCGTTGAAGCCTTCGGTTTTATGTGCAAAGTTGCGATAATTGCCGAGAAGCATGACCACCACCCTACTTGGTCTAATACATACAATACTGTAGAAATTTGGCTTGTTACACATGATAAAAACAATCAGATTACACAAAAAGATACTTTTTTAGCTTTGGCTATCAATGCTATTGGATATTGATTCTCTTGATGGAATAAATACCTTAGACATGACAATTGTCATAGTTTATTCGATGTATTATCTCTAACTTTGTTAATACTTATTTATACCATGTATCTTATGAAAAAACTAACCCTTATTTTAATCGCAATTCCTTTATTAACACTATGGGGCTGTAAAAAAGAACCCAAAAAAGGAAATGGGAATGCTTCATTCAAAACAACTTACAACATTGATGGAGCTGCTCTTATGACCGATACTTTTGCTTATCTAAGCGAAGCCGGCTATGAATACAAAATCACCAGAGTGGAATATTTCCTATCCGGTTTTAGACTAAAACACGAGGACGGCAATATCTACATGTCCGAAAAGGTGCTTTATATTAATGCATTCAAACCCGAAACTAATACTTTCACTTTCAAAGACATCCCCTCCGGAAAATACACCGAAATCGCTTTTTATTTTGGTATAGATTCAGCACACAACATCTCTCGCTCTTTAGATGCCAATATTGATATGGCAAATATGTCATGGCCTGACCAGATGGGTGGAGGATATCATTTTATGAAATTTGAAGGAGTTTTCAAAAATAATGACAAAGAAGAAGGATTTGCAATGCACTTAGGTAACAATAAAAACCTGATTGACATACACCTCAACCATTCTTTTGAAATCAATATTGACAACACAAGTTCCTTAACACTGTCTATGAATTTGAATGAATGGTTTAAAAACCCTGAGGTGTATGATTTTGTAACTGATGGAAGCTATTCAATGAATAAACCTCCTGCAATGCAAAAACTGAAAAAAAACGGTGCAGATATTTTCCAAGTAAAATAGGCATATACCATGAAAAAGTTTTTTATAGTCATATTATTTGGATTTTATTTGATAGGCGCCTGTAGAAAAGACCCTCCTCCTTCCACTGAGCCTAAGCTTAAACAAACTCCAATCACATTGGACATCCCCCGATTTTTTCCTGAAATGATTATTCCAAAGGATAATAAAATGACCAAAGAACGCTTGGCTTTGGGAAGGAAACTGTATTATGATCCGATTTTATCAAATAATGGACGTTCATGCTCAAGTTGTCACTTTCAAGCAGAAGGCTTTACTTCAGACCCCGGCTTACCTACAACAGTATTGCCTCATGTTAATTTGGGCTGGAGTAAAAACTTTCTATGGAAAGGAAGAAATGACCAAGGATTAGAAAATGTGATGCTCTATGAGGTTGAAGAATTTTTTCAAACAGACTTAAAGAAAATTAACTCAGATGCAACATACAAAAAGGATTTTAAAGATGCGTTCGGAGTGGATGAAATTACCTCAAAAGAAATTGCATATTCTTTAGCCCAATTTTTCAGGTCGTTGATATCAGGGAATTCCCGTTATGACCAATACTTGAGAAACGAAATCTCACTTACACAGGAAGAAATGGACGGAATGGAAATTTTCTTCACAGAAACAGGCGATTGCTTTCATTGCCACGGGAGTATGTTATTTACCGATAATGACTTTCATAATACCGGTCTTGATAGTGTTTTCAACACAGATAAGGGCAGATATGATGTAACCGGAAAAACAAGTGATATAGGGCTATACAAAACCCCAACACTACGAAATGCCAGTCTGCGAAAAAGATTCATGCATGACGGCCGTTTTACATCGCTTGAACAAGTAATTGAATTTTATAATAGCGGTGTTCACATGAACTCTCCCAATATTGATCCGCTGATGATTTTACCTCAAAAAGAAAACGGGCTTATGCTCTCGCAGGAACAAAAGGATAACCTATTGGCATTTCTGAAAACACTTACCGATGTTTCTTTTACCACAAATCCTAATTTTTCTAAACCATAAGCGATAGAATTGTATTTTTGCGGGCGCAAATAGCAGCATATAAAAAAGAGATGGAGATTTATAAAGAATTTGATTTTGAAGCAGCACACTTCCTCCCCAATGTTCCTGAAGGTCACAAATGCAGAAATATTCACGGACACTCCTATCGCTTCACCATCTATCTCAAAGGCGATGTGAACAAAGAAACCGGATGGATAATGGATTTCGGAATTTTAAAAACAGTAGTTAATCCGCTGGTAAAACAATTAGACCATCAGACTCTTAATAATATCAAGGGGCTTGAAAATCCTACTGTTGAAAATCTCGCTATTTGGTTATGGGATACCTTAAAACCTCAATTGCCACTGCTTTCTAAAATATGTGTTCGTGAGACAGCCTCTTCAGGCTGTATTTACGAAGGAAAGTAATTCTCTAGTCCTATTATTTGAACATTTGGGAGTATTTTTAAGATTCTCCCTTTAATAGCTTTATTAAAAAATTATCTTTGCCTTAATTTCAAAAATCATAATGAACAGAAAACAGTTTTTGTTAGAAAAAGGCCTGCAAATTCTTGCTTTATTGGGATTAGTAATCATAATTATCTCTTTGCTTCAATCGTATAAAGTGAAAGCAGATGAGGTTCAAGAAGAATATATAGCAAATTCAAATTCAGTCGAAGAATTTACAGAGATTCAGAAAATACACCCACCCTTACTCCCTCAAAACTCAAATTTCTGTGGAGAATCTATTGACCTCTCTGATCCTGATTTGATGGAAAGATTTGATAGGGAATTAATCATAAATACATTTCGCCATAGTTCTACAATTTTAATACTTAAAAGAGTTCATAGGTATTTTCCAATAATTGAAAATATCTTAAAATCAGAGGGTGTACCTGATGATATGAAATATTTATGTGTTGCCGAGAGCGGTTTAGCACAAGTTATATCACCTTCCGGAGCAGCAGGATTCTGGCAGTTTATGAGTTCGACTGCCCCTGAATATGGCTTATATATAGACTCTGAAATTGATGAAAGATTCAATATTGAGAAAGCGACCTATGCTGCATGCAAGTATCTAAAAGAAGCAAAAACAAAATTTGGCACTTGGTCATTAGCGGCAGCAGCATATAATGCCGGTAATAATGGGCTTATGCAGCAACTCAATTCTCAAAAACAAGCATCATATTATGATTTATTCCTAAATAGTGAAACCTCTCGTTATGTATTTAGAATATTAGCTTTAAAGTATATCATTCAAAATCCAAAACAGTTTGGTTTTTATCTTTCAGAGAAACAACTATATAGACCATTTGAATTAAAAAAAATCAGTTTTTCAGAAAAAAATGTTGATTGGGTTTCATTCGCAAATCAGAATAATATAAGCTATAAAATTTTAAAATACTATAATCCTCATATCAGGGATACTCATTGGGCAAACAAAGACAATGTAACAATTGATATTTATTTGCCTCAGGTAAATAAATATTGAGCAAACTTGAAATTTTGAAAAAAAACATCAAGACTAAAAGAGAATAGGTTAATACACCATTCAAGTATTTCATTTTGGAAGAAGTACCTCTTTACATTATTCTTACAATCTACTCAAATTAGCAGTAAATATAGTTGTCTTGGTTGCAGCAGACACAATGTAATTTCGAATGAAAATTAATGGTTAGATATCATTATATTTCACTTTCTATTCGGTTTGAATAATGAATAAATTATTTTTATTACTTTTGCGCCATGAAAATGAAACGCATATCTTCAATTTTATCCCTCATCGTAATGGGAACACTGTTTTTTTCAAGTTGTTCAAAAACTGAGAAGAAACGTATTAGACTTGATGAAACCGCAACAGTATCTATTCCTGCCCATTCAGGAGATTCTATTTTTATAGTTGAATCAAGTGATGTTCCAAATTCCTTAAAAACGAAATTATCTGAAGCAGGTATGGAAATGGAGAATATTAAAGATATCACACTTGGAGCAATGGAAATGATTGTTACAAATCCAACAAACTCTAGTTTTAGTTTCTGTACTGCAATCAACGTGTATTTAACAGGAGGCTCTAATGATATATTGATCGCAACAATTAACAGACCTAATTTAGACTACCTCAACATGAACCCAATTTTCTTAACTCGCCCGGTAACAGACTTAATAGAATATTTCAAAAACGATAATCTTAAATACAAAGTTGTTTTCACAATGCGCAGGGACAACAACGAAGCATACGAAGTACAACTCAAACCAATATATTTTATCGAAACAGAAAAAAGCAAATAAAACAGAAAAACAATATCACCAAAAGCCTTTACAATATAACTGTAAAGGCTTTTTTATTGATAAACAATATGTCTGATGTATTGTATATTTGCCGCCCTTAAATGAAACACATTCGCAACTTCTGTATTATTGCCCATATAGACCACGGAAAAAGCACGTTGGCAGACCGCTTGCTCGAATATACCAAAACTGTTTCTGAGCGAGATATGAAAGAACAATTGCTGGACAATATGGAATTGGAACGCGAAAGAGGCATTACCATCAAAAGCCACGCAATCCAAATGGATTACATGCTTGAAGGAAACAAATTCGTTTTAAATCTTATTGACACACCCGGACATGTTGACTTCTCTTATGAAGTTTCGCGCTCGATTGCAGCATGTGAAGGCGCTTTGCTCATTGTTGACTCAAGTCAAGGGATTCAAGCGCAAACTATTTCCAATCTTTATCTTGCTTTGGACAATGATTTGGAAATCATTCCGGTCCTTAATAAGATTGACTTGCCGGGAGCTATGCCCGAAGAAGTTGCTGATCAGATAATAGACCTAATAGGTTGTAAACCGGAAGATATAATCCATGCCAGCGGAAAGACGGGGCAAGGCGTACATGATATTCTTAGAGCAATTGTAAAAAAAATTCCGCCTCCTGTTGGTAAAGAAAACGTTCCATTAAAAGCATTAATTTTTGACTCTGTTTTTAATTCTTTTAGAGGGATTATTGCATACTACAAGATTATTGATGGTATAGTCCGCAAAGGCGACCACATCCGTTTCATGAATACCGGCAAAGAATATTATGCAGAAGAAGTTGGTGTATTAAGGCTTGGATTAGAACCTCGTAATGAAGTAAAAACAGGTGATGTCGGATATATTATTACCGGAATAAAAAATGCCAGAGAAGTTAAAGTGGGTGACACAATGACTCTGAAAAGTACTCCTACTGCTGAAGCAATAAAAGGATTTGAAGATGTAAAACCTATGGTTTTTGCCGGTATTTACCCTGTAGATACAGAGGATTACGAAGAATTAAGAGATGTGATGGCAAAACTTCAACTCAATGATGCCTCTTTGGTTTTTGAGCCTGAATCATCTGCTGCTTTAGGGTTTGGGTTTCGGTGCGGATTTTTGGGGATGCTGCACATGGAAATTATTCAGGAAAGATTGGAGCGCGAGTATGGAATGACTGTGATTACAACCGTTCCAAACGTTGGATACAAAGCCTATACAACCAAAGGGAAGTTTATCGAAGTTAACAATCCAAGCGATCTCCCACCTCCTGAATTAATAGACAAAGTAGAAGAACCTTATATTAATGCTTCCATTATTACAGCTTCGGAATATGTAGGGGCAATTATGTCACTTTGCTTAGAGAAAAGAGGGGTTATAAAAAACCAAATATATCTCACCACATCAAGGGTTGAACTCAGTTTTGAAATGCCGTTAGCAGAAGTTGTTTTCGACTTTTATGACAAACTCAAAACCATTTCAAG
>JAGFIU010000050.1 GCA_024103355.1 Bacteroidota bacterium
AGATACAAGCTATTTCAAAGTTCGTTGATCTTTGTTCAAACTGAAAAGGATTGGCACTTTTGACATCAGTCGTTGCATTTATGTAAATACCCCAATTAGCCGACATTCCTGCTACCAGGACTACAAAAAATAGCCACGTTTTATGATTCTGTATTGCCATGATTCAATCAAAGAGGAATGATGGATTGTTATTGAATCTTTTTGGATTAATAAGATACTGTAACCTCACTGTTACCAAAGTTATATCTATGGTTTGTCTCATCGCAATAATACAATACGCGTTTCCCAATCTGAACGAAGAATGTGGCATTCAATTTAATGGATGCCTGCCCCTGATAGGTATAACTTCTAGGATTCACAATGTCCCGGTATTCTGAATAATATGCTGAAATGCTATAACTCTTCTGTCTTTCTCCCTCTAGCCATCCATCTATTATCGGCACATTTTCAATAACCAAATTTGAACCTGAGAAATCATACCCCTTTGATCCCACTAATGTCGGTAAAACTACCTCACCAATTTTTTCATAACACCTCTTTTCTGGTTTTAACTTATACTCCCCAATAACTTCTCCCACCAATTCAGTTATTCTATTACCATGTAGCCCGACTCTACTTTCAATTTTATCCCCATCTTTACCATAGTGAATAATAAAATTCAAAGAATATGATTCCAAAAACATCCGACTTTTGTCACGTTCGTCAAAAGGATATCCATTCTTCAAAGAAAATCCCTTGATTACAGTTTTCAAATCATCAATACTCTTGCAGTCTCGTTCACACATCATGTCGCACGATGGATCGTCTTCGACAAGCCTGTATTCTTCATACTTATATTCATTTGCTGCATTGAAAATAAACTTCTTGGAAACATAATAGTAACCGGGTACTCTAGGTGCTTCCAATGCATTTTTGAACACCGAATTTTTTATCTCATTCCAATCGGACTCCCGTATTTGAGGGAAAAACTCGTATAAGGAAATACCCTTTTCATTTAACGGTGCATTTCTACTCAGTAACAAAAAATCTTCACTATACTTAACAACTGTGCAAAAATAGGGTGGGTTAATATCATTTGAAATTAACTCCTGATATCCAGAACCATGGTAAGCCATGTATTTATCATAATCTCTTAAGTGAATTGGAGTTTGAACGTACACAAATGGCAGCAAATTGTCATTTATCCACTTCTCACCCGAAAAGATATCCGGAATCTTTATGCTTATTAGGGGGTCAAATGCAAGCAATGTATCAATTAAATTATCGTCAAAGAGGCTTTTCACTTCATCATCCATAGCATCATTCAAGTACTCACGAAGCGATTTCCCATTATATACTTCTTTATCCACGTGGACTCCTAGAAGCAATTCATTGAAACTATTCTTGTCCACGGACTTTGACTCTTCCAAAATATATCCGAGAACCTCAGGATTAATGATGGCCTTTGACAAGGTCTTGCCAAATGCCATTCTCAATTGAGTTCGAAATTTCACTTCCGGATTAAAATCCATTGTTAAACT
>JAGFIU010000029.1 GCA_024103355.1 Bacteroidota bacterium
TTGAAAGAATTTAGTAATTATTTACCATCATGGAAGAAAATAAAAGATACGGAGATGCTGACTTAGCAGAGTTCAAAGCAATTATTTTAGAGAAACTTGCATCAGCACGTGAAGAATTAAACAAACTACAAACTCAATTGGCTAACCCAAATGAGAACGGTATTGAGCAACAACACTATATCACAATGGAAGATGGTGCTCTTACTTTAGAAAAAGAAAATCTAAACCAATTGGCTGCCAGACAACAAAAATTTATCAATAATCTTGAAGCCGCTTTGGTAAGAATTGAAAATAAGACTTACGGAATTTGCAGAGAAACAGGAAAATTAATCAGCAAAGAACGTTTGAAAGCAGTTCCACATACTACACTTAGCATAGAAGCCAAAATCAATCAATACAAATAAGCACTGATTGGAAAATACTCCACTAAACCAAGTCTCTGAAAGTAATAGAGAACCTATAATTGTGCATCAAGACACAAAGAGTTATAATCCCAAAAAACTTTGGTTCTTGTCTCTTATTATCATTGTATTCATATTACTTATTGATCAAGTATTAAAGATTTGGATTAAAACCAACATGCACATGGGACAAGAGATTCCCGTTTTTGGTGATTGGTTTATACTACACTATACCGAGAACATGGGAATGGCATTTGGCTTAGAGCTCGGAGGTAAATACGGGAAACTAATTCTGACTCTGTTTAGATTGGTTGCGGTTTCTTTTGGGATTTGGGTACTCAATTTTCAAATTTCTAAAAGAGCACATAAAGGTTTTATTTTATGTATTGCCCTCATTCTCGCAGGTGCTATCGGCAATATCATTGACAGTGTATTTTATGGTGTCATTTTTAGCAATATCAACCATTATTCCGGTGGATGGTTTCATGGTTGGGTTGTTGATATGCTTTATTTCCCATTATTTGAAGGATTTTATCCCGATTGGGTTCCCATCAAAGGAGGCGATTATTTTATCTTCTTTAGTCCGGTTTTTAATATTGCAGATTCGGCTATTACACTGGGAGTATTGCTTATCCTTGTTTTTCAAAAGAAATTTTTCCCAAAACATGAGCATGTTCACTCAACACATACTGATTTAGGCATAAACAGCAAAACTGAATCTTCGGATTCTCTTTGATGTTCTAAGGAGGTTTATTCGGTCATCTATAAGAAGTTTTTAAAAGCCCTATTTCTCTCTGCTTCTCAAGAAGTTTATCATTTCCAACAAAGGTTGGTAGTTGGTTATGGTGGATTTTTCTAAAAGGTCCTTGGCTTTTGAAAAATACAATTCCATCAAATCCTTTCCGGAACGGGCAATTCCCAATTCTTCAAACAACTGCATTGTATGCTGCAAGCGTTCTCCTTCATTGGTTTGAGTTTTGTTAAACCATTCGGAAAGATTTTGTCTTTGTTCTGTATCAGCCTTATCCCAAGCAAGGTTATACAATGCTGTTTTTTTGGCTGATAGTATATCTCCACCGAGTTGTTTGCCTGTCAATTCAGGATTTCCATAACAATCAAGGTAATCATCCATAATCTGGAATGCAATTCCGGTGTTTACTCCAAAATCATAAAGAGTTTCGCTTATTTCAAGAGAAGCATCCGCACTTAAACTTCCGCATTTTAAGCAACAACCTAACAACACAGCCGTTTTTAGCCTTATCATTTCTATATATTGCTCCAAGCCAACATGTGTCATTTTTTCAAAATCCATATCCATTTGCTGACCTTCACAGACTTCTTTAGCTGTTTGAGTGAGGGTCTTGAGTATTTGAATCTTATTTGGTAATTCTGTTTGCAGGATTATATCAAAAGATGCAATAACCATATTGTCTCCGGTCAAAATTGCAGTAGCAGTATTTTCTTTGATATGCAAAGTGGATTTTCCTCGTCTTGTGGGCGCTTCATCCATAATGTCATCATGAACCAGAGTGAAGTTATGAAAAACTTCCATTGCGTGTGCAAGAGGCAATGCCTTATCCATCTCTCCACCGGCAATTTTTGCCCCCAAAAGTGTCAATATAGGGCGTATCCGCTTTCCGCCAATCGACATAATATAATTCATGGAATCATACAGTTTTTCGGGTTTGCCTGCAAAATGATTCCCTGATAAATATTGTTCGTATTTTTCTTTTATAGACTCCAACATATCATCTTTTATTCTTCATCCTATACTTATTCTGTTTGCGACCCGGTTCCGGAATGTCCTTTTTTCGTTCTTTTGAACTCAGATTTTCAATTAGCGTGAAATCAATCGTTCTCGCCAATGGGTTGGTCTCTTTAACCCTCACAATTACCTTATCTCCCAATGCATGTTTTTTGAAATAATATCTGCCAACCAACTGCATGTTATATTCATCAAAATCATACATATCATCCTTGAGCGAAGATATTTTTACCAAACCTTCACTTTTGTTTTCGGTCAGTTCCACAAATATTCCCCAATCGGTTACTCCGCTAATCACTCCTTCAAAATCTTGACCTATTCGCTCACTCATCCACTCTGCTTGTTTGTATTTGACAGAAGCACGTTCAGCATCTGCGGCTTTTTGCTCCATTGTACTACATTGTTTGCAAAGAGCTTCCAAGTCTGTGAGTTGAGGGTAACTGAGTTTTTTCCCATTAAGGATATCAAACAAAATTCTGTGAACCAAAAGGTCGGGGTATCTTCTGATAGGAGAAGTGAAGTGTGTGTAGGTTTCAAAACCTAAACCCCAATGGCTTGAAAAATAAGGTGTATAAACTGCTTTAGCCATGGAACGTATTGCCAACTGAGACAAAATACCTTCTTCGGGTTTGTCTTTAATTTTTTCCATGAGTTCATTAATTGATTTTTTGACTTGATGTTCACTCCCCATTTTAATCACATATCCCCATTTTGCTGCAAAGGATTTAAAATCCTCTAGCTTAAGCTCATTCGGTTGGTCATGAAAACGGAAAACAAAAGGAATTTTTGAATTATCATAGTGCTTTTTCCCAAATTCGGCAACGTATTTATTTGCCAACAACATCAATTCTTCAATCAAAAAATGAGTTTCACCTCTTTCAACAACCTTAATACCTATGGGCTTCCCCTTGTTGTCTAGTTCAAATTTGAACTCAATACTGTCAAAATTCATAGAACCATCTCTGAAACGGCTCTCTCTCAGTTTTTTTGCAATTTGTGCGGCAATATTCAATTCTTGAACATAATCCCCTTTTTGTGTATCCAACACTTTTTGTGCTTCTTCATAGCTAAAGCGTCTTTGAGAGTGGATGATGGTTTTGGCAAACTTTACTTTTTTCACTTTGCCTTTGCTGTCAATATGAAAAATAGCTGAAAAAGCCAATCTATCCACATTGGGCATCAATGAACACAAGTCTTCAGAAAGATGAGCCGGCAGCATTGGAATTGTTCTGTCAACCAAATAGACACTGGTTCCTCTTTTGTATGCTTCTTTGTCAATCTCTCCACCTTTTCTAACATAGTGAGAAACGTCTGCGATATGCACCCCCACTTCATACAAATCTTTTGCGATAGTACGAATAGAAATAGCATCATCAAAATCCTTCGCTGTTTCCGGGTCAATGGTAAAAGTGGTTATTTTTCTAAAATCAACCCTTCTTTTAATTTCTGCTTCATCAATGGTTTCAGGCAACGTATCAGCTTCCTGCAAAGTTTCTGCGGGAAAATCCGCAATAAAACCGAATTCTGCAACAATGGCATTCATTTCAGTCTCATTTTCTCCGGGGTTTCCCAAAATCTTAATTACTTTTCCAAAAGGATTCTTGGCGCCTTCCGGCCAATCAGTGATTTCCACCAATGCTTTTTTCCCGTCCCATTCTTGTGCTTGTTTGTGATTGAGAGAAATAAAAATATCCTTGTGCATCTTACGATAATCCGTAATCAGAAAAGCAAAATCCTTATACACTTTGAGCACACCGGCATAAGTTGATTTATTTCTTTCAACAATTCTGACAACTTCTCCTTTGACTCTGCTACCGCGTTTTGCAAGGATTGCAACTTCAACCAAATCTCCCTGCAATGCGTGATTTTGCATACCGCTTTCAACGACAATTTCTTCGGGGAAGTTTTCTGACATGATATAACCCTGCCCCGTTTTTTTAATATCAATTCTGCCTATTATTTTGGCTGATTTGAATGGTTTATAATACTTATTTCTACCAAGTTTTTGTATTTTCCCTTGGGCAACAAGGTTTTCCAAAAGCGGAATATAATCTTTAATATTTCTGTATCCCCCTCCTTTAACCCGCGAACCTATCTGCCTGTATGTGAGTGCAGCACCGTAGAGGCTTTCCAGCACTTCTGTAACTTTGCTTTCAATATTTTGTGTTTTGTCTTTCTTGTGTGCCATAATCTATGCCTGATAATAAGAGAGAATCTTTTTGGTATAACTATTTTGAGGGTTTTCAAACAATTCAGCGGTCTCTCCTTGTTCCACCAATTGTCCGTTTTTGAGTATTAAAATTCTGTTGCAGATATGCTTAGCGACATTCATATCATGAGTAATGAATACAAGGCTTAGGCCACGTTCAAATTGTAGTCTTTTCAGCAAATTCAGCACTTGTGCCTGAACAGAAATATCCAAAGCAGAAACAGCTTCATCACAGACTAAAATCTCAGGTTCTGCTGCCAATGCGCGAGCTATACAAATTCTTTGTCTTTGACCACCGGAAAAAGCTGCCGGCTTTTTATTGCTCAAACTTTCATCCACTCCGGTTTCTTTAAGGAGAGCAAAAATTCTATTTTGTCTTTCTCGTTTATTCAATTGCGGTTGGTGAATTTTCAGAATTTCATCAATAGCATCACCAACAGGAATAGCAGGGTTAAGTGAAGCAAAAGGGTCTTGAAAAACCATCTGCACCTTAGAAGGGGTGAGTGTATCTGCATAAACCAAAGTACCGGAATTCGGTTTTTCGAGATGAACTAAGATTTTTGCAAAAGTAGATTTCCCGGAACCTGATTCTCCAATAATTCCAATACACTCTCCTTTTTTTATCCTTAAAGTAACAGGCTCCAACGCTTTAAACTTTTTGTTATATACCTGACTGACATCGATTGCATCTAAAAGGCTATTTTCACTAATGTGTAAATCAGGGAATTTTTGCGGAGCCGGGACTTCATTCTGCATAAAGTCTTTAATAGTAGAAAGGTAAAATCCTTGGTTAGATTGATTAGGGCGACAGCTTAACAATGCTTTTGTATAAGGTTCATGAGGTTTGGATACAATGTCATTTTTAGTTCCCAGCTCAACCATTTTACCTTGATAAAAAACCGCTATTCGGTCACAAAAATCGGCTACACTACGGATATCATGGGAAATTAGAATCAGCGTTGTTCCATATTTACGAACCATCTGCAAGAGCAAATTGAGTATATTATCTTGTACTTCGGGGTCAAGAGCTGTTGTGGGTTCATCAGCAATTAGTAAATCCGGTTTGTTGAGCATTGCCATTGCAATCATCACTCTTTGTCTTTGTCCGCCTGAGAGTTGATGAGGAAAACTATTATAGGCTCTTTCGCTGAGTCCGGGCATCACATCCTCCAAGATTTGGAGACATTTTATTTTTTTCTGTTCAGAATTGATTTTTTCCAAAATACATTCTGTCATTTGTTTTCCAATCCTCAAAGAAGGATTTAGCGCAGCCAACGGGTCTTGAAAAATATAGGCAATATTGCGTAATGCAAGTTTGCGCAGTTCTTGAGGTTTTAGTGCAAATAAGTCTGAGGAGAAATTGTCTTTGAAATTAAAAAAGGCTTTCCCTTCCACCGTGGCATTGGGGGATAATAATTTCATCAATGAAAGAAAAGTAACTGATTTTCCGGAACCGGATTCTCCAATAATTCCCAATACTTCTCCTCTTTGGATACTCAAATCAATACCCCTAACCGCTTCTATCGTTTTTCCAAAAGGGCTTTTGAAACTTATTTTTAACTTTTGCAGATCAAGCAGAGGTTCGGTAAGCACAAGCGCAAAGAAAGTACATTTTTGTTGGCAAGATAAAATAAAGATAGACAGAGATGTATAGAGCGAGCAGATTCTCAAACATTACTCAAAAAAAAGTCCCGTTTACACGGGACTTTGGCGGAGAGAGAGGGATTCGAACCCCCGGAGGTGTTACCCTCAATGGTTTTCAAGACCACCGCATTCGACCGCTCTGCCATCTCTCCTTTTGGGTTTGCAAAAATAGCCTATTTTTCAAAATTACAACATGCTAAATCATAAACTTGTTCTTTTTTTTCTCTTCTCTCATTTTTTTGATAGAAACCTTGGTAATGCTATGGTTAAGCTCAAATCCAATCAAAATGGAATACATATTTACATAAATTACAAGCATCAGTGCCATGATTGCACCAATTGAGCCATATACTTTGTTATAAGCATTGAAATGATTGACATAATAAGAGAATAAATAAGTCATTACCAAAGACAAGATGGTTGCAACAATGCTTCCTGGCGAAAAGAAACTCCATTTTTCGATGCTTGAATGTCCGTAATAGTAAATAAATGAAATAATGAAGAATACCAAACCAGCTAAAATGAGTATTTCAATTATCCCCAATCCAATATTCAAACTAAATTCATTCACACCCCATTGTGCAATCAAAGAAGAAACATAAACACTTCCTAATTTTACAAAAATGGCAATAATGAGAAACAATGAGATAACAAAGGTCATGATAATACTTCTGGCTCTCTTTTTGAAAAAATTGCGTTTCTTTAGTATATCATCTTCCATTGAAGACTCAAATGCTTTCATCAGGTTGTGAAATCCGTTGCTGGCAAAATAAATAGCAGTAACAAAACCAATACTCAACAACCCTGTTCTTTGGATGCTGAGAATATCCGCAACTGTATCCTGAATAGTTTCATAGGTTGCATGCGGTAAAAAATCCTCCATCATTCCCAAAATTTTCCCTTGTAAGTCATCTACAGGAAAATAAGCCACCAAAGTGAAAAGAAATATAATAGAAGGAAACAGAGCCAAGAAGAAGTTGAAAGACAATGCCCCCGCATAGAGATTGAAACGTTGTTTGCCAATATAACCCAAAAACAATTCAGCAATTTCATAGAGAGAAGCACCCTCAAATCCGGGAGGATAGATGGAGTCTGCGACTCTGATAACAACAGTCAGAATTCTACTATATATCTTATTTATTAACTTTATAAGCACTGACATTTGTTTAGAATCTTAACACAAAATGTTCTTTATCTTGTTGTTGGCGCAAAAATACAATTCCCATAAAAAACAAATCAATTGTAACCTTCACTCTTTCATGGTTCTTGATAATCTCCCAACATTCCTGCATTTCTGCACTCCAACGAATATCATCAAAAACAAAAATGGTATCATTGTGAGATTTGGAAAGCAGCAATTCAAAATATTGTAAAGTTGGTTCTTTGCTGTGGTTTCCGTCAATAAAAGCATAATCTACTCGCGGCAATTGCTCCAATAGAGCCGGCAATGCTTTGTCAAAAACGCCATGAAGTAATTGAATTCTTTCGCCAAAACCTATTTTGTTAAAATTAAAAAACGCTACTTCGGCAATTTTCCGGCTTCCTTCAATTGTAAATAGCTTTCCGTTTGTCAATCCTGCAGCCTGATACAATGCGCTAATACCAAAATTGGTTCCTAACTCAATTGCTATTTCAGGTTGATAATACCTGCAAATCCGATAGAGCAGTTTTGCATATTTACTATTTTTGGAAGAACGCGCTACCAATCTGGGCAATGGAGCTTTGTATTTTTTTTTGCCGGATGCGCCAAAATCATCTACTTGTATCAATGCGGACGAACTGAGCATTTTTTGCCTTATCAGTTCAATATCATAAAAGATTGCATTGTCAATCCTATTGTAGAGTACATTTTCAGCAAAATCATAAACAAAAGGTGAGTGTGTTCCATGCCTGCTTTTGGCAAAAATCAGATAGCCGATATATTCAGGCAAAAGGATCGCACTCTTTAGAAACATTATTTTTTCATTACTGAACGAAGCATTTTAAGTTCTGCCTCTAATTGTTTGATTTGTTCTTTTGTTTTAGATATTTTCCCTTCAAACTGTTTTTTGAGTGTGTCTGCACTTTTTGAATTTGCAAAAAAACCAAGGTTATTCTCAAAAGTTTTTATTTCTTCGGAAAGCGTTCTGATTCTTCCGGTTATTTTCCTCTCTTCATCTTTAAGTGCACCAAAACTATTGGGTTTTTGTGCCAGCATTTCATAATGCTCCTTCAGTCTGCCTTGTTTAAACTCATCACCTGAAAGTTTGTACTTTTTCAAGATTGAATCGGTCAAATTTTCATATTTTTTATTGATATCCTGAAACTTAGCTTTTGGAACAAAACCAATCTTTGACCAGTCTTTTTGAACGTTTCTGAGTTGGTCTAAAATCTTGTTTTGATCGGTTTCTTCACTATCCAAGATATTTTGAAGTTGACCAAGTAAGGCTTCTTTTGATTTTAGGTTTTCCTTTTCTTCCTCTTTCATTGCAGTTCTATGAATATCTCTTCGTTTAAAGAAAGCATCACAAGCGGCTCTGAAGCGATTCCAAATTTCATCAGCATACTTGTTGGGAACAGGGCCAATGGTTTTCCATTCTTCCTGCAACTTAATCAACTCAATACCGGTTCTTTCATAATCATTGCTATCGCTAATCTTCTCGGCATTTTCACATAATTTGAGTTTAAGTTGATAGTTTTTTTCTCTATCCTGATTGATTTCAGAAAAGAAGTCTTTTCTGTTTTTATAAAAAGTGTTTTGAGCTTCTCTAAATCTTTTCCAAATCTGGTCACTTACATATTCCGGAACCGGACCTATTTTTTTCCATTCCTCAAATAGTGCTTCTATTTCAGCGGTTTTATTATTCCATTCCTTAGAGTTTTTATATTCAACAGCTACAATCTGCTCCGCTTTTTCACAAATAATTGTTTTAAGGTCAAGGTTCTGTTTTCTTTTTTCTTTTTGTTCTTCGATAAATGCTTTATTCCTTTCAATCAATTTGTCAGAAGCAGCTTTGAATCGCTGCCAAATATCTTCGGAAAATTCTTTTGGTACAGGTCCGATGGTTTTAAACTCTTCATGGAGTTTATTCAATAAGATATGCGAATGTTTAACAGAAGATTTTTCTTCATATAGTTCTCCTGCTTTTTTGATAAGTTCAATTTTAGCTTCCAGATTTTTTTGGCGGTCTAATTCTTTAAGTTCGTGATAAATACTTAAATTATCATAAAATTTATCTAACAAGAAACGGTATTTCTCCCAGAGTTCATCCATGTTTTCGCGGGGTACTCTGCGAATTTGTCTCCATTCCTGTTGAAGCTTTTTTAACTCATTCAAGCTATTTTCAGTTTCTTCAGATTCAGTGATTACACGAATTTTATCTAAGATCTCATTTTTGAGTTTCAGATTTACTAATTTTTCTTCTTCTGCTCTTGCTTTTTCTTCAGCTCTTCTTTCAAGAAACTGTGTGTAGGCTTGATAAAACTCATTTTTGAATTCGTCAACCGGCACTCTGAAATCTTTAGGCTCATTGCCTTCCGATACAAATTTTTTAAGCAATTGTTCTCTTTCCTTCTTGATTATATCATCAAAGAGTAATCTCATTTTCTTGTAAGATTCATGAGCTTCCTTGATGCTAGGCGAGAAGACCAATTCCTTTGCTTTCTTCACAAAATCCTCCTTACTAAAACCTGAATAATCAGTTCTGTCAGCTACGGTTTCAGCTTCTTCAAAATCGCTTTCTTCTTCGTGTTCGTTTCCGGCACTTTCAAGCGCATCAATTTTTTCTACCTCATCCACCTCATTAAGGTCAATTTTTGTCTTTTTTTCGGTCATATTTGTACCTGAGTAATTTCGTAAAGGGGTGCAAAGATAGAAAATTCCTCTATCTTTGACAGCCTCAAAATTCATTATGGCAGTAAAGATAATTGAATGTCCACGCGATGCGATGCAAGGCTTTCATAATCATATACCAACACAAGTAAAAATTGATTATATTAACTCACTGTTGGATTGTAATTTTGACGTGCTTGATTGCGGAAGTTTTGTTTCACCCCAAGCGATTCCTCAACTTGCCGACACCAAAGAAGTGCTCCAAAATATTCAAGACAAAGGCAAAACCAAATTGTTGGTTATTATTGCCAATCTTCGCGGAGCGCAGGATGCCTGCAAAATTGAAAAAATAGATTATCTGGGTTATCCTTTTTCTGTTTCAGATATTTTTCAAAAAAGAAATACAAACAAAGGAAGAAAGGAGTCATTTGAAGTGCTGAAACAAATTCAATCTTTAGCAAACCATTCCGGCAAAGAGGTTGTTGTATATATATCAATGGGATTTGGAAATCCTTATGGTGAATTTTGGTCTATTGAATTAGTAGAAGAATGGGTTAGCCGAGTAATATCATTAGGTATTCGCTGTATTTCTTTGAGTGATACTATTGCAACAGCTAGTCCGAAAGATATATTTGAGTTATTCTCTTATTTGATACCCAAATTCTCTAACATCGAATTTGGTGCACACTTGCACACAAAGCCAAACAACTGGAAAGAAAATGTGGAAGCTGCATACAAAGCAGGATGCAGAAGGTTTGACGGTGCTATCAAAGGATTTGGCGGTTGTCCTTTTGCAGAGGAGGAATTAACCGGTAATCTGCCAACTGAAAATTTGATTTATTACCTCGAATCTATAGGAGAAACACATTCAATCAATCAAGAGAAATTTGCTATTGCTCTTAATCGTGCAACCAAAGTCTTCATGTGAGGTTGTTTTTTTTAAAATCTATGAAATAAGTACCGGTTTCCACTTTTTGAAAACACAGTACCTCCACAATTTTAAAAAATTATTACTCTATAAAATTAATCCGGAAGTTAAATTATCAGTAGAAAGCGTTTTATTATTTTCTAAATGGTGTAATTCAAAATAGATATTTTCTCAGTAAACATCCGTTTTGAAACCTTATTTTCTTGTGTGGAGCATATCGGATTCGAACCGATGACCTCTTCCATGCCATGGAAGCGCTCTAGCCAGCTGAGCTAATGCCCCAAATTTTGAGGGCACAATATTAATGGTTTATTATCAAACTTTAGTAAACATTATAGTGATGCAACAATTCTCAAACTTACCCTTCTGGAAGTGAGAAATTCAGGTACGCCAAAGACATTGTTATTAATATCTTTAACCCAAAGATAAGAAATCACATTATTGATTCCCAACATATTAAACACTTCTAACCCAACCCACAGTGAATTAAATGTTTTGGATAGTTTTTTTGTTTTATCGCCTTCTTTGAGAAAAACATAATTAAATCCTGCATCAAGTCTTCTGTAAGCAGGGATTTTGTTTCCCTCGTGATATCGTGCTTGACCCGGCAAGAAATAAGGAGTGGGTGCACCGAACACCATATTCAGATTGACCCTGCAATCAGGGAGGATTGGCAGTTCATCTTGAAAAAACAAGGAAGCACTAACCCTTCTGTCTGTCGGTCTGCGCAAAAAAGGAGTTTCTTTTTCAACTCCATCTTCTATATAGCGGATTTGTTCACTTGTTTTAAGAAAAGAGAATGTGAACCAACTTTCAAGTCCGGGAATAAATTGTCCGTTGATTCTGGTATCAATACCGGTAGCATAGCCATGCGAAGTGTTATCAGCATAGTATCGGATTCGCATATTATCTACTACAAAAGGTACGAGATAATCAAGGTCTTTGTAATAAACCTCAGTAAAAAGTTTGAAAGGTCGTTTCCACATCTTGAAATAATAATCTGCTCCGGTGATAAAATGAATGGAGCGTTGTGCTTTGAGAGAAGTATTGATTCTTCCATCAAAGTCCCGCATTTCGCGGTAGAAAGGCGGTTGATAGTAATATCCGGTTGCAGCTCTGAGAACATAATCCCTTTTCATCAGACTGTCATTTGTCACTGTCCTGTTAAAACGCCTATTAGGCTCTATTGAATATTGCAATCGAGGGCTTATCACATTTTGGTTATTAATCGAACTATAATGTGAACGTACACCGAAGGTTATTTGCTGAGCATTTTCGGGATTTATTGTCCATGTGAGTTGTCCAAAACCTTGGATTCGAGCATTTGTTATAGTGATTTTAGAATTGATATAATCCGATACAAAAATAGAATCAAAAGAAAGATGATTGGGATTGATATTGTATTCGGAAGAATCGCTGTAATGCCATTCTTTGAAAGCATCTTCTATAATATCTTTCCTATAACCTAATCCCCATCGAACTTCAATATTTTTTCTGATGGGTTTATAAACTCCTTTGTGGTCAAAAGATAATATCTGATAGTAGAGTTGATTTCTTGCATGATTTATAAAATAACCATTCCCAAGGGTTGCAATTACATTTCCAAAATCATCTGAACCCATATTATTTTCAACCAAGTTCAACTCATAAGCACCAAAAATATCATATTTTTCCGACTCAATTGAACTCACCCCGGAAGTCATAAATTTCAAGGTTAATTCCTTTGAAGGTTCGAAAACCAAAGAAAGCCCCGACATCGCGCTGTTGTATTCCATCACTTCATTTCCTGCCATTACTACAAAGAGTTTTAATGCTGTTTGAATAGTTCCGAAGGAAGTAGTTTGAGAAACCGGAATGAGTTGATATTTATTTTGTGAAATATTTGAAAGCCATTCCAGTCTCCAGTTTCGGTTTAAATTATAAACCAAAAGTGATTGAAAATCCAAAAAACGTGGATTGTATTGCCCTTTTACGTCAAGAGAATTGAGTATGTAATTATTGGCGAGGTATCTCAATCCTGCTATATATGAAAATCTTTTATTCTTACTGATTCCACCCATATTTAACTCTGCACCCATAAAGCTTATTTCTCCGGTTGCTTCAAACTTTCCGGGTGTTCTATACTCAACATCCAACACAGAAGACATTTTATCACCATATTTAGACTCAAAACCTCCGGCAGAGAAACTGATATTATTAACCATAAAAGGATTGATAAAGCTCAAGCCTTCTTGCTGTCCTGTTCGAACTAACTGAGGTCTGAAAACTTCAAAATCATTTACATAAACAAGGTTTTCATCATAGCTTCCACCTCTGACATTATATTGCGAACTCAGTTCATTTCCTGAGGCAACACCCGGTAGCGTTTTGACAATACTTTCGACACCGGAACCCACTCCGGGTATTTGTGTTGCAATTTTAGGATTGAGTTTAATGATATTTCCCGATGGTCGTTTGCTTTCTTTGATATCAACTCCATCAAGCACTTTGGCAGGAAGTATGATTTCAACCTTTTTCTTTTTCCCTTTTTCTAAAGGTTCTATGTTTAGCTTTGAATGAATACCTACATAAGTAAATATCAATTGAACTTGTGTATTTGCAGGGATTTCTATCTCAAACCATCCTGATTTATTGGAAAGTACACCCGTAAAAACTCCATTTACTAAAATCTGTACATCTGCAATCGGTTTTGGAGGCTTGTCATCTGAAATAATCACACCATACACAATGGCATTTTGCGACTCTTGTCCTTTCAAGTTCATAACACTGAACAATGAAATAATAATGATTGACAAGATTCTTTGCACAACAGAGTTTTTAACGGAGTTTAAGCAATATTATTTTAAAAATTTTTGAGAGCCTCAATTGCTTCCATAGGATTTGCAGCAGAGAAAACTGTATTTCCTGCAACGAGGGCATTGGCACCTGCCTCTATCAATGATTTTGCATTTGATAATGTAACTCCACCGTCAATTTCAATATAGGGTTGTAGGTTTTGTGAATCTGCCATCGCCTTGAGTTCTTTGATTTTGGAGTAAGTATTTTCAATAAACTTTTGTCCGCCAAAACCGGGGTTTACGCTCATCATACAAACCAAATCTGTTATGTATAAAATATCTTTAAGAAAGCTGATTGGAGTATGCGGGTTAATCGCAACACCTGCTTTCATCCCTGCTTCCTTTATGGCCGCAAGAGTGCGATGCAAATGAGTGCAAGCTTCATAATGCACGGTAAGGATATTAGCACCTGCCTTTGCAAAATCTTCGATATACCGTTCCGGTTGAACAATCATCAAGTGTACATCCAACGGCTTTTTAGCAACTTTTTTCAGGGATTTCATCACCGGAAATCCAAAAGAAATATTGGGAACAAAAACACCATCCATCACATCCACATGAAACCAATCTGCCCGGCTTTGGTTTATCATTTCAAATGCTTCATTTAATTTGCCGAAATCGGCTGAAAGAATGGAAGGGGCTACTATGTGGCTCATGGGGTCAAAATTAGATTTTTTTAATTGATAACGATTTCTTCAACTACATTGGATTTAAAATATTCGTTGATGGTTTTTATCAGATTAGATTTCATGTAATTAAGCTCTTGTCTAAGCATTGAGTTAGACACTTTGACATAAAGAGTTTTGTTTCTCATATAAAGGTCTGTAGTATATTTAGCAATCACAGCACCTGCAATTTTTTCCCAATAAGTTCTGATTTTGCTCAAATCCACCTTGTCTTTTATATGGTAGGAATCAAACATCTTGTCTAATGCTTCTTCTATTGAATACTCACCTTTATGTAGTCTATAATCTTTCATCCGGTAGAGCGACAAAGTTATTGAAAATACTGAATTGAGTACATTTCGATCAGCGAAGAAATTATACCAATACAAAAGGCATTTCAATTTGAAAATGCTTTGTTTGAAACTTTGTCAAATAAAACAATGTAATTATCATTTCACATATCCCAAAAAAAATGAGGACCTTCAAATTGGGTAATGTTTTGTTGAACTCTTTCTTTGTGTGTGTCAGTCACAAAAACTTGTTCCGGACTAAGTTCATGAATAATCTGCATAAGAGATTCGGAGCGTTTGGCATCAATTTTCTCATAAATATCATCTAATAATAATATAGGTACTATCCCTTTTTTATCTCTCATCCATTCAAACAAAGCGAGTTGAAGCGCAATCACAAAAGATTTAGTTTGTCCCTGAGAACCAAATTTTTTGACATGGTGTTTGTGAATTAAAAAGTCTAAATCATCCTGATGACATCCCTTGGTAGTTCTTTCTAAAATAATATCTTTTTGCAACTGCATTGAAAGCCAATCTTCCATTGAATGTTCTTCTAATTGTGAACGATATACTATTTCAGCAAATTCTTTGTCACCCGAAAGTTTTTGATAGATAGGGTTAAACAAAAGCGAAATTTCTTCGATTAGTTTTTTTCGGAAATCAAACAATACGGGAGCTGTTTCGATTAAGACAACATTAAAAGCATCCAGCAATTCAGTATCCTGACTCCCTTTTTTAGCAAACATCTTGAGCTGCTTATTTCGACTTTCTAGGGCTTTTTTATATTTATCCAAAGCGGTCAAATATTCAGGATAAACCTTGCACAAAGCCACATCCATAAATTTTCTTCTTTCCTCACCTCCATCCAAAACCAATGCAATATCAAAAGGTGTAATCATGACCACCGGAACTGTTCCAAGATATTGAGAGAGTTTTCTCACCGGAACATCATTCAGTAAGAGTTGTTTTCTTTTTCCTACTTCAAGTCTGCAAGAAACTTCAACAGGAATTTCAGATTCAAATTCTGCTTTCAGGCTAAATCCGGGACTTCCGTGTCTGACAAGCTGTTGGTCTATATTGTTAAAATAGCTTCTGCTGTTTGCCAAATACCAGATTGCGTCCAATACATTGGTTTTGCCAACTCCGTTGGGGCCGGTGATACACACCCAACCTTTGGGTAGGCTATGTTCCAGTTTTGTATGGTTTTTAAAATTGGATATCCTTATTTTTCTAAGCCACATAGAACGGGTTGGTCTGTAAAGTAAAAAAATATATTTTTGCGCTCACTAAAAAAAGACTCATGAGTAAGACTGCAAAGCTAACATTTGGAAAAGAAACTTACCGCAAATGGTATGAGTTAATGTTATTAACCAGACGTTTTGAGGAAAAATGTGCTCAAATGTATAGCCAACAAAAGATAAGAGGATTCTTGCATTTATATAACGGTCAAGAGGCAATAACAGCCGGCACAATGAGTGCAATAGGCCCTAATGACCCATTAATTACAGCATACAGAGACCACGGGCACGCTTTGGCAGTAGGTATTGAACCTAAGTTTTTGATGGCTGAGCTTTACGGAAAAATTACCGGAAGCAATAAAGGGAAAGGTGGTTCTATGCACATGTTTTCAAAAGCTCATCGTTTCTATGGAGGTCATGGAATCGTGGGTGGTCAAATACCTCTGGGAGCAGGAATCGCTTTAGCTGAACAATACAAAGGTACCGGAAATGTCTGCCTGACTTATATGGGTGACGGGGCTGTAAGACAAGGTGCTTTGCACGAAACTTTTAATATGGCAATGCTTTGGAAACTGCCCGTTGTATTTATTGTTGAGAACAATGAATATGCAATGGGTACTTCACTTCAAAGAACCACCAATCAAGTTGATATTCACAAAATGGGAGCTTCTTACGCAATGCCCTCATTCCAAGTGGATGGAATGACTTGTGAAAGTGTGCATGAGGCGATTTCTTCAGCAGTTGAAAGGGCAAGAAAAGGCGAAGGACCTACTTTTTTAGAAATCAAAACATACCGATACAGAGGTCACTCAATGTCAGACCCTGCCAAGTATAGAAGCAAAGAAGAACTTGAAGACTACAAGAAAAAAGACCCGATTGAAACTACAAAAGCTACCATGCTGAAAAACAAATTTGCCGATGCCAAATACTTTGACGAGCAGGAAGCAAGAATCGAAAAGATAATTAATGAAGCGGTTGAATTTGCTGAAAACAGCGAATTTCCTGATGCTTCAGAGTTATTTACTGATGTTTATATAGGAGAATATCCGTTTATTATGGACTAATAATTTTCCGAAACAAAATATTACTTTTGCCAAAATTTTTTTTAACCCCGAATGACAGAACATAATCACCAAGAAAACGACTTCTATCACCGAATTATAGAGTTTGTTGAAGAAAAAAAGAAACCGCTTATCATTGGCACATTGGCAGTGGCAGCTATAGTAGCAGGATATTTCCTCTATGAAACATACGTTTCAAAACCAAAACAAAAAGAATCCTTAGAGCTATTGGCTAAAGTTCAGGATTATTTCAAACAAGATTCCTTTAGACTTGTTGTAAACGGAGCACCCGGATTCAAGAGTGCGGTTCAAATCAGTTCAGACTATTCCGGCACAAAATCCGGAAACCTTGCTAACTATTATGCAGGAGTGAGCTATCTTAAATTAGGTGAGTATGACAATGCTATCAAATACTTAAAAAAATTTGATTCAAATGGAGATAAATTAGTAGGTGCGTTGGCTTTGGCATGTATCGGAGATGCTTATGTTGAGAAAACTGAATTTAAAGAAGGACTTAATTACTATAAACAAGCCATCGACTATAGCATCAACGAACTAACAACCCCGATTCATGCACAAAAAGCACTAAATGTGTATATTGAATTAAAACAATATGACGATGCACTCCAGTTGATTGATAGACTTAACAATGAAAAGAACATACCTGATGATTTTAAGAAAGAACTTAAAAAATATCAAGGTTTGATAGAAGCCAAATTAGGAAAATATAATCCGGATGTCAACAAAAAATAAGAATCTATCTGAATTTGAAAATCTCCCCAATGCCGGAACCGCTCGTTTCGGCATTGTTGTATCGGAATGGAACGAAGAAATTACTACTAAACTCTATGAGGGAGCATACAACACCCTGATTCAAGCCGGATGTAATGATAAACATATAAAGACCGTAAAAGTTCCCGGTAGTTTTGAGCTACCCTTGGCAGCACAAAAATTAGCTGAATCATCTTTTATTGATGCTGTGATTTGTTTGGGTTGTGTTATTCAGGGCGAAACTCCTCATTTTGATTTTGTTTGTAGCTCTTGTGCAAACGGAATAATGGAAGTAGGACTTAAATTTAATAAACCGGTAACTTTTGGTGTGCTCACTACCCTTAATCAACAACAAGCAGAAGACCGTGCAGGAGGAAAATATGGCAACAAAGGCATTGAAGCTGCCGTTACAGCATTGAAGATGTTGTCTTCATTGAAAAACTAAAAGATTTTGTCTTTTTGGCATATTCTTTTCTAATCTTATTCGTTAAAATTGCACTCCTATGAAACACTTGAAAAAAATAGTACTTCTTAGCATTATTGCTTCTTTATTCTCATTTATACAAGCACAAGAACTAATAAGGTTTTCAGACCCTGAGCTTTTGGTATCCGACTTTTTTCCTCATGACAGTGCATGGATAATTACAACCCAAAACAAAAGAGCCTTTTATTATGAAGCAAAAGACAAAAAAGACCTGACAAATCTTGACGGTTATACATGGAAATACACACTATCAGACTCAAGATTCAATGGTAAAGTTTGGTTTGATAATGAGAATGTGTATTTTGGTAATACCAACAATACAGAGCGTGTAAATAGAAAAAACGGAACTCTCATTGACGAACTTCCCTTTGCCAATATTGACAATGCGCCCTATTCCGATGGCAAACATGTTTATCTGATTGCTGATTATAAAGGAAAAAGATCCCAGATTTGTTATTATCTCAAGCGGAAAAAGGTAGTATGGGCGGTTCCTACTTCTAAAGACTTTAGCACTCCAATATATACTCAAAGGTTTATCATAACAAGAGATGAGACCGGGTTCCCTATTACTTTAAGTTATGACAAAGGAAAACCAATGCTGCCTGAAAAATATGAAGGAGGTTGTCCGTTTAATTCATGGGTGGATATGTTCAATATGAACAATAACGACTTGTCTGACAGCTTTTTCTATTATGACGGGTATGTTTATGCTGTTAATTTTTACTTAGGTTTTTTAAGAAAATTTGAACCTAACAACTACCCGATTCCTTTGGTAAGTGTTGACATGAACAAGTTTACCAAGAGAGAGTCTTTCAGCTATGCAAAAATTCCTTCCGGTTCTTTATTCTACAGCAGGCAGGGTATTCAATTTGTATCTGAAACAGAATTGGATAGCCTGAATAAGACTCAAAGAAAAGGTCCTATGGGGACTTTCCAATTGAGTATTCCACTTTCAAAACCTCAATACTATAAAGTAAAGCAAACCACTCTGTTGGGTAATTTCTTAGACTTTGAAACATCAAATTTTATTGCTTTCTTGGAGAATCGATATATTGTTTTTGAACAAAACGGACAAATGATTGGCGTAAGTCCGGTGGGCGCACGTACGTACAACTTCCCAAACTTAGGATATCCGATAGACAAGTTCAGTTTATTTGATGATATTATATTCTACTCTTCTGCCAATACTTCAGCATTAATAAAAGCCAAGATAGAGCGTGTATTTACGGAAGAAGAAATCAAAGCAATGCAGCCGCCTCAAGAGATTTTGGATATGATACAAAAAATGCAGGAAGAGCAACAAAATACTAACTCCCAAGAGGGTAATGACAACAAATAATCACTTGGGTTCTTTGTTCTTTATTGCTAATTCTGTGCTCTATAATCTGAAAATATCTTGATACAAATTTTTCAAACTCACTAAAAGTCCATTCTCTGAAATGACATTCATTATTGGGTGGACCATAAACCCAAGGGGACTTATCCAAAGCTCTGTCCGGAGTGCTAAAAATAAAATATTTGACTTGAGTGAGCGAAGATAATTCTTCCAAAAAAGAATCAGGCTCATAAACATGCTCAATCACATCAGCACATATTAACATTCCGGCAGCAAATGTTTTCCACTCTTTATTTTCATAATCAAACCAAAGTTTATCGGGATATTTCTCTTTTAGAAGTGCAGAATCTAACTCAACTCCGGCAGTAGGTTCATTTTCAAAAAAACGAATAAGTTTATATCCCGAACCACATCCTATATCCAAAATACCTTTTAATTTTTTTTCTTGATAAATTTCTTCTGCCCTTTGATAAACTTCTTGCTGAAATTCATTGGTAAGAGAACTGTCATCAAACACAAGTGCCTTTTTTCTGTGAATATATCCGCGTTTGATAGAATATTTAGGTGTTTGTAAATAAGCAACTCCAACTTTGAGCCAATAGAAAATGATTCTAAACACCTGCATAACTGCTAAGAATTTGCGATGAGGTTTCCGGTATATGTTTTCAATTCCAAATTATTCCCGTCAAATTCGGCATAGGTGAAATGTGTAACCCACTCTCCCAAGTTGATATAGCGAGCATTGTCCGAAAGTTTTATATCCAAAGGAAGGTGTCTGTGTCCAAAGATAAAATAATCAAAATGCTCTTGCGTTAGTTTTGATTTTGCAAATTGGGTCAGGAATTCTTTGTCATCACCTTTATATTCGAGGTCAGAGCGATAATTTGCTTTTCTGCTGTTTGCTGAAAAAAACCGAGCCAATGCAATTCCAAAATTAGGGTGAAAACGTGCAAAAAGCCATTGAAAGAAAGGGTTTCTAAAAATAGATTTGAGAAATTTGTATCCTGCGTCCCCTTTGCCTAATCCGTCTCCATGGTGCAGAAAGAACTTTTTGCCGGCTCTTTGGATTATCAACTCATTTGAAATAATCTTAACACCTAACTCTTTTTCAAGATATCCAAACATCCACATATCATGATTTCCTTTAAAAATTGTAACCGGAATTCCTGCATCAACCAACTCTGCAATTTTACCAAGAAACCTTGAGAAACCTTTGGGTATAACCGTTTTATATTCAAACCAAAAATCAAAGATATCGCCTAATAAATAAACTTCTGAAGCATCCTTTTGGATTTGTGAAAGCCAATTAACAACCTCTCTTTCACGCTGATGATTGCCGGAATCTCTTTCATATCCAAGATGAAAATCAGATGCAAAATAGATTTTAATATTAGTTTCGCTCAAAGCGGTTCAAAAGTGCGAATTTTCCTGCTTAAAAGAAAATAAATTAGAACTCAAATTCTCTTTGAGCATAGGCAACTCCATTAAAAAACAATATTACTTTATATTTTCCTTCTTGAAAATCAACATCATTAAGCCAGTACTCAAATTTGTTATAGCCAAGTTGAGATTTGATGTCTTGAGCAAGGGTTTTAACAATTTTGCCTTCACTATCAAAAACCTTGATAGATACCAGTCCTTGTTTTTTGAATTCAGAATCAAATTGAATCTTTGTTGTTTGAGATACCGTATTCAATGTACTTTTAATCCGAAGAACAAATGCATATAATTCCTTTCCTAAATCAGTTTCATCTTTAGATATTCTAAAATCATAATCATCAGTAATTGCCCATACTGCATTCTGACCCAAAGAATTTTGGCAGTTTCTTTTTTCAAGAAATCTTGCTAATGCAACTAATCCATCATGTGCCATTTGCCCCACTCTGAATTTTGAGTTTATACTTGGAGAATTCTTCCCTTTTTGACTACACATTGCGAACAACTTGATTCTTCTACTTT
This sequence comes from Bacteroidota bacterium, assembly GCA_024103355.1. Taxonomy (GTDB): domain Bacteria; phylum Bacteroidota; class Bacteroidia; order NS11-12g; family UBA955; genus JALOAG01. The sequence continues at coordinate 21,400 of JAGFIU010000029.1, forward strand.
TTTTTGGTTCAACTTTAACCTTCACACTTTTAGTCAATAACATTGTTTGAACTAGCGTATCAAATGATGGGAAGAGTCTGCCTGATTCAATGTCTATGATAAAAGCAGTATTTGTTTTATTGGTTATTTGTGCTTGCAAACAATCTCCATAATGGGAAGACACCCCGGATTTTGACTTATCAATTGATGCACCATTAATAGTTATTGAAACCAAGTTTCATCTCAATGCATCCTCAATACTATAACTTTGTTGTGCAAACAATCCTGTAACAGATAGCAAAAAGAGAAATAACAAAAAATGCTTATTCATGTTTCAAATTTTTGGTTGAATAATGGTGTTAAAATGACGGAGCAATTGGCAATTTAGAATTTAAACGGAGTTCAGAAACAAAAAGTATTTTATGAAGAAGCTAATCGATTAATTTCAATAACAATCAATATAATTTTCTTATTGACAGCATATTAAAGTACTTTGTATTTCTTCAATTTATCAGAGATGGAAAAGAAATTAACAGAAAAAGAGTGGCAACAAAAATTGGATGCGGAATCTTATCATGTAATGCGTCAAAAAGGAACAGAAAGACCATTCAGCGGAAAATTTAATAATCATTGGGAAAAGGGGAATTATGTATGCAAAGGTTGTGGTAATCCCTTGTTTAAATCAACAACAAAATTTGACGCTGGTTGTGGTTGGCCATCATTTTATGATGTTTTGGATAAATCTGCTGTGGTTTTGAAGCCAGACTATAGTCATTCCATGATTAGAACTGAGGTTATCTGTGCTAGTTGCGGAAGTCATTTAGGGCATGTTTTTGATGATGGTCCTAAGCCTACAAATCAACGATATTGTATAAATTCCGTTTGTTTAGAGTTTGAAAACAAAAGTGAGATTTGAAGAAATCCAATTCAAAAATGGCGTAGTGTTGTTTTGTAAATCGGCTGATTTTAGATAGGTTTGCAACTCATTTTAAGTGAATTCAAATAATGGCAAAATTAATAGCCCTAAATAAGATGACCGACACCATGAAAGAAGGTGTTTTGGTTAGATGGAGTAAGAAAAAAGGTGATACCGTAAAGCCCGGAGACATTCTTGCAGAAGTCGAAACAGACAAAGCAACGATGGACTTGGAGAACTTCGAATCAGGAACCATTCTTGAATTATTGGTAAAAGAAGGCAGCACAGTTCCAATAGGAGGTGCCATTGCTGTATTGGGAAACAAAGGAGAAGACTATTCAGTATTGTTGGCAGAAGCAAAAAGCAATAGCAGTGCAGCCGATCATAAGGAAGAATCTAAACCTGCAGAAGAAAAGACAACTTCTGCTCCGACTGCTCTACCTACCTCAACATCACATCATTCAGGTTCTGATGATGGTCGTTTGAAAGCATCTCCACTTGCCAAAAAATTGGCTTCTGAAAAAGGGATAGACATCAACGCAGTAACCGGAACCGGAGAAGGAGGAAGAATTATCAAAAAGGATATTGAAAACTACAGCCCGTCTGCTGGAGCCGGTGTAACTTCATTTGCCTTAGGAAAAGAAGGATTTAGTGAAATTCCGGTATCGCAAATGCGTAAAACCATTGCAGCACGATTGGCAGAAAGTAAATTTACTGCACCTCATTTCTATCTAACCATGGAAATTGAGATGGATAATGTTCTTAAATCAAGAGAAAGAATCAATGCAAACGGTGATTTAAAAATTTCTGTTAATGATATTATTGTGAAAGCCGCTGCCACCGCCTTGAGAAAACATCCACAGGTAAATTCTTCTTGGCTTGGGGATAAGATAAGAACATATCATCATATTCACATAGGAGTTGCTGTTGCAGTTGACGAAGGACTTTTAGTGCCGGTAGTCAGATTTGCAGACCAAAAACCACTTTCTACAATCAGCGCTGAGGTAAAAGAATTCAGTAAGAAAGCCAAAGAGAAAAAACTCCAGCCTCAAGATTGGGCAGGCAATACATTTACAGTATCTAATCTAGGAATGTTTGGCATTGAAGAGTTCACAGCCATAATCAATCCTCCGGACGCTTGTATTTTAGCTATTGGTGCAACAAAAGACACCGTTGCTATTGTGAATGGTGAAATTGTTGGCAAAAAAGTGATGAAAGTAACCCTCAGTTGCGACCACAGAGTTGTGGATGGCGTTGTGGGAAGCAAGTTTTTGCAAACTTTCAAAGAATATATGGAAGATCCTGTGAGGATGTTGGTCTAAAACAGATTTAGTCTCTCATATTTCTATTTTCTAAGTTTAATAACCATAGAAATTATAGAATTTTCTCTGACCTTCAGCAGAGATTCCTTCTATTTGGATTCTTCCATTTGCATTGGAGAGCCATTGTATAACATCACCGGGTTCTCTACATTCTTTGCCGTTAAACTTTACAAAGATAAAGTCATCAGACAGCCCCATTCTACGTATAAAACCTGAACGGACTTCGCTGACTTTCACTCCGTATTCGATTCCATAACGCTGCATTTCTAATTTAGAAACTTTAGAGAAATCAGCACCCAGCTCATCTGAACGAATCGAAGTCTTTTTGATTAACTCGGTATTACCTTGTTTATTGATAAGCACTAAAACCGCATCTTTGATTTTTCCGTCTCTTTTATAGCTGATTTTAATTTTATCTCCCGGTCTTTGATAAGAGAGATATTCGTCATAGGAGGATTTTGTATCAACCGCCCTGTCTTGTATTCCTACAATTAAGTCACCTGCGCGTATTCCTGCTTTGAATGCAGGGCCATCTTCCAAAACATTGGAAACATATACTCCATTATCAAAGGAGATTTTCAATTTTTGTTGGGTTTCATAATCAATATCAGCCACATCCATACCTGTAAAACCGCGTTGAACCTCACCAAATTCAATTAAATCTTTGACAGTCTTAACCACAATATTCACCGGAATTGCAAACCCGTATCCGCTGTATGAGCCTGTTTGAGACATTATTGCTGTATTGATTCCCACAAGTTCACCTTTAGTGTTAACCAAAGCCCCGCCTGAATTACCGGGATTGATGGCTGCGTCCGTTTGTATAAAAGATTCTATCGGAAATTGATTGTGTACAATATTGATATTTCTTCCTTTTGCGCTCACAATTCCCGCTGTAACAGTAGAGGTAAGGTTAAAAGGATTTCCTACTGCAAGTACCCATTCTCCTATTTGCAGATTATCAGAATTTCCTGTCTTGATAGCCGGAAGATTATCCATATCAATTTTAATCAGAGCTAAGTCAGTGGAAGGATCTGAGCCTATAAGTTTTGCGGGATAAACTTTTTTGCGGTTATTTAAAACTACCTCAATCTTGATTGCATCTTTGACAACGTGCAAGTTCGTAGCAATATATCCGTCTTTTGACATAATAACCCCCGAACCGGTACTGGAAACCTGACCAATGCTACCAAATGGGTCATAGTCAAAAAACCAAAACGGACTGGACGTTCTCACTTCTGAAATTGTTTTAACAAACACTACCGAAGGAGTTGTCATTGCTGATGCTTGCACAAAATCAGCAAATTCTGTAGTTTTTGATTCGTCTTGGAATGAAACCGAATTTGTCCTGAATTTATTTTCAGCCAACTTCAATTCATTTTTAAAATCATAATGAGTTTTAGTGGTTAAACTAAAAACCCAAGCTCCTCCAAAACCAAATATTGCAGCACCAAGAAGAAAAAAAATTTTTTGTTTCATAATCAAAGCAAAAATAATGTTTCAAACAATAATGAAACACGGATTTGTTAAAATGTATCAATCAATTTACCAATGTAGTTATTGATAAATTTCAGTTTCTCCGTAAACGATAATTTCTGAATTTTTAGGGTCATTAGAATATATAGTAACTCCTCTGTATAACTTCCCCAATTTTTGTCCAATACTATCAAAGGTAAGGGTAAGAGTAGCGGTTTCTCCGGGTGCAATTACCTCTTTATCCGTTGTTCCTTTGAAACAAAAGCAGGCATTATGAATTTTTCTGATTTGGAGATTCGATTTTCCTTTGTTAGTTATAGTGATTGTCTTTGTTGCTGTTCCACCAAGTTTGATTTTATCAAATTTTATAGAAGTGGATTCTACTTTAATAACAGGCGCGTTTGCGCGTTCTTTTTTTGACAAGTGGGAGAAGTCTTGGGTTTTTCTCCCTTTAACATATAACACCTTACTACTCATCAAGTAGTCATTTGAAAGTAAAATTAATCTGAAGTTAAATTCTCCCCAATATTCGGACATATCAGCAATATTTACTTTTAGAGAGATAACGGCAGAATCTCCCGGATCAAGAAATTGAGGATAATCTGCATGAAAAATACTTGGGAGATCTTGAATTCCAATAAAGTTTATTCTATTATAACCATCGTTGGAAACCTTAATATCGGCAACATATTCCTTGTTTTCGTATTTAATTTCTCCAAAATCAAAAGTTATAGTATTCATAGATGTATTTCCATACAATACAGAATACCTTCCTTTATTTGGTTTGGCAACAGAAATAACTTCTCCATGAATCCTGAGATTTATGTTAAACCCCGGATTATTGTTAAAGATAACGCGTATAGATTTATCAAAATGTCCGGGACGACCGGTTGGATCAAAACGTGCTGTAATAACTGCATTTTCTCCCGGCAAAAGTGTATCCTTGCTGTACACGGGTTCGGTGCACCCGCAACTAACATTTACTTGGCTGATAAATAGCGGCTTATCTCCTGTATTTGCGTAATGAAATTTAGCACTCACAACGCCTCCCGATTCAAACACTTCTCCAAAATCATAGCTTTGTTTATCGAAGGAGAATGGAGATATGACTCCTTGAGAGTTTGCCAAATATCCATTAAATACAAGAATAAAGAAGGATATGGATTTGATAATTGCTGATTTCATAGATGCAAAGATGGAAAGGATTTTGATTTGGTTGTCTTAATAGTCAAATTTCTTACCAAAAAAAGGATAAAATAAAAATTTGTGAGGATAAAGAGAATCCGTGTTTATTGTCCGCATTTTTATTCTTCAAGGAAAGCAGAGTCTCATATTAAATCTCAAATACTCAACTGATAAATTTCTCAATGGTGCTAATATTTTCAGGAGTTAGTATTTCTTTTCCTGATTTTAGCTTGATGATTGTCTGCCCTGCTACTTTTTTTAATTCATCAATATCATCAGTATTAATAAGTTCCCAGTGATTAAGGATAAAAACAGGCAAGATACGAGTTGGTTTTTCAAATAGGTATTTTGTTAATTGATATTGCTCAAAAGAATAACCGGAATTGAGTCGCAGTTGAGATTTTTCAATTTCAATTTTTAATTGTTCAATATCAATGGGCTTCATCAAAGTAGGAATATGACAATAGTTGAGAACTCTGACAGAACTTTCATCAAAAGCAGTAATAAAAATCAATTCGAAATTGAAGTTCCCAATTTCATTGAGCAAATGATAAGAATCGCCTTCTCTGAGACTAATATCCAGAAATGCCAAATTCGGTTTGAATTCCTTAATTGTTTGTTTTGCTTCTTGTATATCCTTACAAAGAGCGATGTCCTCGATATTTTCGCAATATAGTCCTATCAAAGCTTTGAGGACTTCTCTACTTTTCTTTTCATCATCTAAAATCAAAATTCGCATACTGTTCTATTCCTTAATAAATGGTATAAATACTTGCACGAGTGTACCACAGGGGTTTTGCTCTTCATCAAATAGGTCAATAATATTGATGGTTAGTTTTCTTTCTTTATCTACATTCAGAAGTTCTAATCTCTCTTTGGTAGCTTTCATCGCAGTGGATTCGTGTTTTCTTGTGCGATTTTTATTTAATTCCTTTGCTCTTGCTCTACCTATTCCATTATCTTCAATTTCACAATAAATATGAGAGATTTCTTTTTTGACCCTCAGCGTAATTCTTTTCTCTCCTTCTTTGTTAAGTAATCCATGAACAATTGAGTTTTCGACAAAGGGTTGGAGCACCATAGAAGGTATCAGCATGGTTTTAATATTAACTTCATCAGCTACTTCAACTTTATACTTGAGTTCACTTTCTATCCTTATATTTTCAAGATCAATGTACAATTGCAGAGACTCTAATTCTTCAGCTAATGAAATATAGTTAACTCTGGAGTTCTGTAAGATTTTACGCATCAATGATGAAAACTTGGTTAGATAGGAATATGCGATTTGAGGATTCTTGTTAAGTATATAATATTGAATACTATTGATTGAGTTAAAAATAAAATGGGGATTCATCTGTGAACGCAATGCTTTGAGTTCGATTTCGGTCACTTTAGTTTTAAACTCTCTTCTAATTTTATTAACTCTATAAACATAACCACCAAACAATGTAATAAGGACCGCAAGAACAACTAACCCAATAAACCACCATGTCATCCAAAAGGGCGGAAGAATTGTGAATGAGATAGAGGCATAGTTTTTAGACCAGATACCATCTTGGCTTTTTGCTCGTACCTTGAAAATATAGCTACCCGGTCGTAAAGCTTGATATTGAACAAATCTTCTGTTTCCTGCATTTACCCACTGTTCATCGACACCTTCAAGCATATAGCTATAAGTTACCTTATCCGGATTAAGCAATTCAATTCCAACATAATCAAAGCCAATGAAATTCTTTTTGTAAGCAAACTCCAACTCTTGTTCTCCACTATTTTTGATTCTTTTGTCCAATACAATCATTTGTGAAATATGCACAATGGGAGCAACAGTATTGGTTTTAATTTCTAAAGGATTGAATACATTAACCCCCTCAATACCTCCAAATAGAAACAATCCGGAACTTGATGCTAAATATGAAGCCTCATTAAACTCAAGACTTTGAATTTGTTCAGGTCTGTCAAAACTCCTAACAGATTTTGTCTCAGGATTTATACATGCAATTCCTCTGTTGGAACTTACCCACCAATTTCCCACTTGGTCAATTAATAATCCATAAATAGCATCATTGGGCAACCCATTCATTTCAGAAAAGGTTGTTATCTTGTCGTGATGTAAATCTAAAATATTGATTCCACCACCAAATGTTCCTAATAACAAAGTATCTCTACCAAGTTTTCTGATAGACATAATGTTGTTATTCATATTTGAGAACTTATTCTTGGAACTTGAATAATCCTTAATAAATTTCTTCTTCTCAATATCAAACTCAAATAATCCTTGTCCAAAAGAAGCTACCCATAATGTATTTTCATTTTGTCCGGGTTTGATATCATAAATAATTTGAGGTGGAAAGCTATGTGTTGTATATTCCAAGTCACGCAACACTTCTCTTGTCTTTAAGTTTAACCCGACAAGACCTTCAGTTGTACCAATCCAAAGAATCTCGTTTTTATCTTCGAATAGGCAGCGGATTGGGTTGTGGGTGATGCTCATTCCACTTCTATCGTTCATTGAGACAAATTTTCTTTCCTTCGGGAAGAACTCAAATAATCCTTTTTCTCCCGTTCCAATCCAATAACGGCCTTTTGAATCTTGATAAATAGCTCTAATACTATTTGATGTCAGTCCCTCAGAATTATGTCTATTAAAAACCGTAAAACTTTCGGTAACGGGATCAAACAGATTAACACCTCCTTCCAAGGTACCAAGCCAAATTTGATGTTGGCTATCCTCATAAATGGGGTAAATCTGTTTGCTTTGAGTTCCTGAATTTTCAGGGTTTGGACGATAAAATTTGAACTGTTGGCTCAAAGGCATATAAACTGAAATTCCACTAATTGTTCCAATCCAGATACTTCCCTCTGTGTCCTCATATATACCATAGATAGTATTGTTTATTAATGAAAAATTATCCGAAAAAGTTCTTTTTATTACATTACAACTCCCATCGGAGCTAATTTTTGCGAGACCATCAAAGGTTGAGCCTACCCATAGATTGCCTTTGGAATCAGCCAACATCACATTAATATGATAAAATTCATCTCTATCATTCTTTCCAAGTCGCACTGAATATTCATGTTCAGTCTCAATTTTAAACAACCCGGAGCCACCGGTACCCGCATACAAACAACCTTTAAATAAAGCCAAGCTACTAATTGAATATTGAGTTAAATGCTTTTTGGAATGGAAAGATTTTTTATCCGAATCATAATAATAAACACCCCTATCAGTTCCAATTGCAAATAGGTTGTCCCCAACCTTTATCATGGCTTGAACATAGTTCGATGGTAATTGAGAGTTTGCTGTTGTAATTCTTTGAACCTGCCCACTGAGAACATTGAGTTTAATTATACCACCACCCATAGTAAAAGCAAACACATTCATTGAATCAAGAGAGCAGAATCCCCTGATTTCAAAGGCCTCACCCAATCTTTCCCAAATTTTGTAGTGATAAAATTTTTTATACTTATTCACGTACCGGTCAATGTGTCCGGAGTTGGTACCAACAAGCAAACTCCCATCCTGCAAGGCAAGAAGAGCTGTAATATAATTATCAGAGGGAGTGTTTTCATTTCCATATTCATGTCTAATAGGTATAAACTCATAACCATCGAAGCGATTGAGTTTATCGGGAGTTGCTATCCACAAAAAACCATCTTTGGTTTGTGTTATTTGTAGAATTGAGGACATAGACAGTCCATGCTCCATAGCAAAATTTCTAAATTTAATTGCTGATTTTACTTCTGTATTCTGCGCACCCAAACTCGTTATAATTAGGTTTAATGCAGTAAAGAGTAGAATTCTCCTCATTATTATCTTTGATTATACTTTGGATAGGTTAGACAGAAACCCTTCTTTTCTTCTTTTGGAAACATCCACAGAATCACCATTCTTCATTATGACATATCCTCCATCACCTCTAACATATTTCTTCATTTGATTGAGATTAATCAAATAAGATTTATGCACCCTATAAAAACCCATATCTTTCAATAATTCCTCAAACTCTTTGAGATTTTTTGAAACTGTAATTCTATCTGCATCTTGAATATAAAAATAAGTATAAGCTCCGTCACCCTTGCAATATATAATGTCTTTGACTTTGACAAACAACAGTCCGTCTGAGCTGGTCAATGCAATTTGTCTATCTTGAGAACCGCTCCATTTTTGCAAAAAGACATCTGCATAACGAACAGTTTCTGCTTTTTTTCGTTTTGTAAGTACTTTGTTAACCGCTGCTTCAAGTTCTTCAACATTAAAAGGCTTGAGAAGATAGTCCACAGCTTCGGTTTTAAATGCCTTGAGAGCGTATTCTTGGTGTCCGGAAATAAATATAATGTCAAATTCTTCATTTTTGAATTCATTAATAAGTTCAAAACCCGAACTCTGCGGAAACTCTATATCCAAGAAAACCAAATCAGGTTGTAATTCTTTAATTGCTTGTACACCTTCCTCAATATTGTCTGCTACAGCTTCTACTTTGACATCCGGACAGTAATCAGCAAGCAGTTTACTCAATACTTCACGAACATTTTTTTCATCATCAATAATAATTGTTTTTAACATAGGCTTGATTTTTATATGGTTATGGAAAGAATATATTGGGTTTGCTTATTCAATATTTTTTCTTCAATTTCAGCTTTCAAGAAATTCGATTTTTGTTTTAATAAAAGAAATCTTTCTTGCTGCTCAGTATTTCTTTGAAGCTGTTCAAGCGGCTTGAGTACAGCATTAATTATCACTTTCAAAAAAGAGTTTTCATGTTCATTCTCAATACTTATTTCCATCAATATCGGATTAGAAACCTCTTTCAAAGCAGCAAATACCAACAACTCTATGAATGGAACACACAACAGGGTTGGAACATTGATGTTTGCATTACTCTTGTGGATTGTAAAATCAAACTGTTCACCAAATCGGAGTTTTTCCATTTTCAGATATTCATTGATTAATTCCAGTTCTTCACTAATCGTCCAATGAGATATTTGAGGAAGGGAAGTAACTTTTTTCAAAAATCTTGCATAGGATGACAATGCGTTAATAGCATCTCTTTTTTGGTCAAAAGTAATTTGATTCTGAATTGCAGTCAGGTAATTAAAAACCGCATGTGAGCTGATAATAGTATTCGCCAATCTATGATCTAAAACAATCTGTTTCTCAAGATTCATACTTTCAAAAGTAACAAAGTACTAAACATAAACAGAAACAATATATAATAAACGGCCTATTTTGCAGACCAACGATAATAATTAATTTATTAACGGATTAATAAGCACTTGAGCAAATCAAACAAAAAAAGTGAAAGTAAAGACTACATTTGCACTTTAAACTTATCACAATGAAAAAAGTATTTTTAATTCTTAGCACTGTTTCTTTGTTCTTTCTATGCTCATGTAGCAATAACAATACAACCAAAGAAGATGAAGAAAAAATTCAGCAGAACGAGCAAATCATTCAAGAAAGTGAAGATGAACTTCTGGACCAAATTGAATCTGAAGAGGCTGCAGACTCAACTTCGAGTGACTCAAGCAACATAACAAATACTCAACAAGAGGAAAACACAAAAGACGTCATTGACGTAAATATTTCCACTAAGAAAAACTAAAACTCCGGCAGGTTTTAAATAATGAAAAAATCATTTTCTTTCTTATTGCTTGCTATATTCACAACAAGTTATGGAGCACTATGTCAAAGCAATAACAGTGGATATAAAATTACATTTGATGAAAATAAGGATGCAGTCGGATTAGAATTTCTTGATAGCAGCCTCAGTGACAAGCGTGTAATATTTACAGGTGAAGATCACAGATATATTGAAAGTAACAACAATATCTCATTGGCTTTTACAAAATACTTGTATAAGAAATTTGGAGTTAGGCATCTAATTCTCGAGCTAGGCTATACATGGGGGACGGTATTGGATAAATATGTACAAACAGGAGACAGTATGATTTTTGAAGTAATAAAAAAGTCTTCGTATGTAACACACTATGAATACTTCAAGGACTTGTATAATTTTAACAAGTCACTTCCTGATTCTGAAAAGATAATCATTACGGGTATCGATATTACACGCGACTATACTGTCTGCATACATTATCTGAGTTATTTACTTTCTGACAAAGGCATTCCCTCTGATGACATTATTGTAAGTATAGAATCCATTAAGGCACTTTCTGATTATCTAAATAATCTTTCCAATGGTGAAAGCAGCGAGTACAATTCCTCATTATATTCATATTACAATAGTATTGACTCAATCATTTCAAATTTTTATAATAACAAATCAAGCTATCAAGCATTACTCGACTCCAACTATACTGAATTTTCCAGAATAATAAAATGTCTTGAAGACAATAAAATTTGGCATCACCTTGACATAAACGATATGATTCAGAAGTTTATTTATAGAGAGCAATTTATGTTGAAAGAATTTGAGAAGCTTCTGACTCAATACCCTAATGATAAATTTTATGGTCAGTTTGGGAGATGTCATATAGGACAGAATGGAGATGAGAACGAATGTAATTGGTATAATTTTAGACCAATAGCAACAAGAATTACCGAACTACAGAACGTGGAGATGAAAGGTAAAGTGATGACATTGGCTATAATCTATACAGATGGATTATTTTACAGAGAAAAACTCTCTGAGCAGATAAATGATTTGATAGACACAACCCCTGAGAATAGTGTTTTTGTTTATCCTTTAGTTAGTGAAACCAATGATAGCGACTCCACAGAAATTGTTCCATCCAAATATAACTACGTTATCATTGATAATAGGTCAAAACTGCCGGTTTCTTACACTGATTCAGGACCTATTTATAAATGGGATGATCTTGAGAGTTTTAAAAACTCCTTTGCCTTTTTGGGATACAGCAGAAATTACGCAATGCTGCCACAACTATATTGGAATTCACTCAACACACTCAATCGTGCACTAAGAGCTAATTCCCTATTCACAGATTTCTCAACTCCAATAGTGAGTCAGACTTTTGCTTTTGATATGTTATACTTTAGAAAAAAATTTGGCAGAGGGTGGGGTATTGACTTTTCTAATGATCTTATGCAGCATAGAGATGTCGACACCGCGTCATCAGTAAAATTAGGTGGTTCAAGTGCCAACTTTAGTTTTAATTACTACCTCAAATTATTTAATGTAAGTAAAATCGGATTCTGGATAGACTGGAGTTTACGACTTGGTTATAACAGCAAATATTTGCTCTTTGAATACAACAATAACAGTCGTCCGACATTAATCGGCTTTGACAACATTGAGACTACAAAATTTAAAAGCAGTACTTTTAATATAATTCCAACCTTTGGATTTTCAATTATTGCACATGAAACTCTAATGATTGGCGTAGAGGGGGGATACAACTGGCAGACAGGCAAAACCAAATGGAAGCAAGGAAAAAACATAGTTAGCGGTCCTTCACAGAATTGGAGCAGTGGATTTTATTCTTTAAAGACGGCTTTTATTATTAACTAAAAAGGATGTTATGAAAAAACATATTCCAAATCTCTTTACACTCGGGAATCTTGCATGTGGTTTTGTAGCAATTTTTTTTATTCTAAAAGGATATCCTATACTTTGGGCATGTTGGTTAGTTATGTTTGCGGGTGTTCTGGATTTCTTTGATGGATTTGTAGCAAGGGCTCTAAAAGTATCGGGCGAATTGGGCAAACAATTGGATTCTTTGGCAGACATGGTCACATTTGGTATTGTTCCGGGTTTTCTTGCTTGGTATGTAGGTAATAGTGATTCGTGGCTTATATTTTCTACATCCGCTCTGATACCAATTTTTTCTGCTCTTAGACTGGCTAAATTCAATATTGATGAAAGACAACACGATACTTTTATTGGAGTTCCCACTCCCATGAATACATTCTTTTGGGTAGGGATGGTTTTTCTTATAATTCAATTTCCTCTTTTTGAAAATATTATTTCTGAACCAAGTATATTTTATCCATTAACCATTTTTAGCGCACTAATGCTGGTAGCTAACATACCAATGCTTGCATTAAAGTTCAAAAAATTTGACAAAGCATTTTATATAAAACTATTCGTATTCGTGCTGCCTTCATTGATAGCAATATCTTTTCTGGGATTAGCAGCTTTGGCACCCATTTATTTCTTTTACTTGATTTGCTCTGTTGTATTTAAGCTGATACTTCTGTAAAAACCCAGACCACAGATATCTTAGTAAATTAGTTTACTGATTTGATATTAAAAATCACGCGTTATCAGCGTTGGGTTGAATTGGTGTGTTAAACTTAGCATTGCTATTTTCCACTTCATCTTCATCATCTTCGGTAGTTCTACTTACACTTAATATAATTCCAAAAGCGACTCCGGTAAAAATGATTGAGGTTCCTCCCATACTAATCAATGGCAATGTCAGACCGGTCACAGGAAATAGTGCCACAGCAACTGCCATATTAATTAGCGACTGAAAGACTAAAGTAAAACAAAGCCCTACTGCAAGCAAAGCACCAAATGCCCGTGGCGATCGGACAACCATACGGATAGAACGAAATAGTATAAACAAAAAAACTACAATAAGTAAGATACCTCCAATAAGTCCATATTCTTCAATGATGATTGCATAGATAAAATCTGAATATGCCTGCGGCAAAGTATTTTTTTGAATACTCTTTCCCGGTCCTTTACCAATAATACCGCCATTTGCGATGGCAATTTTAGCCTGAATTGTTTGATATGCATCTTGGTCATCTCCTCCAACAAAGTTCTCAAACCTTACCTTCCACGTCTTTGCTCGACCCGGAAGCATATTATCCGGTGCATTAAGTAGGAATATAGCACCTATGGAAAGAAGCGCAACGAAAGAAGAGACGAGTACCAACAAGTGTTTCATCCTAACATTTCCTATAAACAACAACACCAAAGAGGTTGTAAACAAAACCAGAGATGTTGAGAGATTCTCCGGCATAATTAAAAAACAAGTTACACCAATAACTGCAACCAACCACCAGAAAGGCTTCCATTCATCCAATTTATCTTGGTTCTTTGATAAATACCGAGCTATATACATTACCAATGCCAAACGCGCTAAATCAGAGGTCTGAAAACTGATGCCGACCAATGGAATTGTAAGTGTACGTTTGGCTTCATTGATATCGTTTCCTGCAAAAATGGTAACTACCAACAATACCATTGCTATCCAAATTAACCATTGTGATATTCTTGAAAAATAACGATAATCAATTCGGTGAATTAAATACATCAGCAGAAATCCAAGAAACATGAAACTCCCTTGTTTAAATAAATAGTACTCTGTTCTTCCACCTTGTTTTGCAAAAGCCAGTGTTCCTGTTGATGAATAGACTGCCATCAGTCCAACTACGGAGAGAATAATAATGGCAAGCCACAAAAACCTGTCACCTTTGAAATAATGTTGAAATAAGTTGCTCATTTAGCCTAATCAAGTGAACAAACATATTGACTAAGTAAACAGATAAAAAAAAATTTTACTCACTATTTGTAGCTTAGTGTACTATAAATCATTTTATCCATCCCGATTTTGTCAAATAGAAAAACCGCATAGACAAAAAAGACCCTTCCGATGGAAGAGTCTTTTAACAAAAGGTTGATACTCATTTTTCTATCTGTTTGTATATCTCCTTTGACTTTGGGAAACTTATAGTATAACTAAATTTGATTTTCCGATTTTCTTTGGCTTTCATCTTGAATTCCCATTCAACAAAACCATTATTAGTGTTCAAAGTTCCACCTGAAAGTTCGTCCGATTCAACTTTTATTTCTGATTCTTTGGATATGGGAATTTGGTCTATGAGTTTGAAATTAATCTCTGCATTTCGAGCATTATTGATAACAAATTCGTAGGAATAGGTTTGTTTTTGATTATTACCGAAGAAACTTTTTTTACTAAAATCATTCAGAAGTTTTCTTTCAATACTAATTTGTTTGTCACGTCCAAACGATAATCTCAAAGAGTCTTCTGAAGTATTCGTATTAAGAAAGAATAGCCCTGCATAGGTCTCTCCAAGATACATATTGGCATTACCCGGCAACAAGTTATATCCTTTCCAATTAGTTGCAATTCCTGTTAAGAACACAGAAGATTCTAATTTTGGAATCGAATAATACTCAAATTCCACATCTAAGTTATACTCTTTTAAACTGATTATTTTACCTTCACCATCATTCGGAATAGAGAACGGGTTTGGAATATCAAACTCAAAAATATTTTCTAAAGAATTTACTATGGGTTTTAATGGGCTTGCCATTTCAACGCCATCGTTAAAATAACCCATCTCAGCATCCGCTCTAGAACCTTGGATTTTTGGGGCATTCTGCTTTCTATAACCCACTATAGGAGGTGCAGGCTTATTAAAATCTACATATTCAGTTTTTAGAAATGGGAAGTTAATTCCGGTTTGTGGAGAAGCAGAACTAATACTCAGTTTAATATTATCCCATATTTCACCGGTCCATTGTGCTACTTCTGCCTTATAAGTAAGCGTTGTTTTTGACCCCGGGCCATCGGTTTTAATATCATAAACAGGTTGCCAATACGCATTGGTTGCAAAATATTTTAGCTCAAAGTCAGCATTAATATTAGTTTCGGCAGAAACCATTACTTTTATCTCCCCTTTAGATGTCGGTAGCTGTTTCTTTTCTTTTGTTATGCTCTGATTTAACCTATTGACAATTTCTCTTGCGTCATTGAGTTTTTTATTGTTAGCATATTTTTGGGTTTGTATTTCGGTTAATCTGCTTCTGTTTAACTCCAATAGTTTAAGAAGCTCCGCGCTGTTAAACCCCTGTTGATTTCCTCCTAATGTTTGGTTGGATTTAAGTATCGTTTCCTCTGTACTCATAACATTATTTTGAATTTCAATGTTCTTAATATAATCGTTCATCAAGTTTAATGAGTCAATTAGTTTTTTAATAACAGGGTTGGAATAATCGGGTTTTTGATTGTTCACATTATGGCCGATAGAAAGTATTTCAACTCCCTTGCTTGCAGAAAACCGGATACTTGATGGTGTAATTTCATTCGCTATTCCATCAAAAATCAGCATAGTAGTTCCTCGAGGTAGGAATACCTTTGCATTTCTACTAATCTCTGCACCATTTGCATAAATTTTGACTTGTGATACTTTGGAACTAACAAATTTTTCCTGTGCTAAAGCTGCTACCGAAATAAACACAAAACACAATACAGTCAGATTTTTCAGACCGCTTCTAAATATTCTTTTCATACTTTTCATTTTATGATTTTTATGGGTTTAATCCTCAAAGAGCGTGCAAAGTAAACGATTATCAGGAAGGAGATAAGCAAAATTCACTTTTGGGAAAAACACTTCTTAATAATTCTCATAAAAACCGTGTAGTTTATCTATTCAATTATGCTGAATATAAAATGAGGAAAAACAAGCATAAATATGTTTGAATTAGCCAAACTAATCAAGCATATTTGCCCTATGTTTTCATCAACAGTCACAGACATCAAAGAGCTAAAAGATATAGCTACTCAGGTTAGAAGGGATATTGTTAGAATGGTACATGCAGTACAATCAGGACATCCGGGAGGCTCACTAGGTTGTGCTGATTATTTTACAGCATTGTACTTCAATATTATGAACCATGACCCTCAACATTTTACAATAGAAGGACATGGTGAAGACATTTTCATCCTCAGTAATGGGCATATTAGCCCCGCTCTGTATAGTGTTTTAGCACGTAACGGATATTTTCCTATACATGAATTAGCAACTTTCAGAAAACTAAATTCAAGACTTCAAGGACATCCCGCGACTATGGAGCATCTCCCCGGAATCAGAGTTGCTACGGGTTCATTGGGTCAGGGATTGAGTTTTGCGACAGGAATTGCACTGCAAAAAAAATTAGATAATGACCCAAGTATTGTTTATGTAAATTTGGGTGACGGGGAATTGCAAGAAGGTCAAAATTGGGAAGCCATTATGTATGCGGCTCACAACAAAGTTGACAACCTAATTGCAACTGTTGATTTTAACAAACAACAAATAGATGGTTCAACCGTTGATATTATGGGTTTTGAAAACCTAAAAAACAAGTTCGAAGCCTTTGGCTGGTTTGTAATGGAAATGGATGGAAATAATATGGAACAAATATTGCAAACCATGAAAGAAGCAAAAACAAAAGTCGGAATGCAAAAACCAATTGTTGTGATTATGAAAACAGAAATGGGTGCCGGTGTGGATTTTATGATGGGCTCTCACAAATGGCACGGAATCCCGCCAAACGACCAACAGTTAGAAGCAGCTTTGGCTCAGCTTCCGGAGACTTTGGGCGATTATTAAAATAAGCGATTAAAATGAAATCCATTCTCAAAAAAAGACGTTTTGTATTATTCACTACAATATTCTTGATAAGCCTTGCAACCTTTGGGCAAGTTCAGACAAAAAATCCCGGAATCAAATCACGAATTCTAATTATTTTTGATGCTTCTGGTAGTATGAATGCTCAATTTGGCAACACAGATAGGATGACAGCTGCCAAGGAAATGCTTTACAAGATGGTTGATAGCCTTGCACAATTTCCCAATGTAGAACTTGCGCTGAGAGTTTATGGACATCAGACCGACTTAAAATATAATGATTGTAATGATACTAAACTCGAAATTCCTTTTGCACCATACAATCATGAATTAATTAAAAAGAAGGTCTCAACACTACGACCTCGAGGATACACACCGATTGCGCGTTCATTAGGACAATCTGCCAATGATTTTCCAAATGATAATAAAACTGTTAGAAACTTAATAATTCTCATTACTGATGGTATTGAAGAATGTGAGGGCAATCCATGCGAAGTAAGCCAAGAACTACAAAAAAAAGGCATTTTTCTAAAACCGTTTATCATTGGTGTGGGTTCTGACCCTGAGGTTTTTAGGAAGTTCTTTTCTTGTGCCGGTAATTATTACGATGCAAACTCAATGAGTGAATTCGAGACAGTTGTTGGTGTGGTGATTTCACAAGCATTAAATGCTACAAGTTGTCAAATTAATTTGGTTGATGCTAACAAAAAACCCTTGGAAACCAACGTTGACATGACAATTTATGATGCAGCCACAGGAATTGAGCTCTATAACTATTATCATACTATGAATGCGTATGGAGTACCTGATACTCTTTTTTTAGATCCTATGCGAAAATATAATATCAGAGTTCACACAATGCCCAATATTTTCAAGGAAAATATCACTCTTATTCCCGGTAAACACAATACAATCGCATTAGATGCCGGACAAGGCACACTCAAATTAATTGTTGACGGAGTAACACGCTATGATAGGCTGCAAGCCATTGTAAGAGTAAAAGGAGATATGACCACTGTCAATGCACAAGATTTTAATACCTCCAAAAAATATTTGAACGGGGATTATGATATCGAAATACTTTCAACACCTCCTATTTTTGTAAATATCAAGGTCTCACAAGACAAAACAACTGAAATCAAAATCCCGCAACCGGGTAAAGTCAATCTTACGAAGACAAAAGACTATGTTGCAGCAATCTATAGAATTGAAGGTGGCAAAACAACTTGGGTAGCAGATATCGATGAAAAGAAAGTAAATCAAGTCATCGTTATGCAACCCGGCAACTATATCATTATTGGAAGAGCTCGAAGCGAAACTAAAACTATTTATACCTTCCAAAAGGAATTTACTGTATTTTCAGGAAGGGTCACAGATTTCACATTCTAAAAACGATGAGTATCAATACACAAATAACAGAAATGAAAGACACCCGCTCCGGATTTGGAGCCGGATTATTGGAAGCAGGTAAAAAGAACAAAGATGTGGTTGCACTGTGTGCAGACCTCACCGGATCTCTCAAGATGGATGCCTTCCAAAAAGAATTTTCTCAAAGATTTTTCCAAGTAGGAATTGCGGAGGCAAATATGATGGGAATGGCAGCAGGATTGGCTTCCGGTGGCAAAATTCCTTTTACGGGAACTTTTGCAAATTTTTCTACCGGCAGAGTATATGACCAAATCAGACAGTCTATAGCATACTCAAATAAGAATGTAAAAATATGTGCATCACATGCCGGACTTACCCTCGGTGAAGATGGTGCAACTCATCAAATTTTGGAAGATATCGGACTAATGAAGATGCTGCCCGGGATGACCGTCATAAATCCTTGTGATTATAATCAAACCAAAGCAGCTACATTGGCAATATTAGAACACAATGGCCCTGTTTATCTACGTTTTGGAAGACCTAAATGGCCTGTGTTTACACCCGCTGACCAAAAATTTGAAATTGGAAAAGCTTGGCATATTCAGCAAGGAACTGATGTAAGCATTTTTGCAACCGGACATTTGGTTTGGGAAGCTGTAAAAGCTGTTGAAATGCTTTCTGCCGAGGGAATATCTGTTGACTTAATTAATATTCACACTATCAAGCCTCTTGATGAAGAAGCTATTATCAAATCAATAAGTAAAACCGGCTGTGCAGTAAGTGCTGAAGAGCATAATAGAATTGGCGGATTGGGAGACAGTATAGCACAAGTACTTTCTAAAAACATTCCCGCACCCTTGGAATATGTGGCAGTAAATGATACTTTTGGTGAAAGTGGAACACCCGAGGAATTATTGGTTAAGTATGGGTTAACTGCAAAGGATATTGTTGCTGCTGCAAAGAAGGCAATAGGAAGAAAATGAGATTCCTATTGTTTTAAGTATTTTTATTCTAAATAAACACCTAATTTCTTGGGATTGCTTGCATCAAACTGGATATGCTCTTGAAAAGTTGTAGCCATTGATATGCCAACATAATCACCCTTTACGGGGAATTTTCTATGACTGCGCTGTGCCAAAAAACAAGTCTCTATACGAGCAGGATTTTGAGCGGCTATTACTATCAAAATATCCATCAAAGTTTTTCCTGTATTCAAAACATCATCTACTATAATAACTGTTTGTTTGCGAAGCTTTTTTACATCAATACTTAATTGAACTCCATTTTGATTTGAAATGGAAAAGAGTTCTACTTTAATTTCTTTTAAAATATCCAATTGCTCTGCAATTAACTTTGCCAAAAGCCCACCACGCTCACCAATTCCACCCATATAAACAACCTTATCTTTCAAGTTGTTTTCCAAGATTTCATAGGCAATTCTCTTTAGTTTTTGCCTGATTTGAGCATCATTCAAAATGTAGTCTTTCTTTTCCATTACTTTTGCGTTGGTGCAAACATAATCAATCTGAAGATTAAATTTTCAAAATGGTTTTGCTTATTTCAAAAATACCGTTATTTTTGCGCTCCCTTTTCAGAGAACGAAAATGAAAAAAGATATTCACCCAAGCAGTTACAGACATGTTGTTTTTAAGGATATGTCTTCAGATTATGAATTCCTTACAAAGTCTTGTGTAAACACAAAGGAAACAATCAAATGGAAAGACGGAAACGAGTATCCATTATTTAAAATTGAGATTTCAGATAAGTCTCATCCTTTCTTTACCGGAAAACAAACATTTATTGATACCGCTGGTAGGGTTGATAAGTTTAACAAGCGTTACGCTAAAAAATAATTTTCTTAATAAGAACTATCCAAAGGCTGTCGGGTATCCAACAGCCTTTTTTATTTTTGTAATGTCTTGAGCTTTATTACTTATTCCGATTTTATTGAATTGAGAGAGAAACTATACTCTTCTAGAATCTCATTTTTTCTTGGAAAACTCTCATTCAGTTCTCAAAAACGAGTTCAATCTCACTGGAACTCCGGTGCACTGCCACCCAACAATTGGTGGAATATTCCCTTAGTACGAAAAAGATGGAATAAAAAAATAACCGGAGATGAAAACCAAAGTTATATAGAACATGTTGCAAATCATTATCTGATTGATAAGAACAATTTGTGCATGTTATCTATAGGTTGTGGAACCGGAAGTCAAGAGATTGAATTTTGGAATACAAAGAAATTTGCAACCATTGATGCTATTGATATTGCAGCTAATAATATTGAATACGCTAAGACGCGGATTTCTGATGAAGGATTACACTTCATTCACAATAGCTTTGAGATATTCAAAACTACACAGCAATATGATTTGATTTTGTTTCACTCTTCGCTTCATCATTTGAAAAATATGGAGAAAGTGCTTATTAAGGTAAGAGGTTTATTACGGGAGGGCGGAATTCTGGTTATCCACGAATATACAGGACCCGACAGAATCCAATGGAATAAAAAACAATTAGATATAGCAAATTCTCTTCTGAAAAATATTCCCTCTGAAAAGAGAACTTATCTAAGTGGAAACAAAAAGTTAAAACAGACAGCACCTGGATTGCTTCGCATGCTTATCTCAGATCCTTCAGAGGCAGTGGAGTCATCATCCATTTTACCGTTATTGAAAAAGCATTTCCAACCATTAGAATTAAAAGGTTATGGCGGGAATATCTTAGTTCCCGTGTTAAAAGGAATCAGCCATCATTTTGTTGAAGAAAACAAAGAGAACATTCGATTTCTCAAATTCTTATTTGATAAAGAAGATAACTTTTTAAAAAAAGAGAGCGATGACTATTACTTTGGGATATGGGTCTAAGAAACTAACTAGATGTGTTTCTCAGCATGATAAGAAGAACGAACTCTTGCACCACTTTCAACAATTTTAAATCCTCTCTTTATGCCTTCTTCTTTGAAATGGGCAAATTTATCAGGATTAACAAATTCCTTAACTTCCAAGTGCATCTTTGTAGGCTGTAAATATTGTCCCAAAGTAAGGACTTCACAGCCATGAGCAACTAAATCATCCATTGCCTCATATACTTCATCCGGTGTTTCACCCAAACCCAACATAATACCTGATTTTGTTCGGGCTCCTCTTTCCTTGGTTCTACTAATCTGTTCAAGGCTTCTTTCATATTTAGCTTGAGGACGGACGATTCTATAAAGCCTTTTGACAGTTTCCATATTATGTGAGACCACTTCCGGTTTTTCATCAATAACCATATAGAGTAAATCCCATAATGCCTTGAAATCAGGAATCAATGTTTCGATTGTGGTATTGGGATTTAATCGTTTAACCTCACGAATAGTTTCTGCCCAAACAGATGCTCCTTTATCCTTCAATTCATCCCTATTAACTGAAGTAATAACCGCATGCTTAACACCCATTTTATGAATTGCATCTGCAACCCTCCTTGGTTCATCCCTATCGTAATGAGTGGGTCTTCCTGTTTGAACTGCACAAAATGCGCAGGATCGAGTGCAAACATCACCTAAAATCATAAAAGTAGCAGTACCTCTACCCCAACATTCTGCAATATTTGGACACTTTCCTGATTCACAAATGGTATGCAAATTATTATCCCTTGTGATCTGCTTGATTTTTGTGTAATTTTCTCCGGATGGTATTCTGATTTTAAGCCAATCAGGTTTGATAATTCTATCTTGTCTGTTAGTTTCCTTCACTTCACTCATATCTCAAAATTTAGCACTGCAAAGCTAATATAAAATGAAGGAAAAATATGAGGGAGTTTTGATTTGTACATTAGCTCAGGTCTTATTATAAATGCATCTAATATTATGCCTCCTTCGATACGATTAGGTGTTTTTGTATAATTTCCAAACTCCATGATTAAACCCTGTTTAATAAAAATTGATGGGATAAATTTTGCATTAGTAAATCCTCTATTATAGTATGTGTGTGATTGAATAATTCTCTCTCTGTCATGAATTTCAGGATTGTACCTTTCCGTAACAAAACCAAGCTCATTTTGCCCGGGCGTGTTATAATCTATATAAACAGGGATCTGTAGTGCAAAGTTAAGTCCTACGGTAGCATTGACAATCAAACCAATTGAATTTCTGTCAGGTCTTTTGGCGAGTGTAATTTCTTTTCCATAGCCCAATCTTGTTTGTAATACTTGATTGACTTTGCCAAATTTAAACGTTCCGGGATCAATTCCGGAATTTGACATTCCAATGTTTGATATAAGTAACTCTTTTGGGTCTTTCAGAGTCATAAAATTCAGTTCAAACTTAGTATTAACCTTATTATTGCTTTTCTGATGAAGTCCTAAACCTATCCCACTTCCTCTATTGTTGATGTTAATGTTAGTTGTGAAAACATGCTCTTGACCATAGCCCGTACTTATATATAAAAATATTGAAAGTAAAATACCAAAGTTTTTTTTATAGTACATAAGCTGGTTAGTAGTTTATCTTTACTTTTGAACTTTGCAAGAGCAAAAGTAATACTAATTATCTATGAAAACATCACATGTGATTTATAATGGAGATTTAAGGTGTGAACTCATACATGAAAGATCGGCACAAAAATTTATTACCGATGCTCCAATCGACAACCAAGGAATGGGTGAAGCTTTCTCTCCAACAGATTTACTATCAACTTCTTTAGCCGCTTGTATGTTTACTATTATGGGAATTTATGCTCGTAACAAAGGACTTTCAATTGAAGGAAGTAAGGCTTCGGTCATAAAAACTATGTCAAGCGAGCCTCCAAGAAGAGTGGTAAGAATTGAAATCTATTTTGAGATAAAATTAGATGGTGGAGATGAAAACGCAAAGGATGCACTTATCCGAAGTGCAAAGACATGTCCTGTTGCTTTGAGTCTTTCTCCAGAAATTGAACAGCAAATTCATTTTACATTTGTTTAATTTCAAATGCATAAATCATACTCTTGTTGAGGTTAGTTAATTTATATCTTCTCTTCATAACCAATCTTTTTGGAGTAAATTGTTTATTTTCTCAAGAAATCAAACTAATACTCCATACAGATGATTCAAGCATTTCATTTCAACCTATTTATATTTCAGAAGAAAGTGTTACGCAGTTTTTGGTCCGTACAAAGGACAGTCTGAATCGGTTAGGATATTTAGAGGCGGGGGTAGATAGTATGAGAAAGCATGAGAATCTTTGGGAAATTTTTCTTCATATTGGAAATAAAATAAAAAATGCTCGACTGATTATGGATAATGAATCCATTCAAATCCTGAATAATTCCGGGATGAGAGGTTCATTTTTATCCAATACTGAGTATTCATCAGAAAGGATTCAACTTTTATTTGATAAAATCACATCCTTTTGGGAGAATAATGGATATCCATTCTCAATAACAAGGCTTAGGATAACTGAAATTAATAGTGGTGAGATTATTGCCAAAGTGATTGTTGACAAGGGCACTGGATTTCTCTTCGATTCTATAAACATTATGGGAGATGCACGAGTTAGTGCTAAATTTCTATCAGCATTAACACAAATCAAACCTGGAAATAAATACAATGAGAATTTAGTAAAAAACATGGATAAGCTCATTCGTACATTGCCATTTGCACGACAAATTCGTCCATCCTCCATCATATTTATTGGCAACAAAGCAAAACCAATGGTTTATTTAGAACATAAAAATAATGACTTTGTTGATGGTATTATTGGTTTTGCACCTCCCGCCTCAGGAGGTGTTACGCCCAATCAAAAACTGTTAATCACCGGGGAAATGAGAATACGATTAGGGAATATGTTTAAGGGTGGTCAAAGTTTGGATGCCAATTTAAGATTTTTTAATGAACGTTCGCAAGAATTTATTCTTAAAACTGAGTATCCTTATATATTCGGTAGTAATATGGGCATAGAATTGGCCGGTAAGGGAGTGAAATTTGATACTCTTTTTTCACAAATTCAAGGACGTTTAGGATTTATTTATGCATTAAGTGGAAATGACAAACTTAAATTTTTCTTTGAAACCCAGAGTACATCACTCATTTCTGTTGATACTAATCAGATTAAATCAACTCGCATGGCTCCTGAAAACCAGTCTATGTCTGTTAGAAATTACGGGATAGATGTTTTTATGAATAGATTAGATTACATTTTTAATCCAATTAAAGGGTATAAAATTGAAGGTAGTTTTCTGATAGGAACAAAAGCTATACGCAGAGATAGCAGAATCAACTCCTTGTCCATTAAGGCTCCGGGAGGAGAATATTTTAATATTTATGATTCTATGCAACTGAATTCATTATTGTATCGTTATAGTTTGAATATTGAAAAGTATTCAAAATTGGGAAGAATGAGTACAATAAAAACTGCTCTCCGTGGAGAAGGTCTTTTTTCTCCAACAATATATTTCAACGAATTGATTCGATTTGGAGGTGTATATTCACTCAGAGGATTCAATGAACAATCACTATTTGCATCTAACTACACTATGGTGACAATAGAATATAGATATTTGCTGAGCCAAAATGCTAATTTATTTGCATTTTGGAATGGCGCTTATTATGAGAATAAAAGTATTGTTACATCTGGTATCAAATCTGATTTTCCATTTGGATTCGGATTTGGTGCAAATTTGGAAACCGGTGTTGGCATACTTACACTTGCTTATGCTTTGGGCAAGGAGAATAATAATCCTATTCAGTTTCGCTCAGGAAAATTTCATTTCGGACTCATTGGGCTATTTTAAAATCAAATGAAAATTAAACTACCCTTCTTTCTTTTTTTCTATTGTTTAAGGTTCATAAACATACATGCACAAACGGATAGTATCCAACCTGATAGCTTAAAACAAAGAATCATTGTTACAGATTCAATTCTGGTTGAACAGAATAATATTGAACTTAATCAGAAAAAGAGCAAGAAGGCACATAAAGATTTTATTAGAAACTGGAATAGTGTTGATTCTTCCAGAATTACGAATCCTTTCAAATTTCACTCACAAGTGAATCAAGAGTCAGTAAAAGATATACAACAAATCAAAAATTTACCTTCAACAAATTATAATTACTATTTTGTTCTCTTTTTTCTTTTTATAGTCTGCGTTATCTTGTATTCCAGAATATTTCCATTTAAATTCCGAGTAGAAAACAGTGCTTTTCTAAGCAGGACTTATTTATCTGAGATACTTTCGAGTGATTACGAGTGGTTGGATACAAACAAAATCTTCCCTTTTATCATTACTTCACTTTTTTTTTCAAGTTTTATTTTCTCACCACTTCTTAATTTCTTCTCAGCAATCCATTATTCATATATACTTTTTGTGGTAAGTATTCTAATCTTTATCATATTATTCTCCATGCTTAGATTCTTCCAAATCGTTATTTCGCATGCGCTTGATTTCGTTGAAATCATGTCTATTTTCTCAAGAATCTCACTCAATACAATTTATGTTCTCACATTGGTTTGTTTCCCGATCATTATTTTGATTTTATCTGTAGTCCGGATTAACGTATTTGAACAACCATCGTCAGTCATTGCAATTTTGGTGATTTTTTATTCGATAAGAACCATCAAATCTTTGGTTGCTTGTTTGAAAATAGAACAACGCCAAATAATCTATTTAATTATTTATCTTTGCACGCTAGAAATTCCAATGTTACTAATAAGCATAAAGTCCATTAGCAGCAATACCCATTTATGAACGAGAATCCATTGAAAGTAAAGACAATTTTGGTTTCACAACCAAAGCCCGAAGGTACAAAAACAATTTACGATGAACTGATTGCTAAATATAAAGTTAAGGTAGACTTTAGACCATTTATTCAAATAGACCCAGTTCCTGCAAGAGAGTTACGCAAAAAAAGTATTAATATCTTAGATCATTCAGCGGTTATCTTGACTTCAAAAAATGGTGTAGATCATTTTTTTAGAATTTGCGAAGAGATGAGAGTTACCCTTCCTATTGAGTTCAAATATTTTTGCACCAATGAAGCTATAGCTAATTATATCCAACATTATACGATGATGAGAAAGCGGAAGGTGTTTTTCCCGAAGAAAAAGGGAGAAAATTTCTTTCTTAAACTCTTAAATACTCATAAAAAGGAGCACTTTCTTTTTGCATGCTCTGACATTAGGAAGCCCACAATACCAGAATATTTAACGAAGCAAGGTATTCAATTCACTGAAGCTATTATGTATTATACTGTTTCTGCTGATTTATCTGATTTAGAGGATGTTTTTTATGATATAATTGTATTCTTCAGCCCTGCGGACATTAAATCCTTATATGACAACTTCCCTGATTTTAAACAGAACAATACCCGTTTAGCTGCGTTTGGACAAACAACTTTGCAAGCAATAGAAGAAGCAAGTCTAATTTGTCAGATTCCGGCACCTACGCCAGAAGCACCAAGTATTGTAAAGGCAATCGAAAATTATATCGAAGCCTTCGGCAAATAACTTTTACACCTTATTACTTCTTTGCCTCCATTGTGATTAATAAAGAAAAAGAAGTGTTCGGTATCATCCGGTAATAGTCTAAATTTCTTCTCAATTTCATTCGCTTTTATGACAAATCCCCTTGCACCAATGGATGCTTTACGAATTTTATGTTGTTTTAAATACGATCTAAGTGATTTTTCATTAAATAAAAACGAATCTACCACTTCAAAAACCCTACCGGCAAAATCATTCGGAAAACATTCGGATGTATAATAAGGCATATTAGCAGACAAGGATTCTAAACCTTGTGATATAGCATAAGCATTAGAACATCCTGACTTAATTATTGCTTTATCGGGCTCAAAAAAATATTTTTTTACCCGATGTGCTTTTTGAACATTTGCCAGATGATCTCTTTCTCCTATATCAAATCCAATTTTTCTTGAGTTTCCAACGCTATCAATACAAATACATTCAATTGGCTTAAAACTGACAGTTGAGGTTGAATGAAGCGTGCTCACTTCCTTGACCTCATTTTTATGAGAAATTATAAACAAGGTTTTTAGATAATCAAACTTTCCAAGCAAATATTCTATATCAATCATTGGAGAATGTTTAATCCAAAGTGTTTTCGTAGTTTTTAGAATCTCACTCTCCAATAATAAAGGGTTAGGGGAAGACTTCTCAAGAGTAAAATCTCGTTTCCCCTCGGCTCTTCTATCCGGATCTAAAAGAGCCAAATCATAATATTGTTTATTATTTGCCAAAAACCGGACTGCATCAGTCTGAAACAAACAAATTTGCTTTGCAAACGGAAATCTTGAAAAATTATAATTTGATAATTGAAACAAATATATATCCGGTTCAACATAATCAACCTTTGCACCCTTACCGGCAAATGCAATTGTTTCTGCACCCATACCTCCTGTTAAATCACAAACATTTAACGAATCCTGAAACATTATTAAATTCACTTTCTCATTTGCAACGACTTCAGAAGTACTTTGTTCTATTGCTTTTTCGAGATAGAAACTGCCAAATCTAAAAAAACTTGGATGCTTTTTTCTTGCTTTTGCTCTATAAGTTATTTGTTGAGCAAGCCATGTTCTTTCCATCAATGGTATGCTACTATTTCTTAAAACAAACTCGCTAGCATTTGACTTACAAGAACTTAGCATTATATTATATTTCTCAAGCTGTTCAATTGTAATGTTATTCATAAATATACTACTTTTGTACCTCTAATTTTAAGTTTTAAATGAAAAAAGTATTCACAATATTCTGTTTAATCACAACTGCAATATTAATGCTTTCTGCTTGTGCATCTCACAAAGACCATTGTCCAAGAGTGTATGAGGCAACAATGCAGAAACCAAATTTGAATCATGAATAAGATATTGCTTGACAAACCTGAACAGATTCAGGAATTAAAATCAAGAAAAGGCTTATCTCTTATTTTTAAACATAGCACACGGTGTTCCATCAGTAGAATGGCGCTCAACCGTATGGAATCAGATACAGACTTTATCAACACTCATATTGACTACTATTATATAGATTTGCTAAAGCATAGAGACTTATCAAATTCGATTGCAGAGATATTTTCAGTAGAACATCAATCACCACAGATTCTTTTATTAAAAGACGGCAATTGCATTCTTCATTCTTCTCATTCTGGAATTAAACCCTCAGAGATTGTTGAGAAGATAACATCCTTTAAATAAGTATTTTTCTTAATTCTGTAAGAGACTTAACTTCTAAAACCTTGGTTTTGGTTGGATTTTCAATATGAAAAGGATTAAACCAAATTGCACCCAAACCTGCATTGATAGCACCAATGATGTCTAGCTCAAAACTATCACCCACCATGACAGCCTGGGATTTATCAAAGCCTGAACGTGTTAGTGCCAATTCAAAAATTTCTTTTTCGGGTTTTTTGTACCCGACCTCTTCTGAAATAATCACGTCTTTAAAATAGCTCTCAATCCCTGAACATTCTAATTTTCTCCTTTGTACTTCCTTAAAACCATTGGTAATGATATACAGAGAAAATCTCTTTGACAACGATTCTAATACATCTTTAGCTCCGGGTAAAAGGTTGGTACGCGTAGGACATTTATCAAGGAAATGATCCCACATTGAGTTTGGACGAAATTCCGTTGCTATCTCCATTTCATCCATTGCCAATTGAAACCTTCTTTCACGCAAAGTCTGTTTATCAATGATTCTCTGATCATATAAAATCCATAGAGCTTTGCTGTGTTTGTGAAAAGAATTAACAAAATCCAAAGGAGTAGCAATTGTTAGTTTATCAAAATTAAAGTCTCTAAATAACTCAACTAAGGTCTCATTCGCATTTTTTTCAAAATCCCACAATGTTCTATCCAAATCAAAAAAAACCGATTTAATATTCCCGCTTTGCATATTATCTATAATAAAATAACCGCAAATCTATAGGGCAACAATAGATAAACAAGGAGCATAAAGATAAAAGATATTTTATATTGATTAAAGATGGGAATGGCAAAGTTTTTGACTTTACTTTGCATAAACAAAATAAGACATGAAAACATTTTTTACAGTCATTATGTGTATGCTTTCATTTATTTCGCCTGATGAACCACTACCTGCAGAAGAAAATGGAGCAATAGAAAGTATCTCAGAAGCATTTAAAAGTGGGGATGCACAAAAACTAAGCGAGAGTTTTGGTTCAAGTGTTGAAATTATGACTCCTACTGGCGAGGGTATGTATAGCAAAGCACAAGCAAAACAAGTAATGCAAAAATTCTTTAGTCAATATAAAGCCGTAGATAATCAAATTATACATAATGGAACTTCAAATACCGGATCTAAGTTTATTGTCTACTCCTACAAAACAGAAAAAGAAGAGTTCAGAATAACTGTTTTTCTCAAACAATTAAATACCGACTTCCAAATACAAGAAATAGAGATTAGCAAACAGTTATGACCTCAAATATTTGGGTTGACTCAAAGATTCAACAACTAATCGATATCGGATTAGAAGAAGATATCGGTAGCACACCACACTCATCTATCTCGGCTATTCCAAAAGGAACCTTCGGTTATGCTCAAATGATTGCGAAGGAAGAAGGTATTGTTGCAGGATTACCTTTAGCCAGTGAAATTTTTAAAAAAATTAATCCATCAATTACTATCTGTCAGTTGGTTTCTGAAGGTCAAAAAGTGAGCACAGGTTCTGTACTGATGACTTTTGAAGGGGATGCAACCGATATTCTGTCCGGAGAGCGTTTAATCCTTAATTTTATTCAAAGACTTAGCGGCATTGCGACCGTATCTAACAAATATGCTACATTGGCAAAGGCTTATGGAGTGACAATTTTAGATACTCGCAAAACCACACCGGGGATGAGATTGCTTGAAAAGTATGCTGTTAAAATCGGAGGCGCAGAAAATCATAGAATGGGATTGTTTGATATGATAATGCTAAAGGATAACCACATTGACTTTTGTGGAGGAATCACCCAAGCAATAAACAAAACCCATGAATATCTAAAACAAAACAAACTTAGTCTAAAAATAGAAGTAGAAACCCGTAATTTAGAAGAAGTAAAAGAAGCGTGTGCTATAGGGGAAATTCACAGAATAATGCTGGATAATTTTAGCCCAAAGGATATCATAGAGGCACTCAAGATTATAAACAAAAGGTTTGAAACAGAAGCTTCAGGCGGTATTACAGAACAAAACCTCACAGAATATCTTAAAACCGGAGTGGATTATATTTCTATAGGAGCACTTACCCATTCTGTTAAAAGCATGGATATCAGCCTTAAAACAATAATAAAAAAATAACCTTGCATTTTTCATAAATCAAAGTACTTTTGTAGGACTTATAAAACAATTTAGTATTATGAAAAAAGTATTATTACTTATGATTCCTGCCCTTTTGATAGGTTTTGCGGGATGTAAAAAAGACAAAAAAGACGATGATTCAAAAAACACAACACCCACAGAAACCAAGCCTGTCCAAAATGTTATGTCATTTTATTTTGGAGGAACTTGGTGTCCTCCCTGCGGTGCTTATGGCAAACCTACAGTTCAGGCTATCAAGAAAATCAATAATAGAGTACATGTTATTTCCTGTCAGGTAAATGGTGCTGGTGGTGCCACTGACCCTTTTAACAATAATTACACTAACCAAATTGCAGGTGTTTTTAGAGTAAGTGCAGTTCCTACTTTGTTTATGGCTGATGGTGAAGGAGGTATTAACTCATTTCAAGGAGGTCAGGGTATGCAAGATTCTGCTACAACAAAGGTTAATGAAGTACTTAGTAAGACCAACCCTGCTGTGTATGCAAAACCTAAAGTAAAATTAGACGGGAATAATATCACTGTAACAATCGATGCCAAGTTCTATGAGGATTATAACAACGAATACAGATTTGCAGTTTATATTACAGAGAGTAGGTTACAAGCTACACAATCTTCTGACGGTAGGACCGAAGATAAAAATATGCATGATGACGTACTTAGACTCTCATTAACATCAGATGTTGTTGGAGAAGTAGTAGCATCTTCTGTTAAGAAGGATGAAAAAATTTCAAAAACATATACAGGAACTTTGGATGCAAGTTGGAAAAAAGAAAATCTTAAAGCAGTTGTCGTATTTTGGCGCAAGACCGATAACAATCAAGTTACCTTTGTAAACGGAGAATCTACCCCAATTCAATAATCACTTAACCCTTATAACAAGAGCCACTGATTGTGGCTCTTGTTATTTAAAATTATCATATGAAGAAAATATTTTTAAGCATTATTGTATTCATCAGTTCAATGTTTTATGCCTCCGCACAAGAGGTTTATAGCTCTGCAGATACAATTTGGATTACCGGTCCTAACAAAGCAAATGACAGTGATTTTTCAGATTTAGAGAAAGATTTTATTTTCAAAAATATAAATGCGGCTTCAGATTCATTCAGATGGGTTAGATCAGTCAATAATCTTCCATCCAATGACTGGGAATCTGCTGTTTGTGATATTAACTTATGCTATCCAACCAATGTGGATAGCGCTGATTTTGAGATGAAATCAGGAGATAGCGGTATTTTCTATCCTCATTTTTATCCCGGCAAAGGAGTCGGTGAAGCTCAAATGGTTATTGATATCTTTAATATCCACAACAGAGACCAAAAAGTGACCATTGTTGTCTATGCTACTGCATGGGATGCATACAATGGTATCTCAATACTTAATCGTAATAGCGAATTTAACATAGTTCCAAATCCGACAAATTTGGGAAATTCCTTTATTATCAAAGGTAGCAACAAAGGCTTATTAACTATAAGAAATATAGAAGGTAAAACCTTACTCAAAAAAAATATTACAACCCAAAATTCAGAAATAAACACAAATTCTCTTTCACAAGGAGTATATATTGTAGAATTGAATGATGGGCAACAAATCAAAACGCAGAAATTAATTATCAACTAAAATAACCAATACCATGATGAAAAAATCAATACTTTCAGTAGCGTTTATACTACTATTAGGTGTAAGTTATACACAAGCGCAGTATTATTATACTTTCTACAATGATGGAGAAAACCCCCATGAGGTTAATAGTGATGGAGAAAACCCTTACCCATCTACACAAAACACGGGATGGACTACCATTTGGAGCGGAGACGGGTCTTCAAGTACTGAATATTCAACCATTCAGACGATTCCCTTTCCTTTTGAGTTTAATGGACAGCCCGTTACAAAATTTTCGATAGGGAACTTTGGTGCTGTAACATTTGGAGACTCTGTGCCATCAATAAAGCCAAGTACTTTCAGTAATTTTTCATTACCCGCTGCCGAGATTGCAGATAATTCTGTTTGTGTTCTTGGAATAAAACCAAAATCACAAGTTAGTGGTAGTACAACTTATAAAAGTGCTGTAATGGTCAAAACATATGGTTCTGCACCAAACAGACAACATTGGATATGGTTTAATTTCTATGGTGAGACAAATATCCAAAATGGCTGGACTTATTGGGCTATTGTTTTGGAAGAAACTACCAACAATATTTATATTGTTGATATGAAAACATTATGTGTAAATGCTAATAGTCAACTTTGCTCTAACAATGTTAAATTAAGTGCTGGCATCCAAATTGATAATTCAACAGCTTATTCGATAGCAAATTCTCCAAACTTAGGAGCAAATCAAACTCAAAAAAATATTTTTACGGACGAGGATAACTCATATTATCAATTTACACATGGTACTCATCCTGAAAACTCTGTGAGAATAACTGACATCATTTTTGAGCCATTGCATATACTCTCCGATGCTCCCTTTACAATCAAAGCCACTATCCAAAATCATGGTTCAAAGCCTGTCTCCAACATTGAGGCATCATATAGAATAAACGGAGGAAGTTGGGTTACTGCAACAGTAACAACCCCTAATATTGGTGTTAATAATTATGCAGAGATTACTCATCCTACTGCTTGGACTCCTAGTGCTACAGGTGAATATACCATTGAGTTTCAAGTAAAGAAACCCAATGGAGGCATTGACCCAATAGATGATGACGATCTTGAAGACTTTGATGCTCAAGTTGTTGATACATTTGTAAACAGAAGAATACTTATAGAGAGTTTTACTTCATCTACCTGTGGACCATGCAGGATTGGGAATCAAAATATAATGTCAATTACAGGTAATTATCCTGAAGATAGATATGTTTATTTAAAATATCAGTACAGTTTTCCTGGCACTGGAGATCCCTACTATACTACAGAAAATGGTATCAGAGGAAATTATTATGGAGGTGTAAACTCCATCCCGGCAACTATGATTGATGGAGATGAGCGCTTCAACCCAGGCGTTGCAACCACCTCATTAATTGAGGAGTATATGAATCAACCGGCCTTTGTTGATATCAATGTAGATGCTTACATGGCTTGGAAAGATAATTTCAATTTTGATATTACTCTTAAACCCTATGTGGACCTACCTGCAGGTATCAAGATGCATGCAGCGATTGTTGAAACAGTCACTTATAAAAATATAAAAAACAATGGTGAAACTGAATTTCACAATGTGTTAAAGAAATTTGCCTATGGTACTACCGGAAAAGTTCTTCCTGCTATATCAAAAAATACAACTCACTCTGAGCATGGCAACTACCAATTCCATGGCGATTACAGATTGCCTGCAAATGCACAAGCATCCAATATTATTAATTGGAATATCGAACATTCTATTGAGAACTTCTGGAATTTGGGTGTAATAGTATTTCTGCAAGACGACAAAACAAAGGAGGTACTTCAAGCTCAGTTCGCTCGTGTCAATATGCGTACATCAGCAAACCAAACCGAATTGCAAAAATCACTTATGATTTTCCCCAATCCTGCTGATGATATGATGTATATCTCTTTCAACAAAGCAAGCAATGCTGAAGTTATTATCAGAAACATTCAAGGTGCAGTTGTTAAACAAGACAGTTTTGATTTTAATGGAGGAAATAACACTTATATTTTAGACACAAAAGATTTATCAAATGGGGTTTACACAGTAACCATAAACTCGGATGGTGCATCTGTTACTCAAAAAGTGATAGTAACACATTAATAAATAAATTCATCAAACCGTTTTCCAATAAAAAGCCGCTCAATAGCGGCTTTTTTATTGGATTGAAATTTTCATACATTCGCAGTTGAAATTTAATTATCAAATAACTATGGGAACTATTATTCTATTAGCTTCAGGACTTCTGACACTCATTATAATCAGCATATATAATCGTCTTGTAAAACTAAAAATTAGAAGAGAAAATGCTTTCGCTGATATTGATGTCCAACTCAAACAACGACACGATCTTATACCCCAACTTGTTAACACTGTTAAAGGATATATGAAACATGAAGAAGGGGTTCTTACCAAAATCACAGAAGCTCGTTCGCATGCAATAAAAGCCGGATCAATTAATGAAAAAATTGCCGCAGAAAATGAACTGACTCGAGCTATGAACGGATTGAGCGTTCAAGTTGAAGCATATCCCGACCTAAAGGCTAATCAAAATTTTATGAACCTTCAGATGGAGATTTCAGATATAGAAAACAAACTAGCTGCAGTGAGAAGATTTTTTAACTCTGCTACAAGAGAGTTGAACACAGCAATTCAGGTATTTCCTAATAATATTTTTGCCGGCATGTTCGGTTTTACTCCTCAACCCATGTTTGATATAGGAGAAGAGAATAGGGTAACTATGGATAAAGCTCCTGATATCAGTTTCTAATTTTTAATTAAATGACAGCGTATATTGGTATCCATTCGCAGATTGTGCGAAACAATCGTTTGTCAATATTATATTTACTCTCATTCCCTATTTTAATACTATTTCCAATATGGGGTACACTTTATGCCACCCTCATTTATGAAGTTGAGGGTTCTAATAAAGTCCTAGCATTCTACGAAACAAATCGTGAGTTCATTGTTATTCTCCCCTATGTTTTAGCAGGGGTTGCAGTATGGTTTATTATCGCATATTTTGGAAATACCACAATAATCAATGCCGGTACTCATGCAAAAAGTCTCAGCAGAACTGAAAATCCGCGAGTCTATAATCTTACTGAGAACCTTTGTATGAGCATTGGAATGACAATGCCCAAACTTCAAATTATTGAGAGTCCTGTCCTCAATGCATTTGCCAGCGGAATAAATGAAAAAACATACAGTGTTACTCTCACACGAGGAATTATTGATGCCTTAGATGACAAAGAACTCGAAGGAGTAATAGCACATGAATTAACGCATATCAGAAACAGAGACGTAAGGCTAATGATTATTTCAATCATTTTTGTAGGCATCTTAGCTGTCATGTCAAGGGTATTATTAAGAAATATGTTATATATCGGTGGAAAGAGAAAAAGTAGAGATGATAATGGAAAAGGAAGTGGTGGTGTTGCCATTTTAGTTGCACTACTTCTGGTATTACTTGCTTATTTTTTTTCAATTCTTTTCAAACTAGGAATCTCGCGAAAGAGAGAATACATGGCAGACGCAGGTGCTGCTGATATGACCAAAAATCCTCGCGCATTGGCTTCTGCACTTAGAAAAATTTCAGGAAATAACAATCTTGAATTTGTCAACGGTGAAATGAAACAACTATTTATTGCAAATAATGTGAAAGAAAATAAATTTTCATCCGGCTTGAGTAACCTATTTGCGACACACCCTCCTATTGAGAAAAGAATTGAAGTGCTAGAGAATTTTTAAATAAATGCTAAAGATTGGAATATTAAAAGAACGGAAACAGCCAGCAGATAAAAGAACTGTGCTGACACCAAAACAATGTGCTCAAATAATGGAAGCACATCCCGAAATAGTGATTAAAGCTGAAAGCTCAACTGACCGAACTTTTAGCAACAAAGAATATCAAGATTTTGGAATTGAAGTTACAAGTAATATTAGGGACAGTGATATTTTATTGGGAGTAAAAGAAGTACCACCCGATGAACTTATCCCAAATAAAACCTATTTCTTTTTCTCGCATACAATTAAGAAGCAGCCATATAATCAACCTCTTATGAAAGCTCTAATTGAAAGAAAAATCAGAATGATTGATTTTGAGACATTGGTTGAATCCAATGGAAAAAGAATAATTGGTTTTGGAAATTTTGCGGGAAAGGTTGGTGCATATAATGGTTTACTGACTTATGGGAAAAAGCACAATCTTTTTGTACTTACTCCGGCACATCAAATCAATTCGTATCAGGGAATCGTGGAAGAAGCAAAAAAATTGATTAGAGGAAACATACGGATAGTGCTCACCGGAACCGGTAGAGTGGGCGGTGGTGCTTCCAAATTTTTAACTGATGTTGGAATCGAAGAAATTAAACCATCCGAGTTTTTGAAAACAAAAAATAAAGGTATTTATTTCACACATCTGGGCGGAAAGGAACTTTATAAAAGAAAATCAGACAGCAAAAATCTAAGAAGTGAATTTCATTCAAATCCGGAATTGTATGAAACTGCCTTTACACCTTTTATCCCTAAAACAGATTTGCTTATTAATGGCATATTTTGGAATCAAAAAATGCCAAGGCTTTTCAGTAAGGAAGACATCAGAAGCAAAGACTTCAATATTTCTGTAATAGCAGATGTATCATGCGACATAGATGGCTCTGTACCAATAACATATAAAGCAACACATATTTCAGACCCTGTTTTTGGAGTGGATAGAAATACGCTGAAAGAGACCAGGCCATATCAACCCAACTCGATTGACATGATGACGGTTACAAACCTGCCAACGGAGTTACCACATGATGCTTCGGTATATTTTGGAAAAACTTTTATTCAGAGAGTTATTCCTGAAATTCTTAAACCTGAAATCAGCGAAATTTTACGCAATGCAACTATCTGTGATAAAGGCAAATTGAATAAAAAGTATGAGTACCTTAAAGATTATGCGGGTCTTTAGCGTTTATAATTAAAGTATTCTTTAGATAAAATCGCTTTTTATGCCCTTTTTTATCGAGTTATAAGAAACTTTTCTTAAAACCATTTTCAATCATTACTTTTGCACCCCTTTTATGAAAGCCCTCAGAAACATTGCAATTATTGCACACGTTGACCATGGTAAAACCACTTTGGTTGACAAAATTTTGCACCAAACACTCATTTTCAGAAAAGAAGAAGAGAAAGGTGATTTAATTTTAGATAATAACGATCTTGAACGAGAGCGAGGGATAACTATATTTTCCAAAAACGTATCTGTTGAATACAAAGGTGTAAAAATCAATGTAATAGACACACCCGGACACGCAGATTTCGGTGGTGAAGTTGAGCGTGTTCTAAAAATGGCAGATGGTGTTATTCTACTTGTTGATGCTTTTGAAGGACCAATGCCACAAACAAGATTTGTTTTGAATAAAGCAATTGAACTTGGACTTAAACCAATTGTGTTGGTTAATAAGGTTGACAAGCCCAATTGCCGACCGGATGAAGTAAACGATGCAGTTTTTGACCTTATGTTTAATCTAAAAGCTTCTGAATGGCAATTAGACTACAAAACGGTATATGGTTCTGCAAAACAAGGTTGGTATGGACCCGATTGGAGGACACCTACTAAAGATATCAGCTATTTATTAGACACAATTTTAGAACAAATTCCGGAACCCAAAACAGAAGAAGGAGATTTGCAAATGCAAATTACCTCTTTGGATTACTCCAACTATTTGGGTAGAATCGCAGTCGGCAAAATAAAAAGAGGACAAATTACCGAGAATCAACCTATAGTATTGATTGATAGAGAGGGCAAAATCAAGAGAAGCAGGATTAAAGAACTTTATACCTTTGAGGGACTCGGCAAAAAGAAAGTAGAAACAATCGAAGCAGGTGATATCTGTGCAATCGTTGGATTAGAAGATTTTCAGATTGGTGACACTGTTGCCGATGCCAATAATCCTGAGGCACTTCCAAATATCAAGATTGACGAACCAACCATGAGTATGTTGTTTACTATCAACAACTCTCCTTTTTTCGGAAAAGACGGAAAATATGTAACCAGCAGACACTTAAGAGAACGTTTATACAAAGAAACCGAAAAGAATCTTGCCCTCAAAGTGATAGACACAGAAAGTCCTGACAGTTTACTTGTGTTTGGAAGAGGGATATTACACTTATCCGTATTAATTGAAACAATGCGCAGAGAAGGCTACGAACTTCAAGTTGGTCAACCAAAAGTAATTACAAAGGAAATTAATGGAGTAAAAAATGAACCTATTGAAAGTCTTGTAGTAGATGTTCCTGACGGTTTATCAGGAAAAATAGTGGAACTCGCAACCCAGCGCAAAGGCGAATTGCAAGTGATGGAGCCTCGCGGTGATATGCAGCATCTAGAGTTCATCATTCCGTCACGAGGGTTGATAGGACTAAGAAGTCAGATGCTAACCGCATCGCAAGGTGAAGCTATCATGGCACACCGTTTTATGGAATACCAACCATGGAAAGGCAATATTCCCGGCCGTTTAAACGGCTCGCTTGTTAGCATGGAAACAGGACCTGCAACAGCCTACTCCATTGACAAACTTCTTGACAGAGGTACTTTCTTTGTTGAATCCGGTGAAGAGATATACGAAGGTCAGATAGTGGGTGAGAACAACAGACAAGATGACATCGTGGTCAATATTGTAAAAGCTAAACAACTTACCAATTTTCGTGCTGCGGGCAAAGATGATTCTGCAAGCAAAATTCCAAAAAGACTGTTTTCCTTAGAAGAAGCTCTAGAATATATCAAAGAGGATGAACTTGTAGAAATAACACCCAAAGCAATCCGTCTAAGAAAAATTTACCTGAAAGAACACGAGCGTAAAAGAAATAAGCAGCCTGAATAAACCTTGAATCAGTATAATGTTTGGCAACTGTTTCATCAAAGAATAGCATAGATTTTGTCTGTCTTTCTTTTATACTTTTGTAACCCATTTTATCACAATCAATATGATTAAAAAGATTTTAAAGATTACAGGAATTATTGTTCTTGTGTTTATCCTATTTCTACTTGTTGCACCTTTTATTTTCAAAGGAAAAATTATTCGCAAAATTAAAGAGGTAGCCAATGAGAACGTACAAGCAAAAATTGATTTCAATGAAGATATTTCTCTGTCCTTAATCAAAAGTTTTCCTGATTTTTCATTAGGAATTAAAAATATTGCTGTAATTGGAATTAATGATTTTGCAGACGATACCCTTTTTTATGCTGATAATTTAAAAACTACCATCGATATTAAATCTGTAATTTCCGGAGACAAAGTCAATCTAAAAACACTTACAATAGAAAAACCTGTAGTTAATCTTTTAATCAATAAAGAAGGAA
Source organism: Bacteroidota bacterium (assembly GCA_024103355.1). Classification (GTDB taxonomy): domain Bacteria; phylum Bacteroidota; class Bacteroidia; order NS11-12g; family UBA955; genus JALOAG01. The sequence goes on from JAGFIU010000029.1 coordinate 61,292, forward strand.
AAGCTAATTGGGACATAGTGCCTGAAGATTCAATTCAGACAGAAGAAAAAGAAGCAGAGTCAAATTTTGCCATAAAAATAAAATCTTTGGATATTAATAGCGGAAAAGTCTTTTATCAAGACAAGGAAATGGACTTTTCATTACTACTCAATGGGTTTGACCATCATTTAGAAGGTGATTTCACTTTGGATAATTTTTTGATGAAAACTCGCTCAGAAGTTCAAGAGCTTACAATGACTTTCGAGGGAGTGCCTTTTCTAAATAAGGTTCATTCTAATATCCTGGCTGATTTAAATATGGACATGAAAAAATTTAAGTTTGAATTTGTTCAAAATAGCATAAGCTTCAATGAACTTGAAACCAAACTTGACGGCTGGATAAAATTGAACGATAATGACATTGATTTTGACCTCACTTTTGGTGCTTTACGCAATGATTTTAAAAACTTTATTTCGTTAATTCCGGCAATCTATTCCAATGATTTTGCATCATTGAAAACAAGTGGAAAAATGGAGTTTACCGGATTTTTTAAAGGTAAAATGACCGATGATTTAATGCCGGGTTATGGAATTAATCTTTCCATAGATAACGGTTACTTCAAATACCCTGACCTGCCTGCTGCTTTAGAGAATGTTCAAGTAAAAATGAATGTAGAAAACAAAACTGGTCTTGACCCAGATTTTATTTTGGATTTGTCAAAACTGAGTTTGACAATGGATAAGAATCCCTTTAACCTAAGACTGTTTATGAAAAACATGGCAAACCCACATGTTGATGGTGCTGTGAAAGGTAAGATTGACTTGTCAAGCATTTCCAAACTTGTTCCAATGGATGATATGCAAATTTCCGGCTTACTCAATGCCGACATGTCTTTCAAAGGACTTATTTCTAAAATAGAATCCGGAAGTTATGAAGATATCGATGCACAGGGCTCAATCGATATTAGTAACATGTTTTATAAAAGTGCTGATTTTCCTGAGGGCTTAAACTTGGATAAATTCAATTTAATATTTACTCCAAAGTTGGTCAAAATGCCTATATGCTCCGGTAAAATTAATACTACAGACTTTAAAGCTGATGGGCAACTCAGCAACTTTTTTGCTTATGCACTATCAGATGGAACTATCAAAGGAAATTTGAATCTTTTTTCAAACTACTTCAATGCCAATCAATTTATGACCGATGATGAATCAGGCTCCGGTTCTCAACAATCAGAAGATACCTCAACCATCAGTTCAATCGAAATCCCGGGAAATATTGACTTCAATATGAATGTGCTTGTGAAAAAGCTCAAGTATGACAATATGGATATCGATAATCTAAAAGGCGATATAACTGTTAAAGAGAGCAAAATATTTTTTAAGGATGCCGGTATGCAAATGCTTGGTGGAACAATGGTTTTGAATGGAATATTTGACGGTATAAATCCTAAAATGCCTTTTACAGACATTGCGCTAAAAATGACCAATTTTGATATTCCAAAAGCATTTACAAGCTTTGATATGATAAAGAAATATGCCCCGTTTGCTGAAAAAATGACCGGACTGTTTTCTATGTCACTCGATATGAAATCAAATTTGGATGAAGGAATGAATTTGATATACCCATCTTTGACCGGTATCGGAACAATCAGCCTATCCAATGCAAGTCTGTCCAATCTGAAAGTAATGAACATTCTTGCAGACCAATTAAAATTGGAAAAATTCAGAAAATTGGAATTAAAAGAGCAAAAACTAACCTTCAAAATTGATAATGGTAAATTCCTGATGGATTCATTATTAGTCCCTTTATGGCAAAATACTAAACTAAAATTAGGCGGTTACTCTACTTTTGAACAAGGTTTAAATTATGTTGGATTTGTGAGTATTCCTCGCAAAGATTTAGGCGTTGGGAATACTGCATTTGAGAAATTGTTAGGAGAAGCCAAAAAGAAAGGCCTCAATCTCGAGTCTGATGAAATTATAAATATAGCCCTGAGTATCACAGGTAATTTTACCAAACCTATAGTGAAATTGGATTTACGCGAAACTATGGAAGGATTGGGAAAGAGTTTGATTGACCAAACTAAAGAACAAGTCAAACAAAAAGTTACTGAAAAAGTTGAAGATGTCAAAAAGGACATAAAACAAAAAGCAGATGAAGCCAAAGAAGAAGCAAGAAAAAAAGCTCAGGCAGAAGCAGACAAAATAATAGAAACTGCACAGAATCAATGTGATAAAATCAATGCTGAAGCAAAAAAACAAGCTGACTTGATTAGAAAAGAGGCAAAAGATGCTGCACAAAAAATAAGAGATGAAGCGGATAAACAAGCACAAGATTTGGTGAATAAAGCTACAAATCCCCTGCAAAAAGTTGCAGCTGAAAAAGGCACTGAAAAAATTCGTAAGGAGGCCAATGATAAAGCAAACGCATTGGAAAACGAAGCGAACAAAAAAGCAGATGGTATTGAAAAAGCAGCTAAAGACAAAACAGATAAAATTATGCAGGATGCTAAACAGAAAGCGGATGAAACCTTGAATAAAATCTAAGAGAAAACTTTCAATCAAATTTTATTTAGAATCATTCTAACAATTTTAGTAACTTTGCAGTTGTAATAAACAAAGACACATTATGGCATACTCAGATAAAGTTATAGATCACTACACCAATCCAAGGAATATTGGCACATTGGATAAAAATTCAAAATCGGTAGGTACCGGATTAGTTGGTGCACCTGAATGTGGTGATGTAATGAGACTTCAAATTCAAGTAGATGAAGAAACCGGCATAATTCAAGATGCTAAATTCAAAACATTTGGCTGTGGTTCTGCTATTGCTTCCTCATCTTTAGCAACTGAATGGTTGAAAGGTAAAACTGTGGATGAAGCACTTTCAATAGACAACATGGATATTGTTGAAGAACTTTCTCTTCCTCCCGTAAAAATTCACTGCTCAGTACTTGCAGAAGATGCAATCAAAGGAGCAGTAAATGATTATAGAATAAAGCACGGATTAGAACCGGTGGAAGGTAAAAAACGTATTCACTAATTTTCATAGTTTATTCATTTTATGACAGATACAGGCAATATAACAATTTCAGAAAAAGCCACTATAAAGGTTAAGGAGTTAATGAAAGAAGGCAATTTGGGAAATGATTACTTTGTAAGAGTTTCTGTAAAAGGTGGCGGCTGTTCAGGTCTAACCTATAATATGGACTTTGATAATGAAAGGAAAGATGGAGATCAAGTTTTTGAATCCAACGGTCTCAACATTGTTTGTGATCTTAAAAGCTTCTTATACCTTGCCGGAACAGAACTTGATTATAGTGACGGCTTAAATGGCAAAGGGTTTAACTTCATCAATCCTAACGCTACAAGGAGTTGTGGTTGTGGAGAAAGTTTTGCTGTATAAAGCATAATTTATGCTGCGACTCAAATCCTTTATCTTTAATCCATTTGCTGAAAATACTTATTTGGTTTGGGATGAAAATTCATTAGAATGTACAATCTTCGACCCCGGTTGTTCTGATTTTGAAGAAGAACAAATCATTGAAAATTTTATTAAAGAAAATCAACTCAAGCCCGTTCAGTTGATTAACACGCATTGTCATATTGACCATGTCTTGGGCAATTTACATTTTTGTGAAAAATACAATCTTAAATTAAAGGCACACAATCTGGAAACTTCCATTCTTGAATGGTCGCAATCTTCTGCAATGATGTTTCAGATACCTTATAACCCATATCCCCATATTGACATTCAGATTGATGAGGCAGACACAATCACTATAGGAAACCATCAACTCGAAATTCGCTTAACTCCGGGACATTCACCCGGAAGTCTCACTTTTGTATGTCATGAATTTGAATGGGCATTAGTTGGAGATGTAATCTTTTATCAGAGTATCGGCAGAACTGATTTGCCATCAGGTAACTTTCAAATACTTGAAGAGAGTATTAGAAAAAAGATTTATAGCTTACCCGATAACTATACTTTGTTTTCCGGTCATGGTCAGCAAACAACTGTTGGTTATGAGAAGAGATACAATGGTTTTGTAAGAGAAGGTTAATCGGTCAGATTAAAATGTATCTGTAATAATCAAAAAGGGCTGACAAGATTTTGTCAGCCCTTTTTGAAACATTATTATATACGGCAGATTATTTCATCAACCTTACTTTCTTTGTTGAAGCTTGATTATTGGAAGTGTAACGAATCAAATAAATACCATTACTCTGAGCACTTAAGTCTATTTGCCAATTTCCGTTCTCCATTTCAATCGAAGTATAGTTAAATAACTTGTTTCCAAGAACATCAAACACTTCTATAATTCCTTTATCTGACTGATCTCCAATTTCTATATTGAAAATTCCTGTACTTGGGTTCGGATACACATTAAATGAACTATTTGCATCTGTATTAGAAACTCCTGTTCTGTCGATAATCAAATTCTGAGAAGACTCGCATAGACAACCTGCGGCTGTTTCTGCTCTCATGGTAACTTTATAAAAACCATCTTCATTGTAGTTCTGAGTTCCTTTAGCTCCTTTCATACTATATCCATCTCCAAAATACCATGAATATGTGATTCCGGTTTCTGCTCCAACATTTGAACCATCTGTCGGCTCGAAGCTATATGCTCTTAGACCCTGGGTTCCATCATAATTAACAACAAACTGACACTTTGTTGGAGACGGATTAACCGTGATTGTTTTTGTTATTTCATCAGTACAACCATCTGTAATGTTAGCAACAAGTCTAACATTCATATTACCTGAGGTTGTATAAGTATGAATAGCATGTTGATGCGTAGAAGTGTTTCCGTCACCTAGTTCCCAAAAATAATTTACTTCACCATCAGTCCATCTTGTTTTATTTTCAAGAATTACTTCATTATTTGAACAAATAGTACCTCCGGCAACGAAGTCAGCCTTAGGCGTAGGCTTAACCTCTAATTGCTTTGTAACTGAATTTGAACAACCATTTGTATAAGTTGTAGTTAGAGTAACATTATGAATCGATACATTACTGTACTTTTTTGTAACACTATTAGTACCGCTTTGTAATTGTTCATCAATTGTCCAAGTATATGAAGTTCCACTTAGAGCAGCATCTGTGGATGTCAAAACAATATCTGCATCCTGACATTCTCCAACAATGCTAAAATCACCTGTAGGACCGGGTGTAATAGACACCAACTTGATAATAGAATCTTTACAGCCCAATGCAGTTTGAACAACTAACTTTACGTTTTTATCTCCGGCAGTATTATATGAATACTCTCCATTTAATTGAGTTGATTGAGCATTATTTTCACCAAAACTCCATAAATACCCTGTTTTTCCACTAATATTACTTGCATTATTAGAAAAAACAATGTTATGATTTGCACACTTATCATTGCTTATGATAAAATCAGCAACCGGCTGTTCAAACATAGCAATAGTTTGTTCTGACTTAGAGGAACAACCATTCTTTTCTGCTATTAATGTAATTACATATAGTCCTTTTGAAGCATAATTAATCGTAGGATTGGCTAAATTGCTTGTTTGTCCATCACCAAAGTCCCAAGTATAATTAGGAACCCCAACATTACTAGTTGTAGTGTTAGTAAGTGTTACAGGCGTTCCAAAACATTTACTTTCATAAGTAAAATCAGCTATTGGGCCTTCAAAAATTGTGATAGATTTTGTCTTAGATTTAACAAATCCCAAAGGTACAGTTGTAGTTTTTAAAGTTACTTGATATGTGCCCGGAGTAAGGAATTTTGTTTTGCCGTTTGTATTAGTACTTGTTTCACCATTTCCAAAGTCCCATTCATAAGTTAAATATCCACTCTGAACAGTAGAAAAATTCTCAAATTCAGCTTCAGCACCCATACATGCGTGCGGGTCTTTGAAATCAGGTTTACCAAAAGGAGCTACAAAGATTTTACGTCTAACTATTGAGTCACAATCTGTAGAAATATTAATTAGATGTAGTTCTGCTATAATGAAACTATCAACAAAAGCCTCAGGAGGATTAATTGACCATGTACCACCTGTAATAGGGCTGTGGGTATAGGTTGTAGCTGATGCAGGCAAATTAATTCCTGAGAGAGTATAAGCATTTGTAGTTACCTTATATCCGGTTCCGTATTGTGCATTAGTAAAATCCGTTGGTGCACTTATATCAAGTTTAATCACATCATCAGGAATTGTAATCCAATAATCCCTTCCTTCATCCAGATCAGGTTCTCGTCCCATACTAGAAGTATTAATAGTAATAACTCCGCCATAAGCGCCCCGTCCTACTTGAATATTAAATGTCAATGTATCATTCGCATGATTATCATCTGTGTGTGCAATAAAGACTTTAAGTATTGTATTTTGTGGAGCTCCGGTAAAATCAATTAAACCTAGATCAAAAGAAGTCGAAGTTAATGCCCCAAGTGTACCAATATTGGTTATTACAGGTGGTTTATTATTCAGAATATAACCCACTTTACCATTAGGAAAATCAAAACTTAAGGTATTCTTTACAGTACCGGTCATAGGTAATTTCTCTCCTCCGCAGACATTGTAATTTCCACCATTAAAATCTCCGCTAATCATAAACTCAAAGAAAGGTTCTATTGCTCCTATTGATGGTTTGTTTGGATTTCTTGTCACACCATCTATATCCTTATCAATACCACCTGAATAGACTGAATTCTTGTAATCATATCCTGCTGATTTTAACGCAGGATTCATAAATGTTAAGTTCAAATTAATAGGATCAACAAATGTGGGATTATCTTTAATATTTCCTTTAGCCTCAGAACTAATTGAGTTGAGTTGACTAAGGTCAAATGTACTATAATAACCGGAGAAACTTGAACCAATTGCATACAAATAGGTGTAATTAGTAGGCATATTTGTAAAATAAAAGTCATTATTTCTGATTGAGCTAATATATTCCATATCAAAATCCATTTGTCCACCGGACACACCTTTTAAATCATAGTAGAAAATATTATTTTCAACTCGTGTAGTGCTTTGGATTGGTGGATTTGCCTGATTTGCATTGACACCATAACAATACAAATAATTATACCCATAGTAATATACACCACTCGCTTGTTTTTTGTTAAAGAAAAAAGTATTGTTCACTACGTCACCTGAAGAATATATTTTATAAATATCGTAAGGATAGACATATCCATAGCCCAAACTAGTATTATATAGACCATTATTTGCAACAATATTATTAATAATAAATGTAGAACTAGCAGATGGTGTGGAGATTCCATACATATTGCAATATGGATAGTTATCATTTCCTGCAACATTATTAACAATTCTATTATTCTCAATTCTAATGATATTTGGACCGTAGTTAAGATTATAACAGTATTCACAACCATTTAGTGCACTCACATTAATTCCACAAAAACTACCTGCGCCATCGCCTCTATTAGGATCTCCAATATCGTGTATATTATTACCTATAATTTCAATATCTTTATCTGAATGGGCAGACAAATCAGGCCAACGAATATCTATTCCATACAACCAATTGTCATAATAAGGAGCCTGAACAGGAGATTTTAGATTACGTGTAATATCATTGTTATTATATTTACCTCCACTACATCCAAAGGAATAAATTCCAACTGCGCTAAAGTTTTTGATTGTATTACCTATGAATTCGTTTTCACCATCATCAGAGGATGCTCCCCCTTGTTCAAATATTCCATAACTAGGACCAATAATACTAGAGCCATCAGGAGGTCCAATAATTAAATTATCTTCAAATCTATTACCCCTTCCATTCTGAGCATAATAGTAGCTCTCTGCATTTAAACTCCCCGCATCATCCGTAAATGCAACAACAGCACCTGCATAATAACCATTATAGTAATTATACATAGACTCCGGGTAACTAGCATAAACGGTACCGCTATAATTGAATTTCGGTGCACTCAGTGTGCATTTCGTAAAAAAATTATAGTTGGCATAATCAGATAACCTGACAGTATGAACATAGCTTGCATTAGTTCCTTCAACCCTAAGATTCTCAAAAGTAAAATAACTTGCTCCTTGCAACCACAATGTATGTCTTGCATATGGATTAGTCGCATTAAACGTTAGCAAGGCATTGTTACCTTTTATAGTAACTCTATTATTTGAATCCATAGAACTTGCCGGATAGACGGTTACTTGTTCAGTAAAAGTTGAATTTGTTTTAACATTCACCGTAACATTTCCTGAAACGTCAGGACCATTTGGAGTGCCACCATCATTTCTGAATCCATAGGCAATATCATTAAATAATGATTGAAAATCCGTATAGTTGGAAGAGCTGGCACTGATTGTATTATCTATTGTATAACTGCTTCCAGATAATTGAGCATTTAGTATTGCCGGAGAAATAAATGCTGAAGCACCAATTACTCCCATGGCTAATTGGCGCATACTTTTAATGAGTAGAATCTTATTCATAATAATAATATTAAATTCGCAATGTGTATCACAAAGCTATAATTAATCCTTATTATAAACAAGCAAGCATTTTTTTTAACAAGAAATTAGGATGATAGATACAACTGTTTGTCAATTACATACTTATAAATTAATGATTATAAACACAGCTTCCATCAATAGCAGATTCGCAGCGACAAAATAACAAAAAAACTCCTGTTTTTAATAAAAGAAATGCCTGCCAAGAACTCTTAGCAGGCATTAATATAATATGAGATATAAGGTGCGGTTATCTTATTAACTTGATCTTCTTTGTAACAGTCTTATTATTTGAAGAATAACGAACCATATATACACCATTGCTGTAACTACTTAAATCAATTGTCCAATTGATTTCATTCATCTCTGAATTTGTGTAGCTAAGTAATTTATTTCCAATAACATCAAAGACTTCAATTACGCCATCTATAGAACTATTTGAAACCTCTACTTTAAACAGTCCTGTACTCGGATTGGGATAAACATTAAAGCTATTATTACCTATGATATCGGACACATCTGTTCTGTCAATTATTAAATTATGAGAAGATTCGCATAGACAACCTGCTGCAGTCTCTGCTCTCATTGTGACTGTATAGGAACCATCATTAGAATAGTTAAATTCGCCTTTTCCTCCTTGATTACTTGAACCAGTTCCAAAATACCATGTATATGTTACACCCGATTCAGCACCTACCACAGAACCATCAGTTGGTTCAAAGTTATATGCCCTAAGTCCCTTGCTTCCATCATAGTTGATTGCAAACTGACATCTCTTTGGTGCGGGATTTACAGTTAATGTTTTGGTTATTTCGTCTGTGC
>JAGFIU010000008.1 GCA_024103355.1 Bacteroidota bacterium
GTTTCCCCACAAAACCGGTAACTTTAAGCACGTCAGTATCCTCATTTAGTAACAATAAATCAGCATGTTTCATTTTGCCCAAAGTACTGACAATTCTGGTTTTGGAATCGGTAGCAGGCAAATCAAGTACCTCTTTGTCATTATTAAATAATTTAAATGAGATTTCAGGATATGCTAAGGCTGAACGAGAAAATTCTTCCATGATATGGCGCGTTTCAACAGCTTGGGACTTTAGAAAATTACGCCTTGCGGGAATGTTATAAAAAAGATTCCTGACCGCTATATTAGTTCCGTTGGATGCTGCAATAAACTCATGTTTTTTGATATGTCCTCCTTCAATGATAATTTGAGTACCGGTGTCATTCTCTTTTAGTTTAGTAGTCATTTCAACCCTTGCAACCGAAGCAATGGAAGCCAACGCTTCACCTCTAAATCCAAAGGTTTTGATGCAGTATAAATCATCTGCTTTTCGGATTTTGGATGTTGCATGCCTCTCCCAACACATACGCGCATCGGTATGAGACATTCCGGAACCATTATCCACTACTTGTATCAATGCCGAACCACCGTCTTTGATGATAAGAGTAATTGAGGTTGAACCTGCATCTACTGCATTCTCGAGCAATTCTTTAACCACAGAAGAAGGCCTCTGTACCACCTCTCCGGCAGCAATCTGATTGGCAACAGTTTCAGGAAGCAGATTTATTTTATCACTCATAGGTATTGGGGTCAAACTTGTCAAAGAGTTGCTGGATAAAATCAGAAGTTGTAATCTGCCATGCCAAATATGCAAGTGCAATCAGAATAAGTATAAGCCTTATATTCTGATTTCTAAGCCTTATCTGTTTTTCGGATTTTTTCGGTTTGTGTGAAGTAAAAGCTCCACGGATAGACGAACCGGGTTTGGGTTTTTGACCATCCACTTCTCCAATTGCTTCTTTGATAGCTCTAACCCTGTTTCGCAAATCTTCTTTATTTTCATCATAAAAGCGAGGGATATACCTAAAAGAAACTTTCTTTTGTTTTGAACCAAACCCAAACATTTGCTGCAAAGATAGGGGTTTTGAAAGGGAGTAAAACGAGGTTTGGAATTTGTGAGTAAAAATTACAGCCGGTTAGTTTATAAAAAAAGAAAAGCCGCAACAAAATTGTTACGGCTTAAACTTTAATTATGAAAACTACAAACTACTTTTCTTCTTTATTCTCTTCAGCAGAATCTTCAGCAGTTGCTTCATCTGCGCTTTCTTTGTTATCAACAATCTCTTCTGATTTCACTTCTTCAACAGTTTCGATTTCAGCAGCAGCATCTTCAACTTTGGGTTCTTCAGAAGTCTCCACTTTATTAACAACAGTTTCTGCCTTTTTAGATTGACCTGATGAACGACCTCTTCTGGTAGATTTCTTTTTCTCCTTAGCAGGTTTGGGTTGAATAAACTCATTGAAATCAACGAGTTCGATAAGTGCCATTTCAGCATTATCACCCATACGATTTCCAAGTTTGAGAATCCTGGTATACCCACCTTGTCTGTCGCCAATTTTTGATGCAATCACACCGTACAATTCTTTAATTGCTTCCTTATCTCTCAAGTAAGAAAATACAGTTCTTCTATTGTGAACAGAATCAGACTTTGCTTTTGTTAAAAGAGGTTCTACATATACTCTCAATGCTTTTGCTTTAGCAACTGTCGTTGTGATTTTCTTGTGCTTAATCAATGAAGAAGCCATGTTAGAAAGCATTGACTTTCTGTGTGATGCAGTTCTTCCTAAATGATTTGATTTTACTCCGTGTCTCATCTCTTCTTTAAATTATAAAATTATTCTTCGACCAAATTATACTTTGAAATATCCATTGCAAAGTGTAAACCTTTTTCCTTTACAAATTCTTCCAATTCAGACAATGATTTTTTACCAAAGTTTCTGAATTTAAGCAGGTCATCAATATGATAGCTCACCAATTCACCCAATGTTCTTATTTCGGCCGCTTTAAGACAGTTGTATGCTCTTACAGACAAATCAAGGTCAGCAAGCGGAGTTTTAAGAATCTTTCTCATTTGTAGCATATTCTCATCAACCTCTTGAACAGGTTTTTTCACTTGTGTATCCAACAACATATTGTCATCAGAAAATAACAAGAAGTGCTGAATTAGGATTTTAGCAGCCTCTTTCAATGCATCTTCAGGGTGTATGGAACCATCGGTAGAGAGTTCTATAACAAGCTTTTCATAATCAGTTTTCTGCTCAACTCTAAAATCCTCCACACTATATTTAACATTTTTTATAGGAGTAAAAATTGAGTCAATAGGAATCACACCTAGAGTCGAATCTTTTGTTTTGTTTTCTTCAGCAGGAACATATCCACGACCTTTTTCAATATTAAGTTCAATTTCAAGTTGAACAAACGGCTCCATAGTGCAGATAACTAAGTCAGGGTTAAGTACTTCAAAATTGCTACTATATCTGCTCATATCACCGGCTAAGAATTGCTCTTTACCTTTGATAGAGATAAAAATCTTTTCAGAATTTTCAGCAGAAGGAGATGTTTTCTTAAATCTAACTTGTTTAAGGTTAAGAATGATATCAGTAACATCTTCTATAACTCCCTTAATAGTAGAAAATTCATGTTCAACTCCGTGAATTTTAACGGATGTAATGGCATAGCCTTGAAGAGAAGACAGTAGAACTCTTCTCAAAGAATTACCAATGGTTGTGCCATACCCTTTCTCAAGTGGGCTGAATTCGAACAGACCATAGAAGTCTGTATCTTTCTGCATGATTACTCTTTCGGGTTTTTGAAAATCTAATATTGCCATTTTATTTATAGATTACGCTTTTTTTTAATTATTATTTAGAATATAACTCGACAATCAGTGTTTCGTTAATATTTTCGGGAATTTCTGAACGCTCCGGCAGGTTCATAAAAGTACCTGACATTGTATTTCCGTCCCATTGCAGCCATGAGTGTTTCATTCTTCCAACAGACAAAGAATCTGTAATTAACTCTAATGTTTTTGATCTTTCTCTAACAGTCACAACATCTCCGGGTTTTAATTGATAAGATGGAATATTTACTATCTCATCGTTTACAAGAATGTGCTTGTGTAAAACTAATTGTCTTGCAGCTCTTCTGGAAGGAGCAATATTTAATCTGTAAACAGTATTGTCTAATCTAGCTTCCAAGAATTTCAAAAATGTTTCACCTGTAATACCTCTTTTAGAAGCTGCCTTTTTAAACAAATTCAAGAATTGCTTTTCGAGCAATCCATAGGTATACTTTGCTTTCTGCTTTTCGGATAATTGAAGCGCATATTCTGACAGTTTTTTTCTTTTTTTAGAATTTCCGTGCATTCCAGGAGGATACTTCTTTTTTTCAAAGGATTTATCCGGTCCAAAGATTGGTTCTCTGAATTTACGCGCTATTTTGGTTTTGGGTCCTGTATATCTAGCCATATTTGTTAATTTCTAATACTATAAAATTATACTCTTCTTTTCTTCGGAGGTCTGCATCCATTATGAGGCATAGGAGTAACATCTTGGATTGATATTACTTCAAGTCCTGATGCTGCCAAACTTCTAATAGCAGAATCTCTGCCTGAGCCCGGTCCTTTAACAAATACCTCAACTTTTCTCAACCCCATATCATAAGCAACTTTAGCACAGTCTTGAGATGCTGTTTGAGCTGCATAAGGAGTGTTTTTCTTTGATCCTCTGAATCCCATTTTACCGGAAGAAGACCAAGAGATAACTTGTCCGGTTGAATTTGTAATAGATACGATTACGTTATTGAATGAGGCTTTAATGTGAACTTGACCTTGAGCGTCAATTTTCACCTTCCTCTTTGATACTTTCTTTGGACTATTCATTTTATAGCTTGTGACTTAATTATTTAGTAACTTTCTTTTTGTTAGCAACAGTTTTCTTCTTACCCTTTCTGGTACGTGCATTGTTTTTGGTTGTTTGACCTCTAACAGGCAGTCCTTTTCTATGTCGGATACCTCTGTAACATCCGATATCCATTAGTCTTTTAATATTTAGTTGTGTTTCAGAACGAAGCTCTCCTTCGGTTTTGATATTCTCAGAAATATAGTTTCTAATATTGGTGATTTCTTCGTCAGTCCAATCAGAAACTTTCTTATCTTCAGAGATTCCGGCTGATTTTAAAATTTCAGCAGATAAACTTCTTCCAATACCATAGATGTAAGTAAGTCCTATTACACCTCTTTTGTTACGTGGTAAATCAATTCCAGCGATTCTAGCCATAGTATATATTATCCTTGTCTTTGTTTAAATTTCGGGTTCTTTTTGTTAATTACGTAAACTTTTCCTTTACGTTTAACAATGATACAGTCTGCACTGCGTTTTTTTACTGATGTTTTTACTTTCATATTATTCAGTTATTTATATCTAAAACATATTCTACCTCTTGTTAAATCATATGGTGACATTTCGACTTGCACTTTATCTCCTGGAAGAATTCTAATGTAATGCATTCTCATTTTTCCACTTATGGTTGCAATAATCTCATGTCCGTTAGCAAGTTTAACCCTAAACATTGCATTTGATAGAGCTTCAGTAATTTCTCCATCTTGCTTTATTGAAGGTTGTTTTGCCATTCGTATCTCTTTTTAAGGGGCTGCGAAATTACTAAATAATTTAGTAATCACCAAGCATCAAATTGATGCCCCGATAGCTCCTGTTCTACCTTTAATTCTTCCAGTTTTCATTAATCCATCATAGTGTCTCATCAACAAATAACTTTCAATTTGTTGAAGTGTATCAAGAACTACACCTACCATAATAAGTAGTGATGTACCTCCATAAAATTGTGCAAAAGCGTTTCCAACATTAAAATAAACAGCGATTGCCGGCATTATAGATACGAATGCCAAAAAGATTGAGCCTGGGAGAATAATCCTTGACATAATAGTATCAATATATTCAGAAGTTTTTTTACCTGGTTTAACACCTGGTATAAAGCCTCCATTCTTTTTTAACTCATCAGCAATACTCTGGGGATTGATTGTTATTACAGTATAAAAGTAAGTAAAAGCGATGATGAGTATTGCAAATATTACATTATAAGGAATAGAAGTCCAATCATCCATTGAGTTAAGTACAGATGAATTTGAATTAGGGAACATTTGTTTGATGTAAGGTGGTATAAACATTAACGCCTGAGCGAAGATGATTGGCATAACACCTGCAGCATTTACTTTTAAGGGAATATACTGTCTTGAACCCCCATACTGTCTATTTCCCACAACTCTTTTGGCATAATTTACAGGGATTTTACGAGTTCCTTGCACCAATAGTACACTAGCAACAATTACAGCAACCCATAAAGCAAGTTGAACAATAAAAATGGGTAATTGACCATCATTAAAACGTTGAACCATCTCAAAGGTAAGAGCTCCGGGTAATCTATCAATAATTCCAATCATGATAATTAATGAAATACCATTTCCAAGCCCTTTATCTGTGATTTTTTCGCCTAACCACATCACAAAAATTGTTCCTGCAGTTAGAATGAGTGTATTTACAATCATAAACATCCCTTGTGACATCACCTCCGGTCTGGTAATGAATAATAGAGCACCGGAATTCCCGGGGTTAGATGTAATGTTAACAAGGTAAGCAATAGACTGTACTAAGGTAATTGCAACAGTAAGGTATCGAGTAATTTGGTTTAGTTTTCTTCTTCCGTCTTCCCCTTCTTTTTGCATTTTTTGAAATGCCGGTACTGCAATCCCCATTAACTGAATCACAATAGAAGCAGAGATATAAGGCATAATTCCTAAAGCAAAAAAGGCTCCTCTAGCAAAAGCTCCTCCTGCGAAGACATTGATTAGTCCTAATAAACTGCCATCAGTTTGACCTTGCAAACCGGACAATTGTTCAGAATCAATACCCGGCAGGATAATAAAGGTACCCAACCTATAAATTAACAGAAAGAATAGGGTATTTAAAATCTTAGTTCTAAGCTCCTCAATACTCCAAATTTCTTGTAATTTCCTTATTAGTCTAAATTTACTCATTGTAATTATACAAGTTGTGTTGTTCCACCTACTTTCTCAATAGCATCCTTAGCCGTTTTGGAGAATCCGTTTGCTGAAACGCTAAGTTTGGATTTGATTTCACCTCTACCTAGAATTTTAAATAAATCATTTTTGGAGATCAGGTGATTAGCTAAAAGTATATCTCTGTTAATTTCAGTTACCCCTTTGTTGTCAACCAAAGATTGAAGAACATCTAAATTAATTCCTACATATTCAACTCTATTGATGTTCTTAAACCCACCTTTGGGAATACGCCTTTGAAGGGGCATCTGTCCTCCTTCGAAGCCTCTTTTTCGAGAGTATCCGGATCTTGACTGAGCACCTTTATGTCCACGGGTAGAGGTACCGCCTCTTCCTGAGCCTTGACCACGACCAATTCGTTTTGATTTCTTTATTGAACCTTCTGCAGGTTTTAAACTGTTTAAATCCATTCTCTTAAATATTTTCTACTTTAACTAAGTGATTAACTACCCTAACCATACCCAATATCATGGGATTTGCTTCAAATTCCTTGCTTTTATTAATTTTATTAAGACCTAAAGCAATCAAAGTTCTCTTTTGATTTTCCGGTCTGTCAATCGCGCTTTTAATTTGTGTTACTCTAATTTTGCTCATGATAAATAATTATTAACCGTTAAAAACATTCTCTAATTTGATACCTCTTTGCTGAGCCACTGTATAGGGGTCTCTCAATTTGAGCAGGGCATCGATGGTTGCTTTTACAACATTATGAGGGTTTGAAGAACCTTTGGATTTTGAAAGGATATTTTCAATACCTGCACTTTCAAAGACGGCCCTCATAGCACCTCCTGCAATAACACCGGTACCATGCGCAGCAGGTTTCATAAATACGTGTCCACCACAATATCTGCCAACCTGTTCATGAGGGATAGTGCCATTGATAATAGGTACTTTTATTAAATTCTTTTTAGCGTCTTCAATTCCTTTTTGTACAGCAGCTTGAATTTCGCTTGCTTTTCCGGAACCAATACCTACAATACCATTTTTATCTCCAACAACCACAATAGCTGTAAAGCTAAAAGTTCTACCTCCTTTGGTTACCTTGGCTACTCTTTGAATAGCTACTACATTTTCCGTTAGTTCAAGGTCTGATTTATTAATTCTTTTAATATTTTGAGTTGCCATAATGCTAAATTATTAAAATACTAACCCTCCTTCTCTGGCACCTTCTGCCAAACTTTTAACACGACCATGATATAAATATCCGTTTCTGTCAAACACAACGGTTGAGATACCGGCCGCCTTAGCTTTTTCGGCAATTCTTTTTCCTATTTGGTTAGCGGTTACTGTTTTTGTTTCTTTAGATTTTTTAAAATCTTTTTCATTTGAAGATGCAGCGCAAAGCGTAATAGACTTACTGTCATCAACAATTTGAGCATAGATTTCTTTATTACTTTTGAAGACAACCAAACGTGGTTTTTGCTCAGTTCCACGTACTTTCGAAGCTATACTTCTTTTGATTTTTTCTCT
Organism: Bacteroidota bacterium; assembly: GCA_024103355.1. GTDB lineage: Bacteria > Bacteroidota > Bacteroidia > NS11-12g > UBA955 > JALOAG01. The sequence goes on from JAGFIU010000008.1 coordinate 7,545, forward strand.
TCTTTCTACTTTAGCTTTTGTACTCATTTTACTTATTTTTTAGCTGCTGATTTACCTGCTTTTCTTCTAATTTGTTCTCCTGCAAAACGAATTCCTTTTCCTTTATAAGGTTCAGGTGGGCGGAAACTTCTGATTTTAGCTGCTACTCGTCCGAGTAATTCCTTATCAGCACATTCCATAGTTATATAGGGTGCAGCTCCTTTTGGCGACTCTGATTTAATCTTAATTTCTTTAGGTAGTTCAAACATAATCTTATGAGAGTAACCTAAAGACATATCCAGAATTTGTCCCTGTGCAACTGCTCTATAACCCACACCGACAAATTCTTGTGTTATCGTATGCCCTTGAGATACACCTACAATATTGTTATGAATCAAAGAACGATAAAGTCCGTGCAATGCCCTATCTTGTTTTTCATCTGATGGGCGAATTACACTAATTTTATCACCTTCGATTTTTAAATCAAAACCTTCTTTCAGTGTTTGTTTTAGTTCACCTTTAGGACCTTTGATTGTAGCAACATGATTATTATATGTTACCGTAACTCCGGCAGGTACTTCAATTATTTTATTTCCTATTCTTGACATAATTTTTATTTTTAATTATGAGACATAACATAGAACTTCACCGCCAACGTGAAGTTTTCTTGCTTCTTTGTCGGTAATTACTCCGTGTGAAGAAGAGATAATGGCAATACCAAGTCCGTTAATAACCTTTGGAAGGTTATCAGCCGGTGTATATTGTCTTAATCCGGGTTTACTGATTCTGGTCAAATCAGTGATAGCGGATTGTTTGGTTACAGGATGGTATTTCAGGGCAATTTTGATACTGCCTTGTCCACCGAATGTATTCTCTTCAAATTTATAATTCAAGATATAACCTTTTTCAAAAAGAACTCTTGTGATTTCTTTTTTGATTCTGGATGCAGGAATTTCTACCACTCTGTGTTTGGCAGCAACTGCATTTCTTACTCTGGTTAAAAAGTCTGCTATTGGATCAGTCATCTTATTTTCTATATTTTAATTATTACCAACTTGCTTTAGTTACTCCGGGGATTTTACCTTCAGAAGCCAATTTTCTTAACTGGTTTCTGCAAATACCAAATTGACGTATATATCCTTTTGGTCTGCCTGTTAATTGGCATCTATTTCTTAGTCTAACTTTTGAAGAATTTCGAGGCATTTTTTGTAATTCTACCCATTCTCCTGCTTCTTTCAAAGCGGCTCTTTTAGCTTCAAATTTTTGAACTAATTTGCGTCTTTTGACGTCTCTTGCTTTTATTGATTCTTTTGCCATTATTTATTTAGCGTCTTTAGTTTGAAAAGGCATACCAAAACTCTTGAGCAACTCTAAACACTCTTCATCTGTTTTTGCAGTTGTAACAAAAGTGATATCCATACCATTAATTCTGTTAATTTTGTCAATATTCATTTCCGGAAAAATTATTTGCTCGGTAACACCCATGTTATAATTTCCTCTTCCGTCAAATCCTTTAACTTTTAGACCTTGAAAATCTCTAACCCTGGGAAGAGATATAGAAATAAATCTTTCAAGAAACTCATACATTTTGTCTCCCCTCAATGTAACTTTAACTCCAATAGGCATTTTTTCTCTAAGTTTAAAGTTAGAGATAGCCTTTTTTGCATAAGTAGGACTGGCTTTTTGTCCTGATATTGTAGTCATTTCTTCCACAGCTGTATCAATCAATTTTTTGTCCGAAACAGCAACTCCTACCCCTTGATTTAAGCATATTTTCTGAAGCTTAGGGATTTGCATAACATTTTTATAACCAAATTTTGTATGTAACGCTTTGGCTATCTCATTGTTATATCTTTCTTTTAATGTTGGTTTATATGCCATAATTGAATTCTACTTTTATTATTAATCGATAAATTCACCTGTTTTTTTTGCATATCTCTTTAGTTTTCCTTCAGCATCGGCTTTACGTCCAACTTTTGTTGGGGTACCGCCAACGACTAACATTAGGTTAGAAATATGGATGGGTGCTTCTTTTTTGATAATTTCACCATCTGGTTTTTGTTGTGTTGGTTTTACGTGTTTTGTAACCAAATTATAACCTTTTACTAAAGCTCTGTAGGTCTTAGGATATACAACAAGTACCTCAGATGCAGGTTTACCTTTGTCATTTCCGGAGATTGCTTTAACTGTATCTCCTTTCTTGATATGAATCTTCTGTATGTTTGAAGTTTTTTTCATGATGTTTATAATACTTCGGGTGCTAATGATACAATTTTCATAAACTGTTTGTCTCTTAATTCACGAGCAACAGGTCCAAAAATACGTGTTCCTCTTGGTTCATCATTGTTGTTCAATAAGACGCATGAGTTCTCGTCAAATCTGATATAAGAGCCATCAGGTCTTCTCACTCCTTTCTTTACTCGAACAATAACTGCTTTAGAGACTGCTCCTTTTTTTATTCCGCCTGAAGGCAATGCTTCTTTCACAGAGACAACTATTTTGTCTCCAAGACCGGCATAACGAGTTTTGGTTCCGCCCAATACTCTAATGCAAAGAACATCTTTTGCTCCGCTGTTATCCGCTACTTTTAATCTTGATTCCTGTTGTATCATTTTCTTATTTTGCTTTTTGAATTACCTCTATTAAACGCCATCTTTTGAGTTTGCTCAATGGGCGAGTTTCTTGAATTCTAACAATATCATCTATGCCACACTGATTGGTTTCATCATGAGCATAAAGTTTTTTGGTTTTGGTAAAGTACTTTTTGTATTTAGGGTGTTTAACCTTGTTTTCAACAGCAACAACAATAGACTTGTCCATTTTTGCGCTGGTTACTTTACCTACAAACTCTTTTCTTGAATTTCTTTCTATAGCCATATTTATTTAGCCTTATTTTGAATTGCTTTTAATTCGTAATCTTTTCTTCTATTGTTTAACTCTGTAAGGAGTCTGGCAACTTGTTTTCTTGATTCTTTGATCTGGTGAGGTTGATCTAATGGAGTAACCGCATGATTAATTTTCAATTTAGTTAACTTTAATTTTTCCTCTCTGTACCTTACAAAAAGTTCTTTTGTAGGTAATGCTTTGATATCTTGATATTTCATAATCACTCTCCTGCGTAATCTGGTTTAACAATAAATTTAGTTGCAACTGGTAATTTCTGTGCTGCCAATCTCATTCCTTCTTTAGCAACCTCAAGAGGTACTCCTCCTATTTCGAACATAATTGTTCCTGGCTTAACAATGGCTACCCAATACTCTGGTGCGCCTTTACCCTTACCCATCCTTACCTCATTAGGTTTTTTAGTAACAGGTTTGTCAGGGAATATTCTAATCCACACCTGTCCTTCGCGTTTCATATAACGTGTGAGTGCAATACGAGCAGCTTCAATCTGACGTGCTGTAATCCACTTTGGCTCCATAGATTTCAGGCCAAAAGAGCCGAAATTCAACAGGTGACCTCTGGTGGCAATCCCTTTGACACGACCTTTTTGTGTTTTTCTATATTTTGTTCTTTTCGGACTTAACATGTTCTCAGTTTTTATTGTTTTCTAAAAGTTCTATTTCTTCTCTTCCCATTTTGAGAAGTATCATTAGCTCCAAATCTTCCTGTTCTTTCTTTTGGCATGGCAGCATTAAGTGAAATGTCTTTCTTACCAATTACTTCACCTCTGCATATCCAAACTTTAATTCCTATTAATCCATAAGTTGTTAAAGCTTCTGCCAAATTATAGTCAATATCAGCTCTCAAAGTATGAAGGGGAGTTCTGCCTTCTTTAAAATGTTCTGAACGAGCAATATCTGCACCATTCAAACGACCGGAAACAGATACTTTAATACCTTCAGCACCCATTCTCATGGTATTTTGAATTGCGCTTCTAACCGCTCTTTTATATGACATTCTTCCTTCAATTTGTTGTGCAATATTTTGAGCCACAAGAACTGCATCGAGTTCAGGTCTTTTTATTTCAAAGATATTGATTTGCACATCTTTATTGGTAAGTTTTTTTATTTCTTCCTTAAGTCTGTCAACCTCTGAGCCTTGTTTACCGATAACAATACCCGGACGGGCTGTATGGACCGTAATAATGAGTCTTTTTATTGTTCTTTCAATAACAATTTTAGAAATACCACCTTTTGGAATTCTGGCATAGATGTACGTTCTAATTTTTTCGTCTTCAATCAATTTTTCAGCGAAATTTTTTCCGCCATACCAATTTGATTCCCATCCTCTGGTAATGCCTAATCTAAGTGATATTGGATTTACTTTTTGTCCCATTTAAATGTCTTTGATATAATAGTTATTTTTTTGCTTCTTCTTCTTGATTTTCTACAACTTCATTTACCGTTTCGTTTTGGATACTGCTATCAACAATAAGGGTTATGTGGTTAAATCTTTTCTTCATTCTGTTTGCTCTACCTTGGGGTGCAGTTCTTAATCTTTTGAGTGCATAAGCTCCGTCAACCATTGCAGTTTTAACAAATAAATCTGAATCTTCAGCACGTGCGCCATCATTTTTTTGTTCCCAGTTGGCTATTGCACTTTTCAGCAATTTCTCAACATAAACTGCATAATATCTTCTTTGATTGAACTGAAGTAAGTTCAATGCTTTATCAACTTTCTGGCCTCTGATTTGGTCAATAACCAATCTCATTTTACGAGGTGGCAGAGGGCAATTTTTTAATTTAGCTACAGCTTCCATTTTTTCTAATTTTTATTATCTGTTACCACTATGTCCTTTGAATGTTCTAGTTGGAGCAAACTCTCCTAATCTGTGTCCAACCATGTTTTCTGTAACAAACACAGGGATAAATTTATTACCATTATGGACTGCAAATGTATGTCCCACGAAATCCGGACTAATCATACTTCTTCTAGCCCATGTTTTAACCACTGATTTCTTTTTGGATTCATTCATTTGAGACACTTTTTTGTCAAGTTTATAATCTACAAATGGTCCTTTTTTTAATGATCTTGCCATATCTCTATTTTTTCAGCTAATTAGTTAGTTCCTCTTTTATTTTTACGTCTTTCAATAATATACTTGTTAGAAGCTTTCTTAGGAGTTCTGGTTTTTTGTCCTTGAGAGTAGATACCTGTACGAGACATAGGTTGTCCTCCTTTAGATTTACCTTCACCTCCTCCAAGTGGGTGGTCAACAGGGTTCATTGCTGCCGGTCTGGTTCTGGGTCTTCTGCCCAACCATCTGCTTCGTCCTGCTTTTCCAAGGTTAATATTAAAATGCTCAGAATTTGAAACTTTTCCGACAGTTGCCATACATACTGACAAAATCATTCTTGTTTCACCTGAGGGTAATTTAATTACACAATACTTATCTTCAATGTTTTTAAGGATAGCGGAAGAACCTGTGCCTCTGCATATTTTAGCACCTGCACCGGGAGCCATCTCAATATTGTGAATTTCTGTTCCTTGAGGAATTTCATTTAGAGGTAATGCATTTCCAACATCAGGGGTAACACCTGAACCGGAAACAATTTTTTGTCCTACTTTAATTCCATCCGGTGCTATGATATAGCGTTTCTCTCCGTCTTCGTACTGAACCAATGAGATATAAGAAGTTCTATTTGGATCATATTCAACAGACAATACTTCTGCAGTTATATTGTATTTGTCACGTTTAAAATCTATGATTCTATACTTACGTTTGTGACCACCGCCAATATTGCGCATAGTCATTTTACCCTGGTTATTTCTACCTCCTGATTTCTTTAAAGTTACAAGTAAAGATTTTTCAGGCTTATCGGTTGTAAGCTCAGAATAGTCATTAGAAACTCTAAATCTCTGTCCGGGTGTTATCGGTTTTAATCTTTTTAATCCCATTGTTAGTTGTTCTCAAAAAAGTCTATTTTGTGACCATCTTTTAATTTAAAGATAGCTTTTTTATAACTGTTTGTTCTACCGGTTACTTGTCCGGTTCTGTTGTTTTTTCTTTTTTTGGTTGGGGCAACCATTGTGTTAAGCCATTCTACTTCTACCCCATATAATTTTTCAATGGCATTAACAATATCTTCTTTAGAAGCTCTTCTGTCCACAATAAAACCATATTGTTCTCTTCTTTCCTTAAGAAGATTTAGTTTCTCTGTGATTAGCGGTTTAATTAATATTGATGTCATTTTCGTTATTTCTTGTATGTATCGTTGATAATATTAATTGAAGCTTCGGTTAAAATCAAATGATTTGAATTCATGATTTCATAAGTATTCAAGCTATTTGCAGAAGAAATTTTATTATTAGGAATATTTCTACCACTAAGCATTGTATTTTTATCGGACTTATCAACCAAGAATAAGGTTTTGGTTCCTTCCACTTGCATATTTTTCAAAAGGTTTGCAAAAGAAGCCGTATTTGGTTTATCAAAAGCCAAATCTTCAATCACCATTACTTTATCTTCTTTGGCTTTATAGGTTAATGCTGAAAGACGAGCGAGATTTTTAAGTTTAGCATTGAGTTTAAAACCATAATTTCTTGGTCTTGGACCATGGATTCTTCCACCGCCAACGATAGTACCTGATTTTCGGCTACCTGCCCTAGCTCCGCCAGTTCCTTTTTGGCGTTTTAGTTTACGGGTACTATAGGCAACTTCTGATCTATCTTTTGATTTATGTGTTCCTTGTCTTTGATTTGCCAAAAACAATTTTACATCAAGATATATTGCATGGTCATTTGGCTCTATACCAAAAACTTCTTTTGGTAAAGAGACTGTTCTGCCTGCATATTCACCTTTACTATTATATACTTTCGCTTCCATGTTATTTTTCCAATATTACGGTTGTACCATTATAACCGGGAACTGCACCTTTTACAAGTATGAGATTCTTATCCGGATATATTTTAATAATCTCAAGATTGATAACTTTCACTCTGTTATTTCCTGTTCTTCCGGCCATTCTTGTTCCTTTGAAAACTCTTGAAGGAGTAGAACATGCTCCGATTGAACCGGGTGCTCTCAATCTGTTATGTTGACCGTGAGTTGATTCACCCACACCGGCAAATCCATGTCTTTTTACAACCCCTTGAAATCCTTTTCCTTTTGAATTTGCAATAACATCTACATATTCTCCTTCATTAAATACAGTAGAATCAATCACTTCACCAACCTTTCTTTCAATTCTAGGATCTCTAACATCAACAGTTACTTTTTTAGGTGTGCTACCGGAAGCCTTAAAATGACCTACTTCGGTCTTTTTCCAATGCTTTTCTTTCTTGTCTCCCCAAGCTAATTGGAAAGCATTTACACCTTCCTTTTCTTTAGTTTTTACTTGGGTTACAACACAAGGTCCTGCTTCTATAACTGTACAAGGGATATTATTACCCTCAGTATTGAAGACACTTGTCATTCCAATTTTCTTTCCTATTAATCTTTGCATGACTCTGTTTCTTTTTTAACTAAACTTTTATTTCAACATCAACACCACTTGGCAACTCCAACTTCATAAGAGCTTCAACGGTCTTAGAAGAGGATGTATAAATGTCAATTAATCTTTTGTAAGAAGATAATTGAAACTGTTCTCTCGCTTTTTTATTTACGTGTGGAGAACGAAGAACTGTAAAAATTTTCTTCTGAGTTGGAAGCGGAATAGGTCCATTCACTATCGCTCCTGTTATTTTAACTGATTTAACAATCTTTTCTGCTGATTTGTCAATCAGATTATGGTCGTGAGACCTCAACTTTATTCTTATCTTCTGGCTAACCATGTTTAATTTTTTATGCGTTAGATGTATTTCCTTTAACAGTTTTCAAAATATTCTCGGCAAGGTTTCTTGGGACTTGTTCATAATGAGAGAATTCCATGCTTGAGCTTGCGCGTCCTGAAGTGATTGTTCTCAATGAAGTCACATAACCAAACATTTCGCTAAGAGGTACTTTGGCTTTAACTACTTGCGCTCCTGCTCTTTCATCGATACCTTCAATCATACCTCTTCTGCGGTTCAAGTCACCTTGAACGTCTCCCATATAATCAGCAGGTGTCAATACCTCAAGTTTCATAATTGGTTCAAGAATAACAGGGCCTGCATTCTTGGCAGCTTCTCTGAATCCGGCTCTTGCAGCCAACTCGAATGATAATGAGTCAGAGTCCACAGCATGGAAAGAACCATCAAAAAGACGAACTTTCATTTTGCTAATAGGATAACCTGCCAAACATCCGTTTTTCATTGACTCTGCAAAACCTTTTTGTATGGCAGGAATAAATTCTTTCGGAATAGCACCTCCCACAATCTGATTAACAAATTGCAATCCATCGGTTTGGAAATCTTCGTCAGCAGGGCCAATTTCAAATTGGATATCAGCAAACTTACCTCTACCACCGGTTTGTTTCTTAAATACTTCTCTGTGTGTAAAGTTTTTGGTGATTGCTTCTTTATAGGCAACTTGTGGAGCACCTTGATTTACTTCAACTTTGAATTCACGTTTAAGTCGATCAACAATGATTTCCAAGTGCAATTCACCCATACCATGAATAACTGTTTGACCTGTTTCTTCGTCAGTTTTAACTCTGAAAGTTGGGTCTTCCTCTGCAAGTTTTGACAATCCATTTGCCAATTTATCGACATCACCTTGGGTCTTGGGCTCAATCGCAATTCCGATAACCGGTTCAGGGAATATGATAGATTCTAAGACAATTGGGTTTTTCTCATCTGATAAGGTATCTCCTGTCTTGATTTCTTTGAAACCTACAGCAGCTCCAATATCTCCGGCATCTATTCCATCGATTGGATTCTGCTTATTTGAGTGCATTTGGAAGATACGAGAAATTCTTTCCTTTTTACCTGAGCGAGTGTTCAACACATAAGAACCTGCATCCAAATGTCCTGAATAAACGCGGAAGAAAGCGAGTCTTCCAACATAAGGGTCAGTAGCAATTTTGAAAGCCAATGCTGCAAAAGGTTCATTTACGTCAGGTTTTCTGGTTATTTCCTGTTCTGTATCGGGATTTGTTCCGGTAACAGCAGGGATATCTGTAGGAGCCGGTAAAAATTTAATAACTGCATCCAACAGTGTTTGTACTCCTTTGTTTTTGAAAGAAGAACCACACATTAATGGAACGATTTTAAGAGAGAGTGTTGCAGCACGAAGTGCTTTATTGATTTCCTCTTCTGTTATAGAATTAGGGTCATCAAAGAACTTCTCCATCAAGGTGTCATCAAATTCAGCAATAGCTTCTATGAGTTTTTCACGATATTCAGCTGCAATTTCTTTTAAATCTTCTGGTATTTCAATTTCAGTATATGTAGCACCTAAAGATGCTTCGTCCCAAACGATTGCTTCATTTCTAATCAAATCAACAACTCCTTTAAAAGTCTCTTCAGCACCAATCGGAATTTGAAGTGGAACGGGCTTAGCACCTAATCTGTCTTGAATCTGCTTTACAACTTTTAGAAAATCTGCACCTGAACGGTCCATTTTATTTACAAAACCTATTCTGGGTACATGGTACTTGTTCATTTGTCTCCAAACTGTTTCTGATTGAGGTTCAACACCTCCAACAGAACAGAATAAGGCAATTGCACCGTCTAGTACGCGCAATGATCTTTCTACTTCAACAGTAAAATCAACGTGTCCCGGGGTGTCAATTACATTAATTTGATATGTTTTAGAATCCGGAGTCTTTTTACCGTCATGTGTTGGAAAATTCCAATATGTAGTTGTAGCTGCAGAAGTAATGGTAATACCTCGTTCTTGCTCTTGTTCCATCCAATCCATAGTTGCAGAACCATCATGTGTCTCACCAATTTTGTGAGTTTTACCGGTATAGAATAATATTCTTTCGGTAGTGGTGGTTTTCCCTGCATCAATGTGAGCAGATATTCCTATATTTCTTACAAAACTTAAATCCTTGTTTGCCATTTTCTTATTCTGTTCCTAATTTATATTATTATGCTTTAAAATGTGCAAAGGCTTTGTTTGCCTCAGCCATTCTGTGAGTATCATCCTTCTTTTTAACAGCTGCACCTTCACCTTTTGCTGCTGCAATAATTTCAGAAGCTAATTTCTCAGCCATTGATTTTTCATTTCTCTTTCTGGCAAATCCAATTAGCCATTTCATTCCCATTGCAATTCTTCTGTCGGGATGAATTTCAATAGGAATTTGGAATGTTGCGCCACCTACTCTTCTTGATTTTACTTCAACAGTAGGGGTTACGTTATTGAGAGCCTTTTTCCATGTTTCTAATGCAGGCTCTTCTTTTACTTTCTTCTCTACAATATCAAGGGCATCATAAAACGCTGCTTGTGATACGCTCTTTTTGCCTGAATACATCATATTGTTTACAAAACGAGTAACCAAAGTATCGTTAAACTTTGGGTCAGGTAGCAATGCTCTTTTTTTCGCTTTTATCTTTCTCATGCTCTTTGTCTTTATCTATCTATCAATATTATCAAGATTTTTTAGGTCTCTTAGCGCCATATTTTGATCTTCTTTGCATTCTTCCGTTTACACCGGCAGTATCTAGAGCTCCACGTACAATATGATAACGAACTCCGGGCAAATCTTTTACTCTACCGCCTCTAACCAATACAATAGAGTGCTCTTGCAAGTTATGTCCTTCACCGGGAATATAAGCATTCACCTCTTTTTGGTTTGTCAATCGAACTCTTGCAACTTTTCTCATTGCAGAATTTGGCTTCTTGGGCGTAGTTGTATAAACACGTGTACATACTCCTCTACGTTGTGGACAAGAATCAAGTGCAGGAGACTTGCTCTTCGTTGTCAATGTCTCTCTACCCTTTCTAACTAATTGTTGTATAGTTGGCATATTTCAGTATTTTCCAGTTGTCTAAAAAAGGACGGCAAAGGTAAGAATCTTATTTTTCTAAACAAATGGTTTATGTAATTTTTTTTTACCCTTTTTTCGGAAAGTTTTTAGATGCAATTTTGCCCTTGCAAATCTCTGTATGAAGCAACGAATTTTTATTATTAATAATCTGATAACCAGCATATTAATTTCATTTGCTTTACTTTCGATTTCTCGTGTGATTTTCTTTATCTTCAATTTAGAATCTTTTTCACATTTTCATTTCTCTGAACTTTTACAATCGTTTTCTTTCGGCATTTTTTTCGATTCAGTCTATATTTTTTATGCGCTTTCTCCATTCATTATTTTCCTGCTTTTACCCTTTCATTTTAAAACAAAAAAACTTGCATATCTAAGTGCCAAATTTTATTTTTCCTTTGTTGTTGGACTAGGATTTTTGCTTAATCTGATTGATTCTATTTACTTTCATTATTCACATAAAAGAACAGGGAAGGAACTATTCTATATGATTGCTGATAGTGCAAATCCAATAGGAAGTTACTTTTTAAATTATTGGTATTTACTTATAATTCTCTCCATATTAGTATATATCACATTCAAGATTTATCCCAAATACAAAGCTGTATCTTTAGCTAAATATACTTTAGCTGATTTGCCGGTTACCTTGGCTATTATTGCAATCTCTGTACTCGGTATGCGAGGAAGTATAGGACTCAAACCGCTCAGAAGCGTGGATGCTTCAAGATATGCCTTACCTGAACTAGAGGCACTAACACTTAATACTCCATTTCAGATTATTAGTTCCTTGGAATCAAAAAAGCCGTCCAATCCTTTTGCACCTGTACAATTTACTCAAAAATTTGACAGTACACAAACAAAATTTTATGGTAATAGCCCGATTGTAAAAGGGAAAAAAAATATTGTACTAATAATACTTGAGAGTTTTGGCAGAAACCGGATTGGATTTCTTACAACAGATGAAAAGAAAATGGTTTCTGCTACTCCTTTTATTGATAGCTTCTCAAAGTTTTGTCTTGTGTTTCCAAATTGTTATGCAAATGGGTCAAAGTCCATTGATGCCGTACCAGCATTATTCGCATCACTACCGTCCCTTCTTGAACAACCTTTTATTTATTCATGGTATCAAGCAAATACAATTAGGGGAATTCATTTCTATTTAGATCAAATCGGTTATAATAGTTCATTCTATCATGGAGCAGCAAATGGAACAATGGGTTTTGAAAGTTTTCTTAAAAAGGCAGGACCAATTGAATATTTTGGCTTAGACCAATATAATGGAAATAGAAACACTGATTATGACGGGAATTGGGGGATATACGATCATATTTATCTCCATTATTATAATAAGGAGCTTGAGAAAAAAACACAACCCTATTTCAGTAGCATTTTCACACTTTCTTCTCATCCTCCCTATAAAATCCCGAACAATATAAGTCCTTTACTGCCTAACTTGCCCAATGAAATGCTCAAAAGCATTGCTTATACAGACTATTCATTAAAATTGTTTTTTGAAGAAAGAGCAAAATCATCTGATAATCAAAATACGATCTATATATTAATAGGTGATCATACTGCCAATTCAGATAATGATTATTTTTATTCAGCTAAAGGGCAGATGGAATTGTTTTGTATGATTTATGACCCAACAGGAGAAATCAAACCCGGTGTTAATAATCGTATTGTACAACAATTAGATATGATGCCAACTATTCTTAATCTCTGCAATTATCCAAACAGTTTTTTTTCGTTAGGAAATAGTTTTTTTGACATCAAATCTACCGGTAGAGCATTTTTCGAGATGTATGGAAGTTTACATATTGTTGAAGATGAACATATATATAGTGAAACAACAACAAGAGAGCAGAAGTTTCGTTATTTTCCAAAACAGTATTATAAGTTACCTATCCCCTTTTTTGAGAATCAAAGATTGGAAGAAAATATGAAATCAACCTTATATCAATTGATTGGTGTATTCTACGATAAGATGGAAAAAAATCATTTTTATTAGAAAGATACTTCATTCATGAGATTACTCCCAATTTAATATTCGCACTGGTTTTAGAAAAGAATTCTGTTTATTACTTTCTATATTTAGCATACAAATTCATTTATTTTCGCGACTTTAATGATTACACCAACAAAGGTTTTTGGCTTTATTATAGCTTCCTTTTTGTCAATACTGGCTTTATCTACAGTTTTGGACTATACAATAAAAGGGAATAACATAGTAAAATACTTTACACTTTCCGATATCATAGGTTATGAAGCCTTTAAAAATGATAGGATGAAGGGACTTGAGAAGCAGCGTATTTCAGAAGAAAAAGAAGAATATGAGCATAAACTTCTCTCCTCTATGAAAACCCTTGTAGATTCAATAATTGTTTCTCAAAAAATAGCGGATTTGGATTCTGCGCGCTTTTGGTTGCCTCAAAATAACCGAAGTTTTTGGTATGACTTATTTGCCCAATGGGAACAACTCAAAGAAAATAAAAGGTTATTTAGAATACTGCATTATGGTGACTCTCAGATAGAGATGGACCGCATTACATCTCATATCAGAGAAAAATTGCAAGAAAAATTTGGCGGTGGAGGTCCGGGATTGTTACCTGCATTACAATTAGTTCCAACTTATACAATTCAGCAAAGTAGTACAGAAAATTGGAAACGGAAGGTATCGTTTGGGGTAGGTAATGATAAAGCATCACATTCCCATTACGGAATTAGTGGTACAATTTGCAATTTTGATTCAGGATATTCAACAGTTAGTATCCGACCTCGTAATCGTAAAAAATATCGCAATCTTCAAAAATTTGAATCCGCAAAGCTTATCATCGGAAGACTTTCAAATCCATTAACAGTCCGTATTTCATATCCAAAAGGTTCTAATACACAAACAATCTATCCCAAAAATACAGAACAAATGATACGCTGGAACTTTGATACAACTCAATCATACTTCAACTTTAGTTTCACCGGTGACTCAACTGCCGATATCTTAGGGCTCGCAATAGATTCTAAATGGGGTATTGCGATGGACAATATTCCTTGGCGTGGTTCATCCGGACTTACTTTTACTTCAATAAGCAAATCATCATTAAGAAAGACCTACAATTTTTTGAATGTTCGAATGGTTATTATGCAATTTGGTGGCAACAGTGTACCTCATTTAGAAAACAAGAAAATGATTGAAAATTTTGTTCAAAGATTTGGCAAGCAAATAGACCATATTAGGGCGGTTGATTCGAGCATAAAAATTTTGGTTATAGGTCCTTCTGATATGTCAATGAATGAGAACGGGCAAATGGTTACATATCCATTATTAGAAACTCTGATTAGTCGAATGAGAGAGGTCAGTAATGAAAAAGGGGCTGCATTTTGGAGCATCTATCATGCTATGGGTGGGGAAAACAGTATGAATCGGTGGGTTAAAGCACAGCCACCGCTTGGTGCCCCTGACTATATCCACTTCTCTCAAAAAGGAGCCGAGGAAATCTCTGTGATTCTAAACTCAGCAATTTGGAGAGAGTACGAAATTTATCAAAAGAAAAAAAGATTAGAAAAGACAAAAGGTGAAAGTGAATAAGTTCTTACTGTTGTTATCATTTATAACCCCTGTGTATAGTGTCGATGCTCAGGATTTTATCTCTTTTGAAAACAAGTATACTTTTATTCAATATGATATCAACAAGATTGACCTTCCGGGAGACAGCCTTGATTTTATGATGTTTATGAAAAAATTTGACAGACTATCCGGAATTGGGGAGGGGAATATTAATATAGTGCACTTTGGTGGTTCACACATTCAAGCAGACATGTGGACACGCGAAATTAGACAAAATTTTGACCGCTTTCTAAATCAGAACAACTCAAGCAGAGGGAGCATTTTCCCATACAAAGCTGTCAGAACCAATGGTTCAAATCAATATAATGTTGAATACAATAAAGTATGGTCAGGGTTGCGAAATGTGATGCTTAATGGAAGCGGAGGAAGAATGGGATTGATGGGTTGGAAAGCAACCGCTACAGACAGCGGGCAATACATTCAAGTGACTCTCAATAATGATGATTATACAAAGTTTTACTTCGATGAACTAAGGGTATTTTATGATACGGGAATTCAGTATTTCTCATTCAGTATAGAGGTTGATTCAATTGCATATATGGCGAATTTTGACACAACTTGTAATTGTGCTAAGTTTGAGTTTGAACATCCTATAAATAAGTTTTTGCTAACAGTTCATAAATTAGATTCTCAACAAAACGAATTTAACCTTTATGGAATTCAAACCCACTTACATGGACCGGGGCTCACTTATCATTCGGTGGGAGTTAACGGGGCTTCAATTCCTTCCTATCTAAATTGTCCGGATTTGGAGCAACAACTTGCGTTACTTAATCCAGACTTAATAATTTTCTCTATAGGGATTAATGATGCTTTTGGGAAAAACTTCTCACGTGAGAGTTTTGAAAATAATTATTCTGAATTGATGCGCAGAATAAGAAAAACCTGTCCTAATACTGCATTTTTATTTACAACCAATACTGACAGTTATCGCAGAATTAGAAGGCGTGTATACAAGAACTATAATGGCAATGAGGTTAAGGCAGCAATGTATCATTTGGCAAGGCAAAATGGTGCCGCTGTGTGGGATTTATACTCTGTAATGGGGGGATTAGGTTCTATCGCTTCTTGGAAGAAGAATGGATTGGCTCAGAGAGATTTAATTCATTTGACAAATGCCGGCTATACTTATTTGGGAGACCTTTTTTTTGATGCCTTTTTGAAAAAATACGAAAGTTTTATTCTTACACCTTTTGCAAATTTCTCCTATGAATGAAGTTTACAAAGAATTTATCATCAAGCTGCTAAGCTATTCTCCTAAAGACCCGCTAATCTTTACGGGGGTTTATTTTTGGGGATTCTTTGCTGTTGTATTTGGTATTTTTTCTATCATTCATAAGCGCATCACCTTGCGCAATCTCTTTTTATTTCTTACCAGTATCTTTTTTTACTACAAAACCAGCGGACTTTATTTTACACTACTGCTGCTCACCATTTGCTATGATTATTTTATCGGACACAAGATTTACAAATCACAAAACAATCTTGTACGTAAATCATGGTTGATTTTAAGTGTAACTCTCAATTTGCTGATTCTCGGGTATTTCAAATATGCTTATTTTTTTACGGATTCTTACAATGACATCTTCGGAACCGATTACAAAGTACTGAATTACTTTGCGGTATTCAAACACAGCATCACCGGCAGCGGTTCTATTATTGATAAGATTATATTGCCCATAGGGATTTCGTTCTATACATTCAAATCCATTAGTTATACAGTTGATATATACAAACAAAAATTAACGCCACTCAACAACATTCTGGACTACGGATTTTTTGTATCCTTTTTTCCACCTCTGATTTCCGGTCCTATTGTACGAGCTTCTGAGTTTATACCTCAGATGCTGAGCAAATATAAGATTACCGGTTATCAGTTCGGATTTGCCATATTTATGATTTTGCAAGGCTTAATCAAGAAGATGGTCTTTGGGGATTATATGTCTCTTCAGTTTATTGACAAGATTTATGCTGCACCGGAAACCTATCCCGGTTTTGCAAATCTGATGGCGGCTTTATGTTACTCACTGCAAGTTTATCTTGACTTTTCCGGTTATACAGATATTTCAATCGGAGTAGCATTGTTGATGGGTTTTCGTTTCAAAACCAATTTCAATTCTCCATACAAAGCACTGAACGTTGCAGAGTTTTGGAGGCGTTGGCATATCCGCCTTTCAACTTGGCTTAGGGATTATCTCTATATCCCTCTTGGCGGTAACAGAAAAGGTACTTGGGCTTCTCATCTTATCATAGCAATTATTGCT
>JAGFIU010000046.1 GCA_024103355.1 Bacteroidota bacterium
TAATTGGTGGTTTATGCCAGATTTTTTGTCTTAGCTTTGCACACTTGATTTTTAAAACGCAATTTTAGAGCCTCAGTTTTGAACCACCTAAAATTTAAGTCTTTTAATATACCTAAGCCCTTGTGGATAACCGCGCTATTAATGGTGTCTTCATTTTTTTTGTTTTCTAATAACTATCAAGTTTCAAGAACCTTTTCAAAAGATTCTTTGATATTTAATTCTATTCCTGATACGTCTATCATAATAGAAAGCAGTTTGCGAAAAAACAAAATGAAAGTTTCTAAAGATGCACTTGATGTTGAGGTTAAATACCAAGCCAAAGATTCGGTTAGACTTGACCTAAGAAACAAAAAGGTATATTTATACGGAGAAGCAAAAGTTGACTACGGAGACATGGCTTTGGCAGCAGCTTATATTGAAATTAAGTTTGAAAATAAAGAATTAAAAGCAAAAGGAAGAATAGATAGCCTCGGTCACTATGTTGATTTACCTGTTTTCAAGGATAATGAGAGGGAAGTAGGTGCTGACACAATGCACTACAACTTTGCCACAAAACGTGGACGTATGCAAGGCGTCAGAATGCAGGAAGGGGAGGGTTATGTTTTGTGTAACAGGGTTTTCAGAGATAGTTCAGGTGTGATTTTTACGGATATTGGGAAATACACAACTTGTGATTTAGACCATCCTCATTTCTATCTGAATGCAAGAAAACTTAAAATTATTCCTAATAATAAAATTGTATTTGGCCCTTCCAATCTTGTTGTAGAAGATGTACCCTTGCCGGCTTATTTACCTTTTGGATTATTTCCAACAAAAAAAGGTCAAACCTCAGGGATTATTATTCCTCAATATGGTTTGAGTGCTTCACGGGGTTATAATTTAACAAATGGAGGCTATTATTTCCATCTCAGCGACTATTTAGATGAAGCATTAACTTTTGATTTTTATTTTAGAGGAAGTTGGGGTGTTCATTCAAACACTCGATATGCCAAGCGTTATAAATATAATGGCTCATTGAACCTTGGCTATGCATACAATGTTTTTGGAGAAAAAGGGTTACAAGATTATCGTATTTCACCGGATTATAAGATTAGATGGGTTCACTCTCAAGATGCAAAAGCTAAACCCGGTACCGGATTTAGTGCAGATGTAGATATTGTTAGTAATCAGTATAACTTAAACAACTCATTTGATGCAAACCAAATAGTAGCAAGCCAATATAGATCTTCAGTTTCTTATTCCAAAATGATGTCAGGGGGCAAATACAATCTTAGAATTGGAATGAACCATAGCCAGAATACACAAACGAGAGAATTTAATATTGACTTACCTAATATTAATTTTGATATAGCTCGTTTTACTCCTTTTAAGCGTAAAAATACAATCGGTAAACCCCTTTGGTATGAAACTATTGGACTGAGCTACAATACAAATTTTGCAAATCGGCTTTCAACCTATGATTCACTTTTGAATAATCCTTCTGTTATACATGATTTTAGAAATGGTATTAGCCATTCCATTCCTATCAGTACTTCATTTAAATTTTTAAATAATCATTTCACCCTAAATCCATTCTTTAATTATAATGAATTCTGGTACTTCAAAACAATTAGAAAGGAATATAATCCGATTGAGAATAAAGTAAACATTCGTGAAGTTGATGGATTTGCTCGTTCATCCACTTTTTCTGCAAATGCAGGTATCAATACTCGGATATTTGGAACTTTTAAATTCAAAAGAAATCCCAAAGTTGAAGCAATAAGACACGTAATTACACCATCATTAAACTTTAGTTACAGCCCTGATTTTTCTTCCACTTGGTTCAATTATTACAGAGATATTCAACTGGACTCGTTTGGGAATATGGGTAGATATTCAATTTTTGAAAATGGAATAAAAGGTGGTCCAGGAATTGGAAGACAAGGAATAATTGGTCTTACAATCATCAATAATTTGGAATTAAAAAGGATTATTAAAACAGATACCTCGACAGATTATAACTATATTAAGCTGATAGAGTCATTCAATATTGATGGTAATTATAACTTCTTAGCTGATAGCTTTAATTTTAGTAATCTTAGATTCAATTTTCGAACAACACTCTTTAAAAAGTTATCAGTACAACTCAATGCAGATTTAGATTTATATGCTCGTGAGAATAATAGAAGAGTGAATAAGTTGCAAATTGGAAAAAATGGGAATCCGGGTCATTGGAATAGTGCCTATTTTGTCACTTCATTCTCATTAAATCCTGAGGCATTCAAAAATGGAAGACCGGTATATACGCCTCCGGCCGGCAGGATACTTACCGATCAGGAATGGAGAAATATTGAAATGTACCCTTACAATTATCTCGACTTTAGTGTTCCCTGGAATTTAAACATCAATTACTCGCTTAGGTATTCTGAAAATTATGGAAGTGCAAAGAGTATTTCAAATCTTTTTAACTTCTCCGGGGATATAAGCCTGACTGAAAATTGGAAAATTGCCATAACCTCAGGTTATGATGTAACGCAAAATGAAATAGCGTATACTTCTATTGATTTTGTTAGAGATATTCACTGTTGGCAATTTAACTTCAATTGGATACCTCTTGGAGAAAGAAAAAGTTTCTTTTTTACTCTTAGAGCTAAATCTACTCTCCTTCAAGATTTAAAAATTAATAAAAGAGGGTATTGGTTTGACAGATAAGAGCGTATCTGACTAAAAAAAATCCCCTTACACGTTCGTGTAAGGGGATTTTAACACTATATAAAAAGAAAAATTATTTTACTTCTTCGTAGTCAACATCCTGAACATTGTTGGCACCGCCATTGTCATTGTTTGGCTGGTGGTTTTCAGGATTTGGATTATTTTGCTGTGCATTATACATATCTTGAGAAGCAGCTTCCCATGCTTTATTTAAAGCCTCAGAAGCGGGGTCAAGAGCTGCAATATTCTTATCAGCATGTGCTTTTTTCAATTCAGCAAGTGCAGATTCAATAGTACCTTTCTTTTCGGCCGGAATCTTGTCTCCATACTCTTTAAGATTCTTTTCAGAAGTAAAGATAAGCGTGTCTGCAACATTGAGTTTATCAATTTCTTCTTTCGCTTTTTTGTCTGCTTCTGCATTTGCTTCAGCTTCTTTTTTCATACGCTCGATTTCCTCTTTGCTCAAACCTGATGACCCTTCAATGCGAATGTGTTGTTCTTTGTTGGTTCCTTTGTCGCGTGCGTGAACGTTTAGAATTCCGTTTGCATCAATATCAAATGTAACTTCGATTTGAGGCACACCTCTTGGAGATGGTGGTATTCCATCTAAAGTAAATCTGCCAATGCTCTTGTTATCACGTGCCATAGAGCGTTCACCTTGCAATACATGGATTTCTACTTGTGGCTGATTATCTGCTGCGGTAGAGAATACTTCACTTTTCTTAGTTGGAATAGTAGTGTTGGCATCAATTAATTTGGTGAAAATGCCTCCCATTGTTTCAATTCCAAGTGAAAGAGGGGTTACGTCAAGAAGCAATACATCTTTCACATCACCGGCTAGCACTCCACCTTGAATTGCAGCACCGATAGCTACCACCTCATCAGGATTCACACCTTTTGATGGTGCTTTGCCAAAGAATTTCTCTACTGCTTGTTGAATTGCAGGGATACGAGTAGAACCTCCTACCAAAATCACTTCGTCAATATCAGCGGTTGTGTAACCTGCATTTTTGAGTGCTGATTTACAAGGTTCGATTGTTCTTTGAATCAAATCATCCACTAATTGCTCAAATTTAGCTCTTGTTAGATTTGTTACAAGGTGTTTTGCAACTCCGTCAATGGCGGTGATATATGGAAGATTTATCTCAGTAGCAGCAGAGGATGATAACTCAATCTTGGCTTTCTCAGCGGCTTCTTTAAGACGTTGCATAGCTGTTGGGTCTTTAGAGATGTCAATGCCAGGATTGTCTTTTTTAAATTCTTCAACTAACCAATCAATAATTCTGTGGTCAAAATCATCTCCTCCTAAGTGGGTATCTCCGTCAGTTGACTTTACTTCAAACACTCCATCGCCAAGCTCAAGAATAGACACGTCATGTGTACCTCCTCCGCAGTCAAACACTGCAATCTTCATGTCTTTATGTCTTTTATCTAATCCGTAAGAAAGAGCGGCAGCAGTAGGCTCGTTAATAATCCTGCGAACTTTTAATCCTGCAATTTCTCCTGCTTCTTTCGTAGCTTGTCTTTGAGCATCGTTAAAATATGCAGGTACGGTGATAACAGCTTCTGAAACAGTAGTTCCAAGGTAATCCTCTGCGGTCTTCTTCATTTTTTGAAGAATGATTGCTGAAATTTCTTGAGCAGAATATTTTCTGTCTCCAATTTCAATACGAGGAGTGTTGTTTTCACCTTTTACAACTTTGTAAGGCACCCTTGCAATCTCTTTACCTACTTGATCATAGGTATTACCCATAAATCTTTTAATGGAAAAAATGGTGTTTTGTGGGTTTGTGATAGCCTGACGTTTGGCAGGGTCACCCACTTTTCTCTCACCGTCTTTCAAAAATCCAATCACAGAAGGTGTGGTTCTTTTACCTTCTGAATTGGGGATTACAACGGGCTCGTTTCCTTCCATAACAGAAACACAAGAGTTTGTAGTTCCTAAGTCAATTCCAATTATTTTGCTCATTTGCTATTTGATTTTTCATCTGTTTCTCAACCATTATGCCATCAAGTCAGAATAGACTTTTTGGCTGTCAGAAATGATGCTTACTTGTCAGAATGGCACATTTGGCAGAAAATTAAGACTTATTAAGCGAATTATCGTGTCAGAACCGCATATACAAACCGAATCATGTTGGTAATAGGATTTCTGGTAAAGACTTTTTTGGTAATCGTGTCTTCTATTGATTGGGTAAGGGCAGGAGAGTGTAATAAAATATTGTGGTGATTTCTGAGCGGATGTGATTCAAGCAGAAACTTTTGGTCAGAAGCTTTGGTATGTGTAGAGTTGTCTCCAAAGCCAATGTTGACAACCAAATTGTCTGATGGAGAGACCGATTTAAGTCCTTGTACCCAATTCAAATATTGGTTTTGGAAATCCCAAGTGTCAATTTTGTTTTTATGTGTAAGCAGCAGGTTTCTGTACCAGAGTAGTTTGTTGTTGAGATTGCCCGGTACTAAATCGAAACGAAATTTGTAATCTTTCAAAGGAGTGGTGGTGTAATTGTCCCATACTCTTTTCCAAGTTGCCCAGCCCCAAATATGAGAATAACTGATTAGAATATGATTTTGTTGAATTTGCTTGTCAAACTCAACCAATGTGAAACCTGACACATGTCCTACCGTCACATCCTTTTCATAGAGTTTTAGCATATTGGAGCAAAATACAAAGAAATCATCATTGGGCAGGCAATCATCTTCTAAAATTATACCTTGTTCCGTGTGCTCAAAAAACCAAGTAATGGCAGAAGACACAGCGAGTTTGCATCCTAAATTCTGAGTGCGATAAAGGGTGTGCAGTTTACATTCCCAGTCTATATTGAATATAGCTTTGACTTGTTCAACCGTTTTGGCTTCTTGTGTATTTCTGGGACCGTCAACAGCGACAAAGAGTTGAGCCGGTTTGGCTTTTTTGATTTGGTCAAAAACCCGTGTCGTCTGTGCAGGACGGTTAAATGCAATGAGTAGGACAGGAGCAATGTAGTCAGCCATAGCGGGCGTTTTAGGGGCGGCAAGATACAACTGATTTTTTACGATAGTGTTTATAGTATAAGAAATTTACTTTAACTTTGTAAAAGCAAATTATGATGTTTAAGAATTTAAAAAAGAAGTTGTTACGAATCTTGCCGATTCACTACTATAAGATTAAAAGATGGTATTCTCAAGAGGGAGAGGATGCCATAATTCAAACATATTTTGAAGATATAGGAATGAAAAGAAAAGGATTTTATGTAGATATTGGTGCACATCATCCCATCAGGTTTTCAAATACTCATTTGTTGTATAAAAGCGGTTGGAAAGGGTTAAACTTTGAACCTAATGTATCAAGCGGTAGGGCGTTTAAACTCTTCCGAAGAAGAGATAAAACAGTCCACATAGGAATTGGAAATGAAGAGTGTGAAAAAGACTTTTATGTGTTTGATGAACCAGCGATTAATAGTTTTGACAAAGCTGTTTCAGAAGACCGGGATAAAGAAAGTCCTTACAAACTTATAAAAGTTATAAAAATACCCATAATGAGATTGGAAACGGCACTTGACAAATATTTGCCCAAGAATCAGAAAATTGATTTAATGTCCATAGATGTTGAGGGATTGGATTTAGAGGTAATGAAAAGCAATAATTGGGAGAAGTATAAACCCAATATGTTGTTGGTGGAAGATTTGGATTTTGACTTTGAAAATCTGCAATCATCAGAGGTTTGGAATTTCCTTAAAAAGCAGGATTACAAGATTTATGCAAAAACCCACAGGACATTAGTGTTTGTGAGTAATAAAATCGAAAAATAAAACCAACATGAAGAAGATACTTTTATTGGCTGTTTTGATACTTAACATCAATAAGGTATACTCTCAATTTGACACCCTTTTTTGGTTTGTTGCACCCGAGGTTCTGAATTATGGATATGATTTTGACAGACCTATTGTTTTCAGAATATCGACTGAGAATTTTGCAAGTACCGTTACTATTGATTTTCCCGCTAATCCTCTATTAACCCCTTATGTGATCAACATCGGTGCAAATAACACTCTAACACAAGATGTTACGACTTATATAAACGATTTAGAAAATATCCAGCCCAATCAGGTATTAAACAAAGGAATAAGGATTAGAGCAACACAACCTGTGAGCGTCTACTATGAAGTAGTAAGTTCTATCCAATCTTTTTGCACATATTGTAGCCCAGATATTTTCACACTAAAAGGACAAAAGGCATTAGGTACTAAGTTTTATATCCCTTTTCAAACTGTATATCCTAACGGTACAAGCGGTTCTTATGCTGCTTTTGACATAGTAGCAACAGAAGACAATACATTTGTTACCATAACACCAAGTCAAAATATTGTGGGAGCAACAGCAGGAAACCCACTTACAGTTGTATTAAACAAGGGGCAAACATTTTCTGCAAGATCATCTTCTCAACAAGGCAATTTAAAACCGAGTGGTTCTAAGGTAATATCAAACAAACCGATTGCGATAACTATTAAAGACGATTTGGTTTTAATATCATCTTGTCAGGACTTGGCGGGCGACCAACTTGTTCCTGTTGATTATACTGGTACAGAATATATTGTGGTAAAAGGAAATCTAAATCCCTTTGACATAGTTTCAATTTTGGCAACGGAAGACAATACAAATGTCGTCATTAACGGAACTTCGGTAGCAACTTTGAATGAGGGACAAACCTTTACATACAATCTCACTATCAACTGTATTTATATCCAAACAACAAAAAAAACGTATGTAATTCATTTGACGGGAACGGGGTGTGAGGGTTCGTTAGCGGTTATTCCAGCTTTGTTCTTTTCATGTATCAAGCAATATGGTTTTACACGCCCTTCCGCTGATGATTTGTTTTTGTTTGTGATAGTAAAAAACGGTGGCGAGGGGAGTTTTGTGTTAAACGGTAACAGCACTCTGTTTATACCTGCTGATTTTTCAAATGTCCCCAATACAGGAGGACTTTACAAATACGCTAAAAAATCTTTCAATACTTCCACAGTACCTTCTAATGCAGGAAGTTTAATCAGAAATACAACACACCCTTTTCAGTTTGCATTACTAAATGGTAGAAATTCCGCAGGTGGTTCTCGCTATGCTTATTTCTCAAATTTTGAGGGCGAAAATAATGAAGTAGATATTTCAGCCGAAAAAGCCGCACTTTGCGAGGGCGACACAATCCGTTTATATGGTCAAACTCTTGACCCCAATACCGTTAGTTGGACAGGTCCCAATGGCTTTACTTCCAATCAACTCAATATTGTTATTCCCAATGTATCGCCTGTTCATGCAGGCTACTATGTATTCACAACTTCCGCCCCTGCTTGCGGTTCCGGCAAAGATTCTGTTTATATAACTATCGCCTCCAAACCCATCAAACCCACAGTGAGTTCCAATCTCCCCGTTTGTTTGGGAGAAAAACTAATCTTAAAAATCACAAATAAACCCGGATTTGCTCATACTGTATCGTGGGATAAAGGTGCAAAAAGAGCTATTGGCATTGACGATTCATTGGTTTTTTATCCCACATTTCAGTCAGACGAAGCTGTGTATTCCGTACAATACCGTTCAGTCAGCAACGGTTGTTTGAGCGATACCGCACAAATCAAAGTGTCTCTGTTGCCCTTACCCGACAAGCCCTCTATTACTTCTACTGCTACCAAGTATTGCGAATTTGACCATGTTGTCATCAGCAATAAAACGACTGTGCCACTAAGCACACAGTTTTCATGGAAAGGCGAACATGGGTTCTCGTCAAACCTTCGAAATATGATTGATTTAGACAGCATTAGAACCGGACAATCGGGTTGGTATAAACTCACCTTGATTGACAGCAATGGATGCAAGAACGAGAGTGATTTGATTTATATTGACGTTATCCCTTATCCTGATTTGAGCAATGTATCCATTAGGTCAAATAGCCCTATTTGTTCTGGAGAGCCACTGAATCTCAAAGTACTTAATATAGATAGTAGTTTGGCAGTCAAATGGAAAGGTCCGTCAGGTTTTAGTTCAACATTGAAAGACATACTAATTCCAAATACCACCACTGCCATGTCAGGGATATACAAACTAAGTGTGAGCCGTGATATTTGTGAATTTTCAGACACCTTGCAAACAGCTGTTTTAGTTAGACAAACACCCCGTGCGGATTTTGATTTTTTCCCTGCCATAGCGCGTACAGGACGCAATATTCACTTTATTAATAAGAGTTCTTTTGCTGCTGCTTATGAATGGAATTTTGGAGATTTCTCTGACCATTCGCCAGCCATTAACCCTGACCATATTTATGAACGTGAGGAAAGATTGTATATAACACTGATTGCATACAATATCGATTCTACTTGCATAGATTCTTCTGTCAAAAGACTGGATGTGTATAACTCCGAAGAAGGAGTGTATGTTCCAAGTGCTTTTTCTCCAAACAATGACGGGAATAATGATATCTTTAAAGTAGTAGCAACAGGGGTAAAATTTGAAATTACATTAGAAGTTTATAATCGCTGGGGAGGTCTGATATTTAAAACGGAAGATGCTCGAAATATTGGTTGGGACGGAACCAACAGTGACATTCCGTGTCAGGAAGGGGTGTACATGTATGTTGTGCGATACATAAGCCTTGAAGATAAAGCTATTGTTACCTCCGGCACGGTTACTTTGTTGAGATAAAATCGCACACTATTCACCCCACAAATGCGGAAAGAGAAAGAGTCCTGACAAAAGGTAAAGAATATCTAAAACCGTAATCAATGCCAATTCTTGTAAAATATTAGTTAAATCGGCATTAGCAGTCAATAACTCATTGGAAGCTGTAAATACAACCATCAATAACGGAATTAACAATGGTATAGAAAGTAATGGCAATAAGACGGCAGCATTATTACTTGCCGATGCAATGGCGCCTGTAAAAGTGAAAATAGCTGCAAAACCAAGAGAACACACTATGGACAAAGTAAATAGCGGAAGTAATGGAATAGGCGTAAAACCATATAACAAAATCAAAAATATCGCTCCAAATAAACTAACCATTAGGATATAAATAAAATTGCTGAAAGTGCGCAACACAAAGAAATCTTTTGGTGCAATGATTTGATAAATATACAAATTTAACCCTTTTTGAGTCTGCAAGAAACTACGACTCAGCCCGCTCACAGACGCCATCAACGTGATGAGCCAGTAAAAGACCGACCAATCTTGCCCTTGCGGATGCTCCATGCCGTAATAAAATACAAGAACAAACGCAAAAGCCTGCATAACAGACGTAAGTATAAGTCTGCGCGAATTAAGTTCGAGAGAAATTTCAAGGGAAAGCCATTTAGTATAATTTTCAAGGGTTTTCAATGTGATTTTTTGCCTTAATTTGCGCCTTGCAAAATAATAGAAATACTTTTATGATTACTCCCTTCGAAAATTTATCAGACACGCACCAAGCTATTCTCAAAGATGCACCTTTTTGGGTAACCATGTGGGTTGGACTCGCAGACGGACATTTTACTCAAAAAGAACAGATTAAAGCAATTCAGACTTTAGAAATAAAGGCTTTTTCTGAATCACATGATGTGAGTGTTTTATACCAAGAAATCAAAAATCCTGCTTCAAGAATGGCTGATTTGTTGAATGAATTAAGTGGAGATGTGGAAGCAGATCAGGTATTTGTAAAAGAGAAATTATTAGAAGTAAAGACTGTTTTAGAAGACATAGATAAATCATTTGCCCATGCACTTTTCAGAAGTTTGAAAAATGTCGGAGTCTATGTTGCCCTTGCTTCAGGTGGTATTTTCGGTTATGATAATATCAGCAGATCAGAAAAAGTAGCATATTCATTGGACTTTGTTAAACCAAACATTCAATAATGTTTTCAAAAATCTTAATTGCAAATCGAGGAGAGATTGCGGTGCGTGTCATTAGGACTTGCCGCGAGATGGGAATTAGAACTGTTGCCGTATATTCAGAAGCAGATGCAGACGCACTCCATGTGAGGATGGCAGATGAATGTTACTGTATAGGTGCAGCCACCTCTTCGGAATCGTATTTAAGAATTGATAAAATAATAGATGTATGTAAAAAGTCCGGTGCAGAAGCCGTACATCCCGGATATGGATTTCTAAGTGAAAATGCCGGCTTTGCTCGAGCATTAAAAGAGGCAGGGATTACATTCATTGGTCCATCAGCAGAAAGCATGGAACTAATGGGAAGTAAAATTGCCAGTAAGCAGGCAGTGGCTAAGTTTGGTGTGCCTTTAGTACCGGGTATCAATACTGCTATTACAGACCCAATTGCAGCAGAACAAACTGCAATAGAAATTGGTTTTCCTGTCTTGATTAAAGCCTCAGCAGGAGGTGGCGGTAAAGGAATGAGGGTAGTAAATAATAAAGAAGAATTTCTCTCTGCTTTGCAAATGGCACAAAGTGAAGCCCGAAATTCATTTGGTGATGATTCTGTATTCATTGAGAAATATGTGCAGAAACCTCGACATATTGAAATACAGGTATTGGCAGATGGAAACGGCAACAGTATTTATTTGTTTGAGCGTGAATGTTCAATTCAACGCAGACATCAGAAATTAGTGGAAGAGGCTCCTTCGGGCATTTTGACACCGGAACTTAGAAAAAAAATGGGAGAGGCTGCTGTGAATGTTACGAAAGCGTGCGACTATCAAGGTGCAGGAACAGTTGAATTTTTGTTGGATGCCAATATGAATTTCTATTTTTTAGAAATGAATACTCGTTTGCAAGTTGAGCATCCGGTAACCGAACTGATTACCGGGCTGGACTTAGTGAGAGAGCAAATTAGAATAGCAGCAGGTTTAGGATTCTCTTTTAATCCCGAAGATTTAAAAATCAATGGACATGCAATAGAATTAAGAATTTGTGCAGAAGACCCATACGAAAATTTTCTTCCGGACACCGGACAATTGAACACTTATCGATTACCCAAAGGTCCGGGAATCAGAGTGGATGATTGTATGGAGGAAGGGATGAGTATCCCTATTTTTTATGATAATATGTTTGCAAAATTGGTTGTCTGGGCGCAAACTCGAGATTTGGCAATTGAAAGAATGAAACGCGCAATTTCAGAATTTGAAGTAACAGGGGTTGCCACTACATTGCCGTTTGGTGAATTCGTCATGAATCATCCGGATTTCAAGAATGCTGACTTTGATACTGGGTTTATTGCAAAGAATTTTTCTCCGGAAGCCCTTGCGCCACAAGAGCTTTCTGATGAATTAGTACAAGCTGCTGCGATTGCTTTGGTAGAAGTTTTTGAGCAAAATAGACAAGTTCCCAAATCTGAAAATATTAAGTCAGGTTCAAGTATCAATCATTGGTATTATAATAGAAAAAATTAGTTTCTAAATACGCAGTTATTCGTATTGTTTGGTTGTTCGTATTTTGTTTAGTATTGCCATGCAATTATGAAACAATCTAATTTTATTCTTCTATTTTGGATTCTTATCTTTGGAACTAAGAGTATATATTCACAAAGAATCTCATATAAAATTATTGAAGATGCCCCCAATAAACACATAATTCATTTGCAGTTTGGCGGACTTGTCGAAACTGATTTTAGAAGCAATAGCAATCGTACAGGATATTATGTTACAGGAATTGTTAAATTGCATAAAAGGATGAGTATTGGCGGAGACTTTTCTTGGGGAACATCCAAGGGGAATTCCAAAATATCTGGTAATGCATATAATGTATTGGATAAATATTTAATTGACTTAAACGGCAGGGCATCATTTTTTTTTAGCGCGAAAACAATAAAAGAGAATATTAAAGTAACCTTGAGTAGCAATACTTATCAGGGATATGGATATTCAGTTACACACGAAAAATATATTTATGCCCCTGCAAGAAAACAGACGCTTGTCGGATTTACCGGTAGTGCCGGATATTATCAAAACAATATTTTAGACAGTAAAAAAGATTCATTATTCTCCTTTGTTAATAAAGCAAGTAATGTTCCTGCAACTATAAATAATGCAGCGACATTCTTTAATGGTCTTCGTTTTACAGGTGGATTACAAATTTCCACTATGAGAAATTTTGAAATTGAAGCTCGTGATGTTAGTAATAATATAAGTTATGGAACCAGAACGAATCGAATGCGCACAGATGTTTATATTGAAGGTATTTTCATGCCGGTTATTGAATATTCAAAAGATATTACAGCTAAACAAGAAAATGGTGGAGAAGATTTTTATATGAATACAACTCCCAAAATCCAAAATTTTGGTTATAGAATTAGGGTAGATACCTATTCTACAGGTATTGTTGGTGTAGGACTCAGACTTGAGTTCGGTCAGAAGCCGGGTATTCAATATCTTGTAGGTAAGAATAAGTATAAAAACCTATACTTTGTTGCAGGGCTAATGCTTGGTCTTAATGGGTAAACCCTATTTAAGTTAATGTTTATTTAATCATTGTTTTTCTCTGAATTTTTTACTTAAAAAAAGAAACTAACAACTGTATATTTGCGCTCGTTTATGGCTCAAAATACATCACAAATCAACCTTGATTTTAACAATACTAAAACTGCATACGGATACCTTTCTGACAAGCAGTTAAATTCAGCTATCAAGCTGTTTAAAATGTTTAATTATCCCTTTTTAGTTAAATACGGGCCAAAGTTTGCCGGGTTTTCAATGAAAGTGGGTATTCCTGTCAAAGGACTGATAAAGAAGACAATCTTTGCTCATTTCTGTGGCGGTGAATCTATTATTGATAGTAAATCTAAGATTAACTTTCTTTTTAGTCATAATGTTAAAACTATATTGGATTATGCCGTTGAAGGTGAAGAAAGCGAAGCTATCTTTGATGCAACATGCCAAGAAGTTATCAGAACTGTTGAAGAGTCTGCCGTGAATGAAGCTATCCCCTTTGCTGTTTTTAAGCCCACCGGAGTTGCAAGATTTGCTTTGCTTCAAAAAGTGAGTGCCGGTCAAACATTGACAAGTGAAGAACAAGCTGAATTTGAGCGAGTTCGCAATCGTTTTGACACAATTTGCAAAAAAGGAAGTGAACTAAATGTGCAGGTATTGATTGATGCCGAACATTCATGGATTCAATTAGCAATTGATAATCTTGTCCTTGAGATGTCCGAAAAATATAACAAAGAAAGAGCATTGATTTTTAATACTCTACAATTATATAGACACGACAGAGTGCAGTTTTTGAAAGATTGTTTTGAGAAATACAAATTTCCTTTGGCTTTCAAATTTGTTAGAGGTGCATATATGGAGATTGAGAGAGAACGCGCTGCGCAAATGAACTACAAAGATCCTATCAATCCTGATAAAGCAGCGACTGATAGAGATTTTGATGAAGCAGTATCTATTTGTTTGCATAATATTGACCGATGTGAAGTGTTGATTGGAACACATAATGAAGCAAGCTGTATAAAAGCTGCGGAACTTATGGCTAAATTGAATATTGCTCCAAATGATAAACGAGTATATTTTTCACAACTATTAGGAATGAGTGATAATATCAGTTTCATCATGGCAAAGGCTGGTTATAATGTTGCAAAGTATGTTCCTTACGGACCGGTTTCAACGGTGTTGCCCTATTTATCCAGAAGAGCACAAGAAAATAGTTCCATTGCAGGGCAGTCTTCAAGGCAATTGCAATTGCTGATAGGAGAAAAGAACAGAAGGAGTAAGTCGTAGTTCTTTTTTTTATATAATGATTAACTTCGCAACTCCTTTGGCGTTTTGAATTAATAACATTTCAATCTTGACACAAACATCACAAAGAAAATCAGACCACATAAAATTGGCTTTCGATTCTGTCGCGGATGGGCAGGACTCCAGATTTTTTTATGAGCCTTTATTATCAGCTCATCCGAAAGAATCAATCATTCCCGAAACCATCATTGGTAATAAAAAATTAAAACTGCCATTATGGGTTTCCAGCATGACAGGAGGAAGCGAAAAAGCCGGTGTCATTAATCATAGAATTGCTCGTGCATGCGGAAAGTTTGGTATTGGAATGGGATTAGGTTCATGCAGAATCATACTTGAAGATGATAAATATTTTCCCGATTTTGATTTGAGAGATGAACTCGGTAATGAGGTGCCATTTATGGCAAACTTGGGAATTGCTCAGATAGAAAAAATAGTTCAACATGGCGATTATAAAGTGATTGAAGATTTGCTTGTTGCGTTGAGAGCTGACGGGGTGATTATTCATGTAAATCCCTTGCAAGAATGGCTTCAACCGGAAGGAGATAGGATATCCCAAGCTCCAATTGAGACAATTTCAAACTTTATCAAACATTTCAACCATGCTGTATGGGTAAAAGAAGTTGGGCAGGGTATGGGAAGAAAAAGTCTGGAAGAACTGATAAAATTGCCGATTTCAGGATTGGAATTCGGTGCATTTGGTGGAACTAATTTTGCCAAAATGGAATCTTTAAGAAATTCCGAATCTACTCTAAACCCTTTGTCGCATATTGGACATACTGCAAATGAAATGGTTGATTTTTTGAATGAACTTTATACCAAACATCCTCAACATTTTAACAATAAGATATTTGTGATTTCAGGAGGTATCAAGAACTTTCTGGATGGTTATTATTTTATTCATAAACTCAAAGCAAATGCAATCTATGCACAGGCATCACCTTTTCTTAAATATGCATTAGAGAGTGCTGAGTCGGTCGAGAAGTTTATTGAATCAGAAAAAAGAGGGTTGATGGCAGCGTATTCCTATTTAACTTTGAGATAATGAGTACGGATATAAATAAGACAATTAAAGGGTTTTCAAAACTCAGCAAAGAACAAAAGATTGAGTGGGTTACTCAAAATTTTGCTCAGCATCCAAAAGAAGCGTTAGAACTCCTCAAAAGTTATTGGCACAATGAGCTATCCACTCAAAAATTGCACGATGATTTTATTGAAAACGCAATAACCAATTATTATCTGCCTTTTGCAGTTGCACCTAATTTTAGAATCAATAACAAGATGTATTGTATTCCGCTAGCTATTGAAGAGAGTTCGGTAGTTGCTGCAGCAGCTAAGGCCGCTAATTATTGGAATGTGCGAGGCGGATTTAAGACAAAAGTGATTTCAACCACCAAAGTTGGACAGGTTCATTTTATATGGGAAGGTATTGATAAAAATAAATTTCACTCTTTTTTTGAGAAGCTAATTCCCGAATTTCACAGAAGAACAGAATTAATCACTAAGAATATGCGCCAAAGAGGTGGTGGCATTTTAAACATTGAACTCAGAGACAAAACGGACTTAATCCCCAACTACTTTCAAATTCATGCACTGTTTGACACCAAGGACTCAATGGGTGCAAACTTTATTAATTCTGTATTGGAGGAATTTGCCAAAACGTTGATAGATAATCTTGCCGAACAAACATGGGAAACTAATGAGAAACAAGTGCAAATTGTAATGAGCATTTTGAGTAATTATACTCCTGAATGTCTTGTAAGAGCAGAAGTGTCATGCCCTGTCAAGGATTTGAATGAGGATAACCTTTCACCGGATGAATTTGCACAAAAGTTTCAACGAGCCGTTAGGATTGCAGAGGTTGAACCGCATAGAGCTGTAACACATAACAAAGGGATAATGAATGGAATTGATTCTGTAGTGATTGCTACCGGCAATGATTTCAGGGCCATTGAAGCATGTGCACATGCTTATGCTTCACGCAATGGCAAGTACTCAAGCTTGACCCATTGTGAAGTGAGTGATGGTATTTTTACGTTTTATATAGAAATACCGCTTGCTCTTGGAACTGTCGGTGGCATCACCTCATTGCATCCAATGGTTAAATTTGCAAATGAGATTCTTGGTAATCCAAATGCTGAAGAGCTTATGCAAATCACCGCAGTTACCGGATTGGCGCAGAACTTTTCTGCCCTACGTTCATTGACTACTACAGGAATACAAAAAGGACACATGAAAATGCACCTTTTGAATATCCTTAATCAATTGGGAGCAAATGAAGAAGAAAAGGCTGATATTGTTAACTATTTTAAAGATAAAATCGTCAGCTATCAATCTGCGGTTGAGGCTTATAATAAGATTAAGAGAAAGTAATTACTTGCTCATTACCCTTTGACCTTGTCGGGATTATCTTTGATAAAACTATCCCACGAGCTTTTGTTACCGGAAGTTTTAGAGCCAAATTTTCTAGGTACAAATTGAAATAAATGGCAAACAGCAGCTCCTAACGCATCTGTTGCATCCAGAAATTGTGAATCATTTTCAAATTTAAGGAGGCGGGAAAGCATTTCTGCAATTTGTTCTTTGCTTGCATTTCCATTTCCGGTGACTGTCAATTTGATTTTTTTTGGTGAATACTCAAAAATAGGAAGTTTTTTTTGTAAACCGGCTGCTATTGCGACTCCCTGTGCACGACCAAGTTTCAACATGCTCTGTACATTTTTCCCGTAGAAAGGAGCTTCAATTGCCATTTCATCCGGCTTGTATTGAGTAATAATAGAACTAACCCTTTCAAAAATATGATTGAGTTTCTGTGCATGGTCTTCGAGTTTGCGCATTTCAACAATTCCCATGCTCAGCATAGTCATCTGTTTGGATTTAATACCTATGACTCCATAACCCATAATATTAGTTCCGGGGTCAATTCCTAATACAATCTTATCAAATTCTTTTGTCTGCAATTGCTTTTATTTGCAGGCAAATTAACAATACAAATCCCTTTGAATCCAAAGAAGTTACGCACCATCTTTTTTGTTTTGCTCAAATTAGTGTTTGCAGCTTGTGTTGTTTGGGTTTGTATTCTCCCTTTTCTTCCCAATGAAAAATTTAGACTTTTTCTTAATGATGATGTTATTCGTTTGGATAATATTTCACTTCCGGCTCTTCTGCTTATTGTTTTGTTTTCTATCTTGAACTTTGTGTTTGAGAGTATTAAATGGCAAATGATAGGTGGGTTAGTTGAAGAATTTTCATTCAAAACAGCATTAAAAGGAGTATTAGCCGGGGTAGCGGTGAGTAATATTTTGCCATGGAAAACCGGTGAGTTTATCGGGAAAATTGCTTGGCTCAAGGCTGAAAATAAAGTAAAAGGTTCATACTTTTCAGTTTATGGTTCAATGGTACAACTCTTTGTTACCGTTTTGTTTGGATTGATAGGATTTCTTTTCTTTAAAGATTTTAAAATTAACCAATATGTTACTTTCAAAATAGTTTGGACTGCATTTGCTTTTCTTTTCATTCTGGCTCTATTCCTAATCATTTTTAGGAATAAGGTTATGCGTGTTTTGGGTAAAATGTTTGGAAATAAATATGCATTGTATTTTAGTACTGCAAAAGAAATTAGGTTATCAATGACATTAAAGTTGTTTTTCTTGTCAGTTTTAAGGTATTTGAGTTTTCTTATCCCTTATCTTATTTTGATAAAAATAGGAGATAGTTCACTTTCTTTTATCACAATAGGAGGAGGAATAGCAATGGTTTTCCTTATACAGTCGATTGTGCCGGGCTTTTTACTCTCGGATTTGCCGGTTAAAGGGTTCATTCACATTTCAGTTTTTTATTCTCTTGTCTCAAATGCGTGGGTTGTTGGGAATGCAGTTCTAATTGTTTTTATAACAAATCAGATTATCCCTTCTTTGATTGGAGCTATATTGATTCTGCTAAAGAGACGGGAGTTTAAATAGCTTCACTTGTCAGTAGCTGTTGAACACCGGATTTTTGGAGTTTGTAGTAATATCCTTTTTGCTTCATTAGCTCATTGTGCGAGCCGGATTCAACCACTTCTCCTTTATTCATAACCATAATATTATCCGCTTTTTCAATGGTTGAAAGTCTATGAGCAATCACGATAGAAGTTCTGTTGAGCATCATTTTTTCAATCGCTTTTTGAATCACCTCTTCAGTTTCGGAATCAATAGAAGAGGTTGCCTCATCTAAAACCAAAATAGCAGGATCAACCACCATCGCTCTAACAAAAGATATAAGTTGTCTTTGCCCCATAGACAAGGTATTACCTCTTTCCATTACTTTGTAATCATAGGCTCCTGGTAATTTTTCGATAAAGTCGTGCGCACCCAATAGTTTAGCAGTTTCAATAACTTTTTCTTTTGTTATTTCGGGCATATTAAGGGT
The DNA here is from genome assembly GCA_024103355.1 of Bacteroidota bacterium. Lineage (GTDB taxonomy): Bacteria > Bacteroidota > Bacteroidia > NS11-12g > UBA955 > JALOAG01. The sequence goes on from JAGFIU010000046.1 coordinate 18,791, forward strand.
TATATTTTCAAGCACAGTACCGGAAAATAAAAACACATCTTGCATAACGATTGAAATTTTCTTTCGCAAAAAAATAGGATTCCATTCTGTGAGTTCAACACCATCAATCAAAATAGAGCCTTTGTTATACGGATAAAACCTCATTAATAAGTTGATAATAGAGGTTTTGCCTGAACCTGATTTCCCTACAATGGCAAGGGTTTTCCCCTCTTTGAGTTCAAAACTTAATTCTTTGATTACATAATGTTCATTGTTGTATGCAAACCATACTTTATCAAAAGTGATATTGCCTTTAGGTTCGGTTTGATAAGTCCCTTTTAAATCTTCTAAGTTTTCTTCATTATCCATTAACCTGAAAACCCTTCCTGCTGCTACCATTCCCATTTGGATATTGTTAAATCTGTCAGCCAACATTCGAACCGGGCGAAAAAACATATTGATATAAAGAATAAAAGCAGTAAGTTTCCCAAAGGTGGCAATACCTTCACCTAACATTTCTTTGCTACCCCACCACACAAGTAAAGCAAGTGAAATGGCTGTAATGACCTCAATAACAGGAAAGAAAACAGAATAATACAATACGGAGCGCTCATTTGCTTCGTAGTGGCCCATGTTAATTTCTTTAAATTTTTCATATTCAATTCCTTCTCTGTTATAGAGTTGAACAACCTGCATTCCGGTAATCCTTTCTTGAACAAATGAATTAATTTTAGCAACCGCAACTCTCACATCCTGAAAGGATTCTTTTACTTTAATTCTGAAAATATGAGAAGCATAAAGCAAAAGAGGAAGCACGGATAAAGTAATCAATGTCAGTTCCCAATCTATGTAAAACATGAAAGCGGTAACCGCGATTAATTGCAATATATCTCCGGTTATCGTAATGATTCCGGCTGCAAAAAGATCGGCAATCGTTTCAATATCATTAATACAGCGGGTAACAAGTTCGCCTACCGGGGTTTTGTCAAAGAATTTCTGTTTCATTAAATTAATTTTAACAAAAATCTTATTTCTCATGTCTTTGATAACGCTTTGTCCAATCCAGCCGGTAATATAACTATTCCAAAATTGAAGAAGAGTTTGTACAACCAATAAAGCAATTGTTATTATGGTAATCCAAAGTAATCCTGATTTATCAGATTTAGCAATATAGTCCTCAAGTGCAATTTGAATTAGGTACGGACGTAAAGGAGCTGTTATTGCTACAAGTATAGTACTGATTACTGCCCAGTAAAATTGTTTTTTATAGGGTGATGAAAGTTTGATTATCCTCCACAAAAGCGTTGTGTCCAATATGCTTCTATCTTTCTTTTGCATCCTATTTCTCTACAAATATTTCCTCGGGATAATCAATTTTTAACAGATATAATCCATCAGGCGGCACACTTTGTCCGGCTTGTTTGCGGTCTTTACTTTCCATGATTGAGCATAAGTCTTCCTTTGTCTTTTTCCCGTATCCTATATCCAGCAGTGTTCCAACAATTGCTCTAACCATATTGCGAAGAAAGCGGTTTGCTGTGATAGTAAATACAAGCATATCCTCCTTTTCTTCAAAATAAGATTCTGTCAGGTCGCAGATATGGTTCTTTAAGTCATTTACTCTGCTAAAAGCTTTAAAATCTTTCTTGCCAATCAATAGTTTGGCTGCTTCATTCATTTTCTGAATATCAGGCAAATGCCAGATATATAGTGCTTTGCCAACCTCAAAAGGATTTTTTCGCAGACTGATTCGATATTCATAAGTACGAGAAAGCGCTGCAAATCTAGCGTTAGTCCCTTCTTTAACTCGCACAACACTATATGCAGCAATGCTTAAAGGTGTAATTCCATTGAATTTTCTTAAAAACATTTCTTTGTCTGCAATAGGTTCGTCCGTATCAAAATGTAAAAAAAACTGCTTTGCATGAACGCCTGAATCTGTTCTACCACAACCAAGGCAGAAGGTTTCCTTTTTTAAGATAATACTAAGTGCCTTGTCAACTTCAGCTTGTACTGTGTTTCCATTGGCCTGTAATTGCCATCCACAAAACGGTTCTCCGTCAAAAGCAATTTCTAAAAAATATCTCATTAAACTTTCTCAACAATCAGAGCCATTCCCTGACCAACACCCACACACATTGTGGATAATCCGTAACGAACATTATTTCGCTTTTTCATTTCGTGCAAAAGGGTAGTGGTAATCCTTGCTCCGCTTGCTCCCAAGGGGTGTCCGATTGCTATTGAGCCTCCGTTAACATTTACAATATCGGGATTTAGTTCCAACTCATTCATACAAACAATACTTTGACTTGCAAAAGCTTCATTAAGCTCAATTAAATCAATATCTTTGACTTGAAGCCCGGCTCTTTTGAGTGCTTTTTGCGTTGCGGGAATGGGACCTATTCCCATAATCTCCGGTGCTACTCCTGCTGCTGCATAAGAAACAATACGAGCCATAGGTTTCAGATTGTGTTTTTTTACAAATTCTTCTGATGCCAAAATCAATGCTGAAGCACCGTCATTAACACCTGAAGAGTTTCCTGCTGTTACTGTTCCTCCTTTTTTAAATGCAGGTTTCAGAGTCGCTAAGGTTTCAATTGAACTAAGTCTCGGATGTTCATCGGTTTCAAAAACAGTAATAGCTCCTTTTTTAGTAGTAATTTCGTATGGAATAATCTCGTCTTTAAACTTCCCTGCCTTATTAGCAATATCCCATTTTAACTGACTTCCATGTGCAAATACATCCTGTTGTTCGCGTGTTAATTTCCATTTTTCAGCAACATTTTCAGCTGTTTCACCCATAGCAAAAGGGTAGTGCATAGCTGCTAAAGCAGGGTTGGTAAATCGCCATCCTATGGTTGTGTCATATATTTCAGGAACGCGGTCAAAAGCTTTTTCTGATTTGGCCATAACAAAAGGAGCTCTGCTCATGCTTTCTACACCTCCGGCTATATAAAAATCTCCATAACCCTGAGAAATAGCTAAAAAGGCATCAGCAATTGCATGTAATCCGCTTGCACACAATCTGTTTACAGTAAAACCGGAAACCTCAGAGGGTAATCCTGCCAATAAACTTGCCATACGGGCTACATTTCTGTTGTCTTCTCCTGCTTGATTGGCTGCTCCTAAAATAACTTCCTCTGTTTGATTAAAATCAATATCGGGATTTCGTTCCATTAACTTCTTTATCACATGTGCTGCCATATCATCAGGACGAACAGTAGCCAAAGTGCCTGCATATTTTCCTATTGCTGTTCGTGCAGCATCAATTATATAAACTGAATTCATCTGCAATTTTTTATGTGGTGCAAAGGTAAGTGTCAATCATCAATATAAGGCTTTAAATTAATACAGCACCCGTAAAAACTTTTTGTTTTTATAAAATTTCAAAAAATTAGCTTTGCAGATAACATGAAACATGAGAGATGTCCGTGGTGTTTGGGCTTCGAAGAATATCAAAAATACCATGACTTGGAATGGGGTATGCCATGCAGGGATGACCAAAAACTGTTTGAGTTTCTGGTTTTAGAAAGTGCACAAGCCGGTTTGAGCTGGGCAACCATTCTTAAAAGAAGAGAAGGCTACAGAAGAGCATTTGCTAACTTTAATCCTGCACTCGTTGCTCAATTTGATGAGGCTGAAATAAAAACGTTGATGAGCAACAAGGAGATAATTCGCAATAGATTAAAGATAGAATCAGCAATAAACAATGCTCGAGTATTCGTAAAACTTCAAAAAGAATATGGAACCTTTGCCGATTTTTTATGGAGGTATGTTAACGATAAACCAATAACCAATAAATGGAAAAGCATGTCTGAGGTGCCTTCTAAAACTGAATTATCCGATAAACTGGCCAAAGATTTCAAGAAAATTGGATTTAGGTTTTTGGGATCTACAATTTTATATTCTTATCTGCAAGCAATGGGATTAGTTAATGACCATCTTGTTTCCTGCTACCGACATAAGGAAATCAAATAAAAATTCGGAATGTCAAAAGAGATTTAGTAACTATAAAATCTGATTTGTGTGGTCTTTGGTATCAACTTTTTCAATAATCTCAGCAATCTTACCCTGTTCATCAATGATGAATGTTGTGCGAGCAATCCCCATATATTTTCTCCCATACATACTTTTTTCAACCCAAACACCATAAGCATTGGCAATTGACTTATCAGTGTCTGCAATCAAGTCAAAAGGCAAACTGTGTTTCTTAATAAATTTTTGATGACTTGTTTCACTGTCAGGACTCACGCCCAAAACCGTAAAGCCATTTTTTATCAATACATTATAATTATCCCGTAAATTACATGCCTCAGCTGTGCATCCCGGTGTATCATCCTTAGGGTAGAAATATAAGACTACCTTTTTGCCTTTCAGTTTACTTAAAGAAACAGATTCCCCATTTTGATTTGTTGAAACAAAGTCAGGAGCGTTTTGTCCTACTGTTAAAGTGGTTTTACTCATGGAATTGTGATTGTACGTTCAAAAATAGCTTCATTTCCTCTTTCATCTTTTACTTTTAGGGTGAAATTGTGAATTCCTTTGTCGAATGGAACTTGTAGCTTTCCTGAAAGTAAACCTGTCTTGGGGTCGTATTCCATTAAGAACCATTTATTGTCAATAAAGGCATTATAGCTTTTTACTCCTGATAGATTATCACCCAAAGTGAAGGCAAATTCCTGATTAGAATTAAGTTTTATTACTTTGATTGTTGGAGGAATGGTATCAATTGCAATATAGAATGTGCCGAAATTTCTAACCGAAGTTTCCACAAACCCTGCTCTGTATTTGCCGCCTACTGAATATTTTTTTCCATTATCTAATTCAACAATGAGAATTTTTGAGTATAAGGAAGGGGTTATCTCTCTTTCAACTTTGATGGCAATAGTAGATTTCGTCTGAATAGGAACATGTCTTTCTCCAAAACTCCACAGAGGGGAATAACCATCATTAACCTTATTATGTACTTTAATACAGACTTTATATTTGAAATACAATGCATTAGAAGATAAAGTTAACCTTGCATTATGAGCAGTAAGAGCTAATGGGTTACCGGGGTTAAACACTTTACAGTGTTCTATACCTTCAGTTTCTCTAAGCAAAGGTGTAGAATTAAATACTGAGGTAGAATCTGCAAATAATTTTACAAAAAGGCTGTCTCTTCTTCCGGTACAATCCTGAGCATATAATTTTAATACGATTGAGTCTTTGAGTAAAAATGTTCCTTTGTCGGAATTGTAAGAATAGAAATCCAACTTGTTTATATCATCCTTATAGAGCTTTTGAGCTCTGATTCCATCTGTTTTGAAGTAACAGTAATCTATATGGGAATTGATGTAGCGTGTTGTTGCAAAATCAATGATATCAATCTTAGATTCAAACAATAATTTATCATTTGCATAAAGCCCTGAGTAGTTTACACCAAGATTCTCAGTATGTGAGCGGAAATAATCTTTCATAAAAGCAGAGATTGCATAATGACCCTGAGGGAGTTTCATAGTGAGCGTTCTGTTGCTAACACTGTTTTTATCTGTATTTCTACTTACAAAAGGGAAGGAGCCCATTTCAGTTCTATAATCTTTGTCAATTTTATAAACATTGATTTTAAGAATTTCCGGAGATAGATTGTCTGCAATAGGAATACCGAACAATAATGGATTTACCGGCTCTGAAGTATTGCTTTTACGGATTTCAAAATGCAGATGTGGTCCACCCGAACCTCCGGTATTTCCGGAATATGCAATGAGTTCTCCTTGTTTAACTTGGATTAATCCCTTTTCCGGATAGAGTTCTACCTCAAATGATTTTGACGCATATTGATGTTTTCGGACATAAAATTGAATATCTTTATTAAATCTTTGCAGATGTGCATAAACAGTGGTGTAGCCGTTGGGGTGTGCAATATACAAAGCATTGCCGTAGCCTGTTTCTGACACATTTATTCGACTTACATACCCATCTGCAGAGGCAAATACTTCTTTTCCTTCAATTCCTCCGGTTCTAATATCAACTCCCGTATGAAAATGATTAGACCTAAGCTCTCCAAAAGTTCCAACAATAAATGCATCATAGTTTACAGGGAGTTTAAAATAGTTTTGAGGAAATCTCCCATCCGGCATCATTTCAGGAAGCGGTTCTGGGTCCTCGTCTAGCATAACCAAGGTGTCTTGTATAACAATACTTGTATCACCGGTTTGTTCTACTACTATCTTGTTGCCATTACTTCTTTCATCACTTAATAGTACCCATGCCAATAATGGAAAGAGGATCAAAAGCATGAATACAGACCATTTAAGTTCATTCCTCACTTTCACGATTACAAAACAAAGTTTATCAAATGATTTGGACGTAAAAAAATGTTCACATTGGTTGAAAACATTAAAGTCTATAAATAATCATATGATTAGAAGGGTTGAAAATTGCAATGAAAATATTAATTCAAAACAATTTGGAATAAAAGGAAGTAAAACATTATTTTTGCAGTCCCTAAAATTAAAGGTCGGATGGCCGAGTGGCTAGGCACGGGTCTGCAAAACCCTTTACACCGGTTCGAATCCGGTTCCGACCTCAAAAAAAAGCAGTCATTATTGACTGCTTTTTTTGTATAGTGCTTGTGCTATTATGCATTTATGATGCAGTACCTAAATTCTGGTCTTTAAAATATTTGCTTGAAAAATAGAAGAACTCAAGCGAACCAAAAACCATTGAAAAATAGAAGAATGCGTGATCCCGTTCGGTTTCTACTGTGGTGTAATGATGTGCTAAAGCAAGGCAAATTAGTAAAATTGAAAAAATAATACCAGTCACACAGATTATAGCTTTCTCTTTCGGATGTTTTTTCCCATCACTAAGAAGACTTTTTTTGTTTCCATATACAGCATAAATGTTCAAGCCTATTAGCATCCATACCAATAATCGAATCCAAGTATCAAAGGGCAAGAAGACCATCATGCCAAGACATACGACAATTCCAAGAATGGGGATATAGGGAACCAGTGGTACCCGGAAAGCCCTTGGCGCATCTTTCATTTTGTACCTTAGAACCAAAACTCCGGCACATACAAGGATAAATGCAAATAGAGTTCCGATGCTGGTCATTTCTCCTACCACACGTCCAGGTACAAACGCTCCAAACAAACTGACAAACAACATAAACAACAAGTTTGATTTATAGGGGGTGCGATGCTTGGTGTGAACTTCAGAAAAGATTTTTGGTAATAATCCGTCTTTGCTCATTGAGTAGAAAACCCTGCTTTGACCTAATAACATAACTAAAATAACAGAAGCATAGCCTAAAAGGATAGCAATAATAATAGCCGTATTTAACCATGGAAAATCTGGGTGAGGAGTTCCATCTATGACAGGCCCCATCCAGTTAATTGCAGTTGCAATAGGTGCAAGCCCGCCACCGCCAAACTCTGTATAATGTGCAACTCCTGTCATAACATAAGCAAACAAAATATAGAGCACTGTGCATATAATCAGTGAGCCTAAAATTCCAATAGGCATAGACCGCTTGGGGTCTTTAGTTTCCTGTGCAGCAGTAGAAACAGCATCAAATCCAATGTAGGCAAAAAAGACAATTGCTGCTGCTCGTATCACACCAGACCAGCCAAAAGCACCAAATGTTCCTTGATTCTCCGGTATAAGAGGCTTGAGATTTTCCGGTCTTATATAATTAAATCCGATAAAGATGAAAACTATAACAATACTCACTTTCAATATAACAATGAGTGCATTAACCCAAGCAGATTCACTTGTTCCTCTGATTAATACAAAAGACATCACAAAAACAATAAACACAGCAGGGAGGTTAATTATGCCACCATCAAAAGGAGTTTTTAGCAGCATTTCAGGTAATGCGACCCCAAAATGTTCAAATAACTTATTGAGATAGCCACTCCAACTTGATGCAACTGTTGCAGCACCAATTGCATATTCTAAAACTAAATCCCAACCAATAATCCAAGCAATAAATTCTCCCATTGTTGCGTAAGAATATGTATAAGCACTTCCTGCAACTGGTATCATAGAGGCAAATTCGGCATAGCATAATGCAGCAAGTCCACAACCGATTGCAGCTATAACAAATGATATCATAATTCCGGGGCCTGCATAATTTGCGGCTGCTATCCCTGTAATAGAAAATAAACCGGCACCAATAATTGCTCCAATACCTAAACCTACTAATGCGGTTGAGTTTAGTGTTCGTTTTAATCCTTGACCTGATTCTAATGATTCATCTAATAACGAACCGATTGATTTCTTTGAAAATAAGCCCATAACAGTTTTATATATCGGCAAAAATAGAAATTCTGTTTAGAAAACAGTTTTCTATTTCTTTAATTTGCAACATGAAAAATATAGCAGTAATAGGAAGCGGAACCATGGGAAATGGTATAGCTCACGTTTTCGCACTTAATAACTTTAATGTAAATCTGATTGATATTAAACAAGAAGCACTTGATAAAGCACTTGCAACCATTACCAAAAATTTAGATCGTCAAGTTCAAAAGGGTATTATTACAGAAGAACAGAAAACGCATTGTTTATCAAATCTAACACTCATGACTTCCTTGCAATCAGGAATTAGCAATGCTGATTTGGTTGTTGAAGCTGCAACAGAAAATCAAGAAATTAAATTTCAGATTTTCAGAGATATGGACAAATATGCTCCCGCTCATGCTATTCTTGCCAGCAATACTTCTTCCATTTCGATTACCAAAATTGCTTCTGTAACTTCCAGACCTGAAAAAGTAATAGGTATGCACTTTATGAATCCTGTGCCGGTTATGAAACTTGTAGAAGTAATCAACGGTTTCAAAACTTCAAAAGAAGTGACTGACACTATCATTAAAATGTCCTCGGGTTTGGGCAAAGTTCCCACATTGGTTAATGATTATCCCGGGTTTGTGGCCAATAGGATCTTGATGCCTATGATTAATGAAGCTATTATCAGTTTGCATGAAGGTGTATCAGGTGTTACAGAAATTGATACTGTTATGAAGCTCGGAATGGCTCATCCCATGGGACCTTTACAGTTAGCTGATTTTATTGGACTTGATGTGTGTTTTGCAATATTAAATGTGCTGTACGAAGGGTTTGGCAATCCTAAGTATGCTCCATGTCCTTTATTGGTAAATATGGTAACAGCCGGTGATTTAGGAGTTAAATCCGGTAGGGGATTTTATGATTACAGTCTTGGAACAAAGGAGCAGGTTGTTTCTCCTAACTTTAGCAAATAGAAATTTGCATCAATAATTTGAAACAAAAAAGGGATAATTTAATTATCCCTTTTTTGTTTCTTGTGCTTGTGTTTTTTATTATTCTTATTACCTTGACTTTGTTTAGTTTTCTTATCCAAACCTACCAAATCTGAACTCAATAAATCATCTGAGCTCATAAAGTCTGTCTTCTCTCTAATTGCAGTAGGGGTTGAAGAGTTTTCGGTTTTAGGAGCATTTAATATTGGCGCTTTTTGTCCACTCTCGTTGAGTTTCATATACTGTTTAACAATGTCTGTTCTAAGTGGAACCCAATTTGAATCTTCACCAACTTGAAACCACATGAGGCTTTTTAGAATATCAATTTTTTGTAAATGAGCTTCTCCGTTTTCGGCTACTAATGTTAGGTTTTTAGTTTTTGGAAAATGCTTTAATGCATCCATATAGGTGTCCAACTCAAAATTTAAGCAGCATTTTAGTTTCCCGCAAACACCGCTGAGTTTCAACATATTGATTGAAAGATTTTGAGTTCTTGCAGCATTTAGGCTGACTTGTTTAAAATCACTTAACCAAGTACTACAACATAATTCTCTGCCACAAGAACCAATTCCACCAAGCCGAGCAGCTTCATTTCTAAATCCTATTTGTCGCATTTCTATTTTAACCTTAAACTCCTCTGCATATACTTTAATTAACTCTCTAAAATCAACCCTTGTTTCTGCTGTATAGTAAAACGTAACTTTTCTATTATCACCCTGAAAATCAATATCACTAAGTTTCATAGATAGCCCCATTTCAAGTGCGATAGTTCTTGCTCGAGTGAGGGTAGATGCTTCTTTTTCTTTTGCTTTATAATATTTTTCAAGGTCAGATTCATTGCAGATTCGCTGAATTTTTTTGTCAACCTGTTCAGAAGTAATGCCTCTTTTATTGAGTTGTAATCTTACTAATTCATCTGTTAAAAGTACTTCTCCTGCATCATATCCTGTTTCTGCATCCACAACTACAAGGGTTCCAACGCTCAATTTGATATTGTTTGAGTTTTTAAAGTATTCTTTTCTGCCTCCTTTGAATCTAATTTCGACAATATTAAATGGCTTGTAATTAACCGGCCTTTCTATATGACTAAGCCAATCGTAAGTATTCAATTTATTACAACCCGTAGTCCCACAATTCCCGTTATTTTTACAACCTGCCGGTTTATTTCCATTTATAGTTCCACTTCCACAATTACTACATCCCATATACTGATTTATTTATTCTTTTGCCTTTAAAAATCTTGTTAAGTTCCATTGATAGGGTCACGAGAAGTAATTTAATATTCCCGTTTCGTTCTACACCATAAATTGTTTCATTAAACAATTTATAGATATCTTCATAAGAACGCCCCGCCATGACCTTTGCAAAATTAGATAAAAATTCGGATTCTTTTTCCGGTACTTCATCAGTAAGGCTATTGTGTGTATAAATAAAGACATCTCTCATTAACTCTAAACCATAATTGAGAAAATTTACTACAGAATCGCGACCACCTTTATGAATTGGTTCAATGCTATCAATAATTTCGGAGTATTTTCCCTTGTAGCAGGCTAATAACCAATGTCTATAAATATCAAAAAATGGTTCTTGAGCATCACGTAGCATGGCTATTGCAGAGTTTACATTTCCTTTTGATGCGATAGCGATTGAATCGGCTCGCTCTTGTTTAAGTTCATTGTCAATTGACAATAAATACTTAGCGATTTCACCGGTGTTGGGTTTAGATATATATATTCTCTGAGTTCTCGAAATAATAGTTGTTAGTATTGATTTTTCATTTTCAGTTACTAAAAAAAACAATGTATTATCAGGAGGTTCTTCAATAAGCTTGAGTAAAATATTCCCCTCTTTACCAAGAAATTCCGGTAGCCACATTACTAAGATTTTCTTTTTTCCTGAATATGATTTAAGACTCAAACGTTTGCCGATGTCCCTAATTTCAGAGGTATAGATATTTAACTGTTTGTTGTTGCTATCTAAATATTCCTGCCAGTCGCGCACCGATGGGTACAAAGATTGACTGAGCATTTTTCTCCATTCTTCAATAAAAAAAGTTGATAACCCTTTGTCTTTGGAACTAATAAAAGGAAAGGAGAAGAAGATATCAGGGTGCATAAAAGAGTTTGCTTTAATACAATTTGGACAAACTCCACAAGAATCAGTTTCTGTAGGATTATCGCAAAGAAGGTATTGAGCAAAAGCCAAAGCAACGGCTAAATTTCCGGCACCTTCGTGTGACGAAAATAAAATAGCATGGGGAATTTTCCCTGATTTGCTTAGATCATTTAGTTTTTCTATTATTTGTTCGGATGCTGCCAGATTCTTAAACAACATAGTCTCGCAAATTTATGATTAATATTTGGCTGCAAAGTCATGTTCATAAGTTGACTATAAGTAATTAACGGTAATTACATTTGTAAATTCATTAAATTTACTTTTGTATAATGTTAATTTACATTGTTAAATGAAAGAGATTGTAGAAAGAATAAACGAGCTAATGTCAGATTTTGGACTTGACAAGAAGGCGATGTCTGAAAAGTTAAATATATCTGCTGCAACCCTTTCTCATATTAGTTCAGGCAGGAATAACCCCAGTTTAGAATTGATTCTAAGCATTTTAAAGGCGTTTCCTAATATTTCACCTGACTGGCTATTATTAGGTCTGGGTGAGAAGTTGAGAGCAGGAGATAGTAAAATTCAAACTAATAGTGACGAGTTGTCAAACAAAATCAAACTATTTAAGATGCTTATGACTGAACATTACAGAACAGAGATGAATTTGCTCGATGATATAAAGCAAGTTCATACTTAGAGCAATTTCTGCTGTTTTGAATTTTTTGAATGCCCTAAAAAAAGTTCAATAAACTGATTACCTGCGGAAGCGATTCTTTCATTATTTACAGAGTAAAGAATCATATTGCTGCTTTTTTTATCAATCAGAAGTCCTGAATGTTTTAATTCTGCTAAGTGTTGCGAAACTGTTGCTTGTGCAAGCGGTAGTTGTTCAACTATGGAAGCACAGTTTTGGGGGCTTTTATTTAATAAAATTTTCAGAATTTGAACCCTTGCCGGGTGAGCTAATGATTTAGCAATTTCTGCCAGGTCAATATCGGTTTTAGGAAAGAGGGTTGTTTTTGATTTTGCCATATCGCAAACATACAATATGATGTTGAATTTACAAATCCCATTGTATGAAAGCTAAAATTTCATTATACTGATTTAAGTAAAACTTTAATGTATAGAGTGTAAATAGCAGATAATGAGTATGATGTGACATTAATAGTGTTATAAAGACGTTGGTATATTAATCGGTTTTTTGGTGCTTATGTTTCCATCGTTTGTGTGACCAGAGCCATAGTTCAGGCTTTTCTTCGATATCGTTCTGTAGCATTTCTGCATATAAAGCGATGATATCAATATTGCTATTATTTAACTTTGATTCAATAATTACTTTAGGGTATAAGTCGTAATAACCTGATTTTGAAGATTTTACAGATAAATAACAAATAGGTATATCGAGTCTTTTGTGTAATAATTCCGCCCCTGACATAAAGGCAGTTTTTTGATTGAGAAAATTTATCCAGCGTACATTTTTTAAATTTGAAGGACTTTGATCGGCAACAAGTGTAAATAACACTTTTTCCTTTTGTGAATTTTTGATTTTGTCATAAGTTGCTTCCATGGGAATAGTTTCTGCTCCAAATTTTGTTCGTGATTTATATATTAAGTCATTAAAGAAATAATTGTGTAAAGGTTTATAAACGATACAGAAATGATGTGGAGCAATTAACTCAGCTGCTTGGGCAATGAGTTCCCAATTACCATAATGCCCTAATAACACGATTGAAGCACCATGGTTATTATATATATTCTGTAATACTTCGCGGTTGTGGAGAATCACTCTTCTTTTGAGTTCATTTTCTCCTATTGAAATACCTTTAATAAATTCAGCGAATAATCTACTCAGGTGCTTGTAGTACTTCTTTTCTATTTCTTTGATTTCATTTTTTGACTTATTGGGAAAGGAATTTAAAAGATTTTGTCTTGTGACTTTTCTTCGGTATTTCAAACAATAAAAAAGAAGCCAATAAAAGGGATAGGTAATAAAATAAAGAGCCTGCAATGGAAGCAGGCTCAGAATCTTAATAGGATAATAAAAAAATAGTTTCTGAATTTTATTCAAAGCGCATTAACTACTCTAACTCAAAAGAACCTGTCTGCTTAAGTTCACCATTCGCCCAAAATTCGACTTTATAAGCACCTTTTTTAAGTTTTGCTTCCGGGGTATAAACCAAGTTGATATTCTTAGCTTTACCATCAAAACTGAATGTGTTCTTAATTGTATATACATCTGATTTATTAACCAGTGTTTTATTGTTTTCAACTTTTGAAAGTACGGTCTTATCAGGATCAATGATTCTAATTATTATTACTTGGTCTGAGGGAGAATTTACAATCGGATTCTCGATAACGTTAATATCGACATGAATTTCCTCAACTTTTCTAACTTTAGTTTCTTCTTTGAATCCTTTTCTTTTCATTCTACCTAAAGTAAGCTTGATTGGAGCATATTGTGCAGCAGATGCTTTTTGCACCTTAGCATCTAATGTCTGATTGATATTTGAGAGTGTCACATTTTGTTCAGTTAGTTCTTCTCCCTTTTTTCTCAACTCCTCATTTTCTGCTTTCAACTTTTCAATTTCTGCTTGATAGTCATTTGCTTTTATGGTGGCCGCTTCTACTTCCTTTTTAAGTCTTGCTATCTCTTCAGGAGAGGCTTTTGCTAATCTTGCACGCAAATTTGCGATGGTCTTTTTAAGATTTTCTACGTCTGTTTCAAGGGTTCCTGCATAGTCTGCTAATTCGGCTCTTTCGGATTCAATCGAAACAAGTTTTTTCTCTAATTCATTTAAGTTAAGTTCCAAACTATCCTTGGCAGTTAGTGTTGTTTTGAGATTGTCTTGTGTTTCTGTTAGCTGTTTTTCCAATTTCTTGTATTCAGAGAATTGCCAGTAACTTAGCCCACCGGAACCTAATAATAAAATAATCAACAAGATAATTACTATCTTGTTTTTTGAATTGCTTTGTTTGTTTGTCTCTTCTGTCATAAGGTTATTTATTGATATTGATTTCTAAGTCGTTCTAAAAGTTCCTGCGAAGTTAAATTAATTTCGCACAACCGTTGTCTTTTATTTGTAAAAAAACTGGTTGGAAGCACCTCTACATAATACTTGTCAAGTAGTTTCTGATTTGCAATCCCTACATTATATTGAATATTATTTCGTAGTGACCAACCTAAAACTTTCTTGGGAGGTTCTCCATAATTCAGGGTTATGATATGAATTTTATTTCCAAATTCACGCTGTATAATTCCGAGATTTGTTGTGTCTTGAGCAAAAGTGGGGCTTTCAAAATTCCAAAACATAATATAGACCGGTTTGCGTCTAAACTTCCTTATCTTCTTAGGTTTAATAGAATTATCTGCAAATTCAACTTTAAATTTGGGTATTTTCTTTCCGTACTTTAACTGCCTATCGGGTTGAGATTTTAAATCATGATAAAACTCTATATACTTTCCGGATGCATCAATTTTAGTAACAATATATTTCTTTTGATTCCATTCAAAACTAATGACCTTGCCATCCATTTCAAAAATTACATTTCCGAGTTCTTTTGCATTATAATCACCTAATAAAATCTGGTCGTAACCCTTGTCATTATATAGTCCGTTACAATTAAAATCCTTAAGCGCAATTATAAATGAGTCGTTTCCTTGTTTATAATTTGCAGAATGAATGGTTATTCTTTGTTCTCTGAATGAGAAATCTGCACCGGCAAATTCTTTACTACCGCTATTTTTCTTATAATGCTCATTAAGCAACTTTTTGTATTGAATACTTTTGTCAAACTCAAATCTTGAAATCTGTAATTCGTGATAAGAATCTTTAACTTTGGGGTTGTAGAGTCTTATGTTATGATAAACATCAAAGAGGTTGCTGAAGGTATCAGGAGGCCCGTCATCGGACAAGTCTAAGTTCATATTGCGATCAATCCAGATATAGGTATCACCACGCATACGATTGTTGTTGCCTAACAAACAAAAGACATAGCCGACCGGTTTATTGGTCTCATTAGCTCCAAAGAAGAGGAAAGTAAAAGCGGTATCTTTCATCCCTTGCATATCAGGGAATTTTACACTAAAAGTCTCAGGCTTATGATTTTTAGGAGTTTTGATACCAAACTCAGAAACACCTTCAAAAGGCTGTCCCGTGTAGTTGAAAACAGGAATAATCGCTTGAGTTTTTCTGAATTGGTCGTCTGTGGCTCTTTGGTTGAGTTCTAAATGAATGATTTCCTGTGAATTTGCTTCAAAACAAACTACAAGTATAAAAGTTGATAATATGAGTTTTCTTAATAGGAGCAAAAGGGGACTATCTTCTGTTAAGGAAAATTGAAACATAATATAACAATGTAGCCAATGAACCTATTGCAGCAACAACGTATGTCATAGCAGCCCATCTCAAAGCATCTTTAGCGTAAGTTTGTTCTTGTGAGGTAACAATATTTTTGCTTTCCATCCATTTCAAAGCCCTGGCAGATGCATCAAATTCAACGGGAAGGGTAACAAAACTAAAAAGTGTTGTACCGGCAAACAAAACAATACCAAACAATAGTAAGGCAGGGAAGGTGTTTATCAATAAAATTCCTCCTATTAGTACAAAAGGCATCAACTGACTTGAAATCTGAACTGCAGGTACTAATTTAGAACGCATTGTTAACCACTTGTAGGCTTGTGCATGTTGCACCGCATGACCACATTCGTGCGCAGCAACTGCGGCAGATGCAGCATTCCTTTCATAATAAACGGATTCACTTAGGTTAACAGTTTTGTTTGCGGGATTATAATGGTCTGTTAATTGACCGCTTACTTGTATTACCTGTACGTCTGTAATACCATTGTCGCGAAGCATCATTTCTGCCACTTCTTTGCCTGTAAGGTTGTTGCGAAGTTGCATTTTTGAATACTTCTTAAATTTTGATTTTAGTGTTTGACCTACAATTAAACTGAATACAGTAATTGCAATCATTAGGATAAATGAGCCGAAAGTAAAGTCCATGTGTTTATTATTTTGATTTAGTTACGAATTAATTTGAGAATAAGAAAAAGTATGCCAAGAATAAACATTAAAATACTGATCTTGTTTATACTATGCATGGCGCGCAAGTTGAAATTGGGCCTTTGACCGTTTATTCTCTCTTTCTTGAACAGAATATAGGACATGAATTTTTGAAAAATCATTTTATTGCTGTTGAATCAATGTGGCGCAAAGATAGATTTTGTCTGACATATCTTCATTTATTGTCTGTCAATTTTTCATAAATCTTGTCGGGCATTTTATTTGTCAGGTCAAAAACAAATAGCCAAATATTATGAGTAAAATGAAAAGCAGAAAGATTTCAGTTCATACTGAAAATATTTTTCCTATTATCAAAAAGTTCCTTTATACCGACCACGAAGTATTTTTAAGAGAACTTATTTCAAACGCTGTTGATGCCACACAAAAACTAAAAGCCTTGTCCTCAATAGGTGAATATAAAGGAGAGTTGGGTGATTTAACTATTGAAGTAAAGCTTGATAAAGAGGCAAAAACACTCTCTATTATTGACAAGGGTATCGGTTTAACTCAAGAAGAAATCGAAAAGTATATCAACCAACTTGCTTTTTCCGGTGCTGAAGAGTTTTTGCAACAATACAAGGATAAAACTGACACCGCAGTGATTGGACATTTTGGACTCGGGTTTTATTCTGCGTTTATGGTTGCTAATAAGGTTGAAATTTATTCATTATCAAGAAGCGATGACGCAAAACCTGCATATTGGGTTTGCGAAGGAAATACTGATATAAAAATGGGAGAGGGGACTAAGGCAGAAAGGGGTACGGAAATTATATTGCATTTGAACGATGACAGTCTTGAGTTTAATGACTCCTTCAGAATCAAAAATATCCTTGACAAATATTGTCGCTTCTTGCCCGTAAAAATCAAGTTTGAAGATAAAATTATCAATGAAAAAGAACCGATTTGGACAAAGAAACCACAAGAATTAAAAGAAGATGATTATCAAGATTTATATAAAACACTATACCCTTTTGAACCGGAGTCTCTTTTTCATATTCACCTAAACGTTGATTACCCCTTTAATCTTACCGGGATATTGTATTTTCCCAAAATCAGCAACCGTTTTGAGCCTGAAAGACATAAGGTTCAGTTATACAGTAATCAGGTTTTTGTTACCGATAATGTGAAAGACATTTTACCTGATTATTTGGTATTATTACAAGGTATCATAGACTCACCGGATATTCCATTGAATGTTTCTCGAAGTGCTTTGCAAAGCGATGGTAATGTTAAGAAAATCACCAGTTACATATCCAAGAAGGTTGCGGATAAGTTGACTGAATTGTTTAAAAACGATAGAAAGGATTTTGAAACAAAATGGGAAAACCTTGGATTATTTGTAAAATATGGTATGGTGAGTGATGAAAAGTTTTATGATAAAGCCAAAGACTTCTGTTTATTGAAGGATGTTGACAGTAATTTTATGACCATTGAAGAGTTCGAGAATAAAGCAAAAGAAATACAGACTAACAAAGACAAAAAGACGGTATTGTTGTATTCAACAGACAGCAAAGAGCAGGCTTTGTATGTTAAGCAAGCAAAAGACAATGGTTATATAGTAATTGAGTTGGATGGTCCGGTTGATTCTTATTTTATAGGTAAATTGGAAGAAAAGAATGAAAATTTGGTTTGCCGAAGAGTTGATTCTGATACTTTGGATAAATTAGTGGACAAAGGAGTTAATATTGAATCTGTTTGTAGCAAAGAAGACGAGGAAAAACTCAAAGAACTTTTTACATCCCAAGCAGAAACAGGTTTTGAGGTAGAAACAACCCCCATGAGTGCGAGTGAATCACCTGTGGTAATAACAGAAGGGGAGTTTGATCGCAGATTTAGAGAGATGTATGCAAATCAGTCAGCAATGTTTGGTACTGCAGCAATGGGTACTCAATACAAAGTTAAAGTGAATGTGAATCATCCTGTAATGAAAAATATTCTGGGCTCGAATGATGAAATTAAAAAAGATTTGGTTGGGCAATTGTTGGATTTGGCTTTGCTCAGCAAAAATCTTCTTAAAGGTGAAAAAATGGCAAACTTTGTCAATAGAAGCATTGAGTTGATGAATAAATAATCACTCATAAGAATACCCCCTATTTCCTTGATAAGAAAATTCTTTATTCTTCAAATTCATACTGAGGAAAACTTGTATTGAGAAGACTACTGAATATCATAGTTTTGCTCACATGAAAAAATATTTTACATTCATTACAATATTTGTATTTAATCTTTCCTCATTTGCACAAGTACCTCATGTATTATGGGCATCACAAAGCAAAAATGGAAGTGGAATTTCAAACACCGGGATTGCATTGGACAATAATGGAAATTCTTACATTACAGGATATTTTAGTGGTTCTGTAAATTTCGGAACAATTGCATTAACCTCTAAAGGAGCAAATGATGTTTTTGTAGCCAAACTTAATTCAAAAGGAGAATATGTCTGGGCAGTAAGGGCAGGAAGTACCAATCAGGACAGAGCAAACGCCATTGCTACTGATAATTTAGGGAACGTTTATGTTACAGGTTCTATTACTCTATTAGTTGATTTTGGCAACGATACACTTATTGCATCCAATAAGTCTGACATATTTGTCACAAAATTGGATACTGACGGGAATTTTAAATGGGCAAAAAAAGCAGGTGGTTCATTGGATGATGAAGCCTATGGAATTGCTGTTGATAATAACGGCAATATCTATATTTCCGGTTATTTCAGACTCATTGCAGATTTTGGCAGCCTTTCACTTAATGTTCAAGATAACACTATGGGAGGTTCCAATCAGCAAGAGAATATTTTTGTTGCCAAACTTAATAATAACGGTGACTTTTTATGGGTAACACAAGGTGGTGGTGATGGAAGAGACTATGGTTACAATATTGCCGTTAGTAATGTCGGTGAGATTTTCGTTGCCGGCTATGTTTCCGAAGACGCTTGGTTTGCAGAAGATGGTTCTTTGTTTGTTTATAATCAGTCAGGATATAATACTTCTTTTATTGCAAAATATAACAATTTGGGAGTATGTCAGTGGGTAAAAGGTATTGAAAGTGACTTTGAAAATTATGGATATGCGGTTACTGCTGATAATAGTGGAAACGCTTATCTGACAGGTAAGTATAGCGGCAAGGCAGTCTTTTCAAATTTAGAAGAAACCGCGCAGGGCAGTTTTGATACTTATCTTATAAAGTACTCTGGTAGTGGCTCTGTATTATGGTATAAATTATTTGGAAATCAAGGAGAGTCGCAATCTTCTGTAGTCTCTTTAGACAACGATAACAATGTATATATTGGAGGAATTTTCAACAACTCCTATATATTTGGAACTGATACTATCACTACTAACGGAGATTTTGATTTTTTTGTTGCAAAAATGAATAGCTCCGGGCAAGAAGATTGGATTTATACCAAAGGTTCTTCAAAAGCAGACTATTTGAACGGGCTTAAAGTCTTTTCAGACAGTTCAATTTTTATTTCCGGTAGCTTTAATGCTGATATTTCGTTGGATGACACCTCTTTGACAACAAATTCATTACAAAGCATTTATACAGCCCGTTTGACACATAAAACTTCAGGAGGTAATGGTGACGATGATAATAATACCTCAATTTTCAACACTTTAGATTTTAGAACTGCTAATATCTACCCCAATCCTGCTTGTGAAATTTTAACAATATCCAATATCCCATCAAATTCATGCATCACTATTTCCAATGTTCAAGGTAGGGTAGTAAAAAAGTTTAAGAATTTGTCATCCCCGATGAATATTAGCATTGTTGATCTTGAGGAAGGTATTTATTTTGTAAATATGACTAATGAAAACAGCCAATTTGTAATGAAGTTGTTGATTAACAGAGAATAAGAATCATTCTTTATTCTTTCGCTATTACAGCACAAATGTCAGTTTAAAATAAGGTAGACATTTGTGCTGAATTGTTTTTTAACAATCCTAAAACTTACCTTTGCAGTTCAAATAAGATGACCCTAATGCATAAGTTTAACCCTAAAAATCCTGATTTTAGAGAACTGATTAATGAAAAATTCAAAGGACAATTTTTTATGAAACACAATAACATGAAACTGACAGAAATAGAAGCCGGTTATGTTAGTGCAGAGGTAATACTCCAACAGATTCACAATCAGCAAGACGGAATTACACACGGAGGAGTAATTGCAACTTTGGCTGATGTGGCAATGGGTTTTGCTGCATTCTCTTTGGTGGAAAAAGGGATGGGAATGGTAACTTCAAAACTTGATATTGCATATCTGAATCCTTCAATTGACGGGAAATTGGTTGCGCGTGGCAGTGTTATTAAGGCCGGCAATAAACTATATTACTGTGAAGCGGATATTATAAATTATAGAGAAAACAAAGATGAAGTTTTAGTTTCACGTGCGTATGGTACAATGTATGCTATAAATTTAAAAAAATGAAAAAGCTGAGAAAGTTTATATTATTAACTATAGGACTGATTTTGCTATTTCCTTTTGCACAAGCCCAAACAGAAGACTTCTATATAGATAGAGGGTTGGACAGTGAAGAAGAAGGAAATTTTGCCACTGCAATTTTATATTACGACAGTGCTTTAATGCTCAATGATATGAATGCGATAGCCTATTACAACAGAGGTGTGTGTAATTCCGCATTAAAAAGATATGGTTCTGCATTGGTTGATTATAACAAAGCAATCTCCATTGATAGTACAATTGCCGATGCTTATTATAACCGTGGATTGGTGTATGATGCTATGGATAATCCGGTATTAGCTCTAGCTGATATGGAGATATATACTCAAATGCATCCTGACGATACATTAGGTTATTTAGCGCTTTCTGATTTGTTATTCAAACAAGGTGAGTATTCGCGAGCTATTGCTGCCAACCAAAGGGCTATAAATGCCGGATTAACACGCAAAGCAATCGCCCTCAAAAATCAAGGAGTGTGTTATTATAAATTAGGTACCAACTCTATGGCAGAATATCTTCTATCTCAAGCAATCATAGAATCTCCGTCTTTTGATGAAGCCTACTTAGAAAGGGCGCGTGTCAGGGTGGAAATGGAATTGTATAAAGATGCTTATGATGATATTTATACATACATCCAAAAACATCCTAATGAAGTGGACGCAATTAGCATAATATCGCTTTGTAATTTTAATCTGAAAAAGTACGAGGATGCCCTCATAAATTACAATCAGCTTATTGATTTGCAACCTGATAATGGAAATTGGTACTTTGAAAAAGGGAATTGTTTGATTAAACTCAAACGAGATTCAGAAGCAGAAGAATCTTATACAACCGCATTGAAAACATCAAAAAATACAGGATGGATATTGGTTATGCGTGGAGTAGCGCGTTTTAACCAGAACAAAAAAGAAGAAGCTTGTTTCGATTGGCAACAAGCAAGGTTGTTAGGAGAAGAAGAAGGGATTTTACTTTATACAAAATATTGCCAAGAAGATTAAAATGTCTTAAAGTCCTGCAACACTTTATTATATTGGCTGTCAGGCTAAATAAAATCTAAAAAAGCAGTATCTTTGCATTGCTCAATTAAAGACTATGGGGCTGACCGGTATTGACGGGATTACAATTGAGATGTAAGCATGTAGAGCCTTGGGTATGCAGCTCTTAAATCTGGAGACCTAAAAACATAAATGGCGAAACTAACTACGCCCTAGCTGCCTAATTTAGTTTAATTAGCACTAGTTGTCGGGAGAGGTACCCTGCCTGAGCCGTCCTCTTTCAGACAATCAAAATTGCTCAGGTATTTATTGCCTATTTTCTGCTAAGCAGTAAATTATTTTGCAGAATAAGGAAAAACTAAGGTCTTCGGCAAACCTTGTTATTCCCGACAATAATGTGCCGATAAACATGTAGAAAGCGTCATTCAGTTTCTTCTCCGGACGCGGGTTCGACTCCCGCCAGCTCCACTTTGAATATTATACGTTTATTAATTCATTTTTGTTAACAAAAGAAAATCCTAATGCAATTAAATGATTGATGTTGCTACTCCGGTGACTCATTAACCAATTCCTATAGTGTTGCTACTCTTTAATCAACTTTTCAAAATACTGTTGACCACCTGAGTTGATTTTAATAAAATATATTCCTCGAGGAAGTGAATGAATATCAAGGTTATAACTATTTAATTCTGTTTGGTATTCATTCACAATTTTTCCTTCTATTGTCATGACTACAATAGAAGAATGATCTGCTTGTAGGTTGGTTATGTTCACCACCCCCTGAGTAGGATTGGGGAATATTTTGATGGCATTAAAATCTGTTTTTCGTGAAAGAATGACATTACTTATAGAGCTAAGGGTATATTCTCCGTTAAAATCAACTTGTTTGAGGCGATAATAGTTTATACCTTCATTCGGATATTTATCTATAGTTGAATATTGATTTTCTTGTTGAGAATTGCCTGCTCCATCAATGATAGAAATGGTGTTCCATGTAATTCCATCTATACTTTTTTGAACTTCAAAATAATCGTTGTTTATTTCAGAGACTGTTGTCCATGATAGGTGAACAACGCTTTCATCATTATTCAGCTTTGCGTTGAAATAGGAGAGGGTAATAGGGAGAGGATTTGGTGACCCGCCTCCAAAACCAAAATTGCTCCATCCTGTTGCTCCAGTAACTTTCACAATAGGTTTTAATAGAGTTCCTCCTGTCTGAACCGGGGTTCCGGCTAAACCCCAACTTCCCATTCCGCTTCTTTTCAGAAGTGCCAGTTCACACAAATCCGTAATTCCATCAAATCCTTCTGCCTCAATACTGATATCATAAGTTCCGCCAGTAAGTCCGTTTCCATCATCGATTCTCCAATATGCATCTGCAGTATTTGATATATTATAGCCGGAGCATGTACCTACAGCAGATACAGCTATAGGCAATCCTGAACCGCCCATAGAGGTCTTTTCAAAAGTAGCAGTCAATGTTCCACCGGATGTTGGTGCTGATGAATACTCTACTGTAACAAACTTTTTCTCATTATTTTCACCCAATGGAAATAACCCTGATGAACTGCCTGAGTTTGTGCCATCAAACCAACGTGTTAAAGTTCCTTCAATATATCCAGTGGTATAACTCAAACTTCCTTTATCTGTCGTAGAATTACCGATTGAAAGTGAATATGCACCCGGTTTAATTATTCCATTAGTAATTTTTAATGTACCGATGATATCAATTGATTTTTGTAAACTCAGAACAGTGCCGTTATCAACTTCAAAGTCTTTGCAAGTAGAGGGGAGGCCTGAACCTGCATTTTGAGACCCGCTTTTGTTGAATATAAAGGATTGTTGATAAGGTGAAATAAAGTAAACAGACCCAATCCCGGCTAAACCGTCTTTATTACTGGTTATTAATTTACTTTGTTCATCCATCTTGATATTACTCATGGCCTTTCTTTCTATAGTACTGTCATTTGTTTGAATAAAAGTTCCGCCATTCTCAATAATTAGGTTTCTGTTAATCCCATTATCCATGAATAATTTTCCACTTGACCATTTGAGAATTCCTCCATTATTGATTGTGGTTCGTGTGATAACTCTGTCATCGGTTATTTCAATTGTGTGCCCATTTCTAATGATTACTGAATCAATATAAAAAGAAGGCAAGATAATGGTGTCATGCCAATATGAGCCATTCCATGGACCATATTCCCAACTTGTAAGTTCATTCCATTTTCCACTTTTTTTACTTCTAAAAATCAAAGGTCCTCTAACCATACAATCAACTTGGTTGATTAAGGTCATACCACTTCCGGAGCAAACACCGGTTGTGCTTTTTCGCATTACATAATTACCACAAGCGGTATCGTTTTTCTGTAAATCTCTTCTAGTAACCCCATTGGATATGGCGTAGTGCATAACATTTCCGCTATTGATAACATGGCCTAATTGGTGCCCGTGACCCAATTCATGGAGTGCAACAGACTCAAAATCATATTCGGACATGGTAGGTGCATCGGGTCCGTACTCCCAGCTAAATGTTTTTTTGAATGCAATATCCAATTC
>JAGFIU010000038.1 GCA_024103355.1 Bacteroidota bacterium
TTTTCAGAAGAAAGATTGACCCATAATTGAACCATTTGAAGATTACCTCCTTCTTTGCTGAACGTCTCTTCATGAAACTCTTTATGCAGAATCCCTGAACCGGCCGTCATCCATTGCACATCACCTTCACCAATGACCCCGCCACCGCCTGAATTGTCATGGTGTCTGATTCTTCCTTTGTAAGCAATTGTAACTGTTTCAAATCCTTTGTGCGGATGAACATCTACTCCCAAAGGGGTTTCAGATGGTGGAAAATAAAAATCGGAGTTATAATCCAATACAAGAAAAGGATCCATGCGTTGCATATCAAGTCTAAATCCACTTGGAATAAAATTGTGGACTCTAAAACCGTCTCCGACAAAGTGTGGTTCACGTGGCGCTACAATGATTTCTATACTTCTGTGTTTCATTAAGATTTTTTATAAAAAACGGGCGCAAGATAAGCACCCGTTTTGGTAATTTATTATTGTGTTATGATAATATACGTTTACGCCTTAACAATCTCAGCATCAATATTCAATTTTACTTCATCACTTACAACCATTCCTCCGGCTTCCAAAGCAGCACTCCAATTAAGACCAAAGTCTTTTCTGTTAATTTTTCCGCTCAAAGTAAATCCGGCTCTCTCTTTTCCGTAAGGATCATTAACAATGCCTCCAAACTCTGCATCAAGAATTACTTCTTTCTGAATACCTCTGATAGTTAAATTACCAATGATTTTGTAATTCTCCTCACTGATTTTGTTGATTTGTGTGCTCTCAAAATGAAGATGAGTGTGATTTGCTGCATCAAAAAAATCTGCGCTTCTTAGGTGATTATCTCTTTGCTCATTATCCGTAAATACTGAATTGGCTTCAATATCAACTTTTACTTGCGCGGTTGAAAAATCATTTCCTTGAGTGATTACATCCACTTTGAAGTTTTGAAATTTACCTTTTACATTGCTCACAACCATGTGACGAACTCTAAATCCGATTTCACTGTGAACAGGGTCAATAGACCATTTTGATTGAATTGCTGTATTGCTCATAATTTTAAAATATTTGATTATTAAATAACTGCTGCAAAGCTATGAGCATAAAAATCCATGTACATTGATGTATGTTAAGAAATCAAATCAACCTTTATTTTCGGTTAATTCTTTTCTGACCCTACTCAGACTTTCGGGAGTTATTCCTAAATAAGAAGCAATCATCCACTGGGGTACACGCTGAATAATATTAGGATAGAGACTCATAAATTCAAGATAACGGCTTTGAGCATCTGCGCCAATAAGCATATTAACTCTGTTGTGGAGGTGTCTTATATGATTCTGCAAGAGATATTCATTATAGGTTCTGAATTCCGGGCTGATAGAAATGGCTGTGTCTATATAATGATTGTCTAAAACGGCAAGTTCTGAGTCTTCGATGGCATCAATAAAATATTCGGAAGGTTTTCCAAAATAAATACTGCTTCGGTCGCTCACAAACCAAGTCTCGGGTGCAAACTGTATAATATGTTCTTTCCCTTTACTATCAATGGAGTATAATCTTAGTAAACCGGATTCTACAAAAAATGTTTGCTTACATACTTCGCCTTTCATCAATACAAAAGTCCCTTTCTTTACTACTCTGTTACTCAAATAAGAAGAACAAAGTTGTTCCAAATGCTCAGAACGCACTAACGCCTTATCTCTAAGATAGTCATGGAAATTACTCATTTATTTAGTTATTCATAAAACAATAACAGCCAATCTAAATAGGATTGTTGTTCAGTGAAATAGGTTTTACCTCGATCAATTTTTTGATAAACTCATCCAATGAATGTTCGTTATCTTTCTGAATATTAGCCTCCTTAATGGTTTCTTGCCCGGCAATAAGAAGATTGCGAATATTTTCTTTTGATGCATCCGCCATGTCAGAATTGTACAGAGGTTTACCATTTCCTTCCAAACTGCGAAGATGTTTTGGTACATCTACTCTTTTGTAATTCTTCTTATTTTCTCCGTCTAAAGTATCAAAAAGCAACCCAACTTGGTAGGTAACAGTATCAAGACCGCCATCCATCATAATATCCGGAATAGTTTTAGCCCAATTAAGCGCACCCCAATTTCCTGCACGTTGGAAGTTCTTTAAATCCATTTTTTGTGAACCGGTGCCGATAGAAAGAATGAGCATATCTTTTGCACTTGGTCTGTTTATTCCGATATTTTCAAAATTAGTAGTTCTCGCTTCAGCATAAGCACACATAGTTGGGTTGTTGGCAAACACACCCCCGTCAATATTAACCATTTGGGAATTATTACCAAAATTTCTAATAATAGCAGGTGGAAAATAGGTTGGTGCAGCAGAAGTAGAACGAGCAACATCTCGCACCATAAATTTGCGATCTTCCCTATGCTTTTCTTCTTCGCGGCTATTAAAGAAAAAGGATTTTTGGGATTGCATGTCGTATGTAGTGATAATCAATCGCCCCAGGAGTTGATCAAACATAATGTCGCCAAACTTATCTTTAAAAATACTCTCTATGTTTTCAGGTTTAAACTGTGTGGCATTGAGCAGTTGTCTAAGTCCAAACCAATCATTTTTTTTGGATTGATTAAAAATTGCTTCCCCTTTTTCTGAGTATAGCTTAAGAGCTTCTGAAGCAGGATATTTTGAACTTGAATTTCCAGGCTCAAATCTTTTTGGGTTTGGCATTAGATAAAAACACCCCAAAATACCTCCGGTACTTGTGCCTACTATCATGTCAAAATAATCAGCAATTCTCGCATTGGGATTATTGCTGAATTCGGCCAATTTCTTCTCTACATATTCTAAAACAGAAGCCGGAATAATACCTCTGATTCCGCCTCCGTCAAGACATAATATGCGTACTTTGTTTTCCATAATTTTCGTAGATTAAATATTTCTATGCAAGAGTAATGAATTATATTGGATTGAAACAGAAATTGAATAAAATAAAAAAGCCCCGCTTTAATGCAGGGCTTTTGAAGTGGTGGTACCAACTGGAATCGAACCAGTGACACAAGGATTTTCAGTCCTTTGCTCTACCAACTGAGCTATGGTACCGGTTGGTTTGAGAGGGTGCAAAAATAGCTTTTTCTCAAAAAGAAAAAAATCTTTCTTTAAAAAGATTTAGCCTTTATAAGTAACCTGATTAACAGCCTCAATAATACGTTTGACATTAGGTAAATATGCATCTACCAATGTAGCAGCGTAAGGTAGTGGAACATCATGGCTTGTTACCCTAACAATAGGTGCATCAAGATAATCAAAAGCTTTTCGCTGAACCATATAGGCTACTTCGCTCGAAATTGAAGCAAGTGGCCATGCCTCTTCTACGATTACCAAACGGTTTGTCTTTTTGATAGATTCAATTACAGTATCATAATCAATCGGACGAACGGTTCTGAGATCAATAAGTTCAACTTCTACACCGCTTTTTGCTAATTCATTGGCAGCATCTTGTGCAACGTGCATCATTTTGCCAAATGACACCACAGTTACATCAGAACCTTCTTTTGCAATATTGGCTTTGCCAATTTCTATTAAATATTCTTCTTCGGGAACATCCCATTTCATCCCGTACATCTGTTCAGATTCCATAAAAACAACAGGATTGTCGTCTCTAATCGCGGATTTTAGTAATCCTTTAGCATCATAAGGATTGGACGGGACTATTACTTTTAGTCCTGCTGTATTTGCATACCAATTTTCAAAGGCATTTGAGTGCTGTGCTCCTAATTGCCCGGCAGAAGCAGTAGGACCTCTAAACACAATAGGGCAGAAAAATTCTCCTCCGCTCATACTGTGCATTTTGGCTGCTGAATTTATAATTTGGTCAATAGCTACCAATGAAAAATTAAAGGTCATAAATTCTACTATGGGGCGTAATCCCGCCATTGATGCTCCGATTGAGATTCCGGTAAAACCCAATTCGGCTATTGGAGTGTCTATTACTCTTTTTGCCCCAAATTCATCAAGCATTCCTTGACTTACTTTGTAGGCTCCATTGTATTCTGCAACCTCTTCTCCAATAAGAAATATATTCTCATCTCTTCTCATTTCTTCGCTCATTGCTTCTCTTAAGGCTTCTCTAAATTGGATTTGTCTCATTTCTATTTTTTTTTGGTTGGGCAAAAGTAGCAATTATTCTGTTTTTGTTTGGAGATTTTTTGAGCTGTTTGATTTTCAAATGAACATTGGTTATGAAATGTATAAAATTTAAGCTGAAAGATTTTATTCATAACGCAAAGCATCTATGGGATTGAGTTTTGCAGCTTTGCGTGCAGGATAAACTCCTGCGATCAAACCGACAATAATACAGATAGCCAAAGCTAATATAATCCATGCCCACGGAATGATAAAACCGGTTGACATCATGATTCCTACTATATTTCCTATTGTAATTCCTAAAACAATCCCGACTAATCCTCCAATTAAACATATAATAATAGCTTCGGTCAAAAATTGGGACATTATTGTTCTTCGTCTTGCCCCCAAAGCGATTCTTGTACCTATTTCTCTTGTTCTTTCAGAAACAGAAACCAGCATTATATTCATCAAACCAATAGCAGCTCCTATAAGTGTTATTAATGAAATAATGGTTGCTGAGAAAGTCAGTGCCTTTAGATTTTGCAATAGGCTTTCAGTTGCCGAATTGCTCTTTGATATTTCAAAATTGTCGTCCTCTCCCGGATGTAACTTGCGAATTTGTCTCAAAGTAATTCGTGCTTCTTCAATTGCAGGTTCCATCAATGCTCCGTTTGAAACTCCAACCATTATAACATAGTTTGTGTTGCTACTCAGGTACAATGAACGGGCGCGATTGATTGGGATATACATAATCCTGTCTTCTCCGCCAAATCCCATACTGCCGCCCTTTTTTTCCAATATGCCGATAACCTTGAATTTTATACTACCGTAACTGATAGTGCTATCGATAGCATTTCCATTTGGAAATAGGGCAGATGCAATGTCATAACCAATGATTGCAACCGGACTGCCTTCTGAAATCTCAAATGAAGAAAAATTTCGTCCTTTCTTTATGTCAGAGCCGGAGAGTGAAATATAGTCTTCGTCAATAGCCAATATGCGATTATTAGGATTTGTTTTTGCATAGTTTGATTTGATAACCCCTTGGAAGTTAATAAATGCAGAAATTGCTACTCGCGAAGGGAAGATAAATTTGTTTTTAAATAATTGAGTCTGTTGGTATTTGATTGTTTCATATTTGACTTGTTTACTTGTTCCAAAAACTTCCATTTTACCGCTTCTCTCTCTAATACTAAAGGTATTTGCTCCCATTCTTGAGAAATTTTTATTAATGGCAATTTCTAATCCCTCAATTGCAGTTAGCATTCCGACCAAAGCAGTTATGCCGATGGCAATAATAGCCGCAGTAATAATAGTTCGCAGCAAAGTACCTCTTATTGAGTTAATGGCAATTTTAATGTTTTCCGATAGTCTCACTATAGTCTTCAAAAGTAGTAATTTTGCTGCATGAATGTTTTTGATTTTGAGGATTGGGGAATCATTGAATATGGCAAAGCCCGTAAGAAACAACTTGAAAGATTTGAGAAAAATATAGCTGATAAAATAGCCGGTAAATCAATTAATTCATGTCTCATCTTCTGTGAACACGAACCTGTAATCACTTTTGGTAAAAGCGCGAACAAAGAAAATATGCTTTTTAACCGGGAATGGCTGAATAAACATGGAGTTGCGGTATATGATACGGAAAGGGGCGGAGATGTTACTTTTCATGGTTATGAGCAGTTGGTTGCTTATCCGCATTTTGATATAGAAACAATGGGAAAGGGGGTGAGAGATTATATCAATTCAATAGAAGAGGTAATTATCAGAACGATAGCTCACTATGGTATTACAGGCATACGCTCCAAAGGGTTTACCGGTGTGTGGCTCGATGTTGATACACCCTTGGAAAGAAAGATAGCAGCAATTGGAGTAAAATGCAGCAGAGGAATAACTATGCATGGCTTGGCATTAAATGTCAATACTGACCTGCATTTTTTTAACTTTATTGTACCTTGCGGGATTCAAGGTAAAGGGGTTACATCCATTGAAAAGGAACTTAATCACAAAGTTCCGATGGACGATGTAAAATCAATAATGCGAAAAGAATTTGAGAAAGTTTTTGCTTAAACTTATAGAATCAACATAGCATCGCCATAGCATAGGAAACGATAGTCTTTTTCCAAAGCTTCTTTATATGCTTTCATCATAAAATCATAACCTGCAAAAGCTGCAACAAGCATCAAATTGGTAGTACGCGGTGCATGGAAGTTCGTAATAAATGCGTTGGCATTTGAAAAGTCATAAGGAGGGAAAATGAATTTACCGGTCCAGCCTTCAGAGGGATTTAAGGTTTTTGTAGAAGAAACAGAACTCTCTAATGCCCTCAATACACTGGAACCGACAGCAAAAACACGTTTGCCCTTTTCCATTGTGTTGTTAACAAGTTTAGCAATCTCGGGAGAAATGATGTAGTTTTCAGAATCCATTTTGTGTTTGGTCAAATCTTCTACTTCAACTTCACGTGAAGAACCCATACCAAGATGTAGTGTCATTTTGCCAATATTTACACCCTTTATATCCATGCGTATCAATAATTCTCTGCTGAAATGCAACCCGGCAGTCGGTGGTGCGATGGCGCCTTCTACTTCTGCAAATATGGTTTGATATCTTTCCATATCGATCGCTTCAGCAGGACGATTTAGATATCGAGGTATGGGTGTAAGACCTATTTTTTTTACTACTGAAATGAATTTTTCATTATCACCGTCAAAAATGAAACGGATAGTCCTGCCTCTGGATGTTGTATTATCAATGACTTCGGCAACAAGGTCATCGTTCCCAAAATATAATTTATTTCCTACTCGTATTTTTCTTGCAGGCTCAACCAATACATCCCAATATTTAAGTTCAGGATTAAGTTCTCTCAAAAGGAAAATTTCTATCATTGCACCGGTCTTCTCTTTATTTCCATGCAAATGTGCGGGAAATACCTTAGTATTATTTAGAATAAGGCTATCACCTTCATTCACATAATTAAGGATTTCCTTAAATGTCTTGTGTTCAATGGATTGTGTTTGACGATCAAGCACCATAAGTTTGCTTTCATCTCTATTTTCTATAGGAAATTTGGCAATCTTATTGTCAGGTAAATCGAATCTAAAATTTGATAATTTCATGCTTTTCTTTTTGAAATAAAGGTGAGTTTTTTGAGAGCTGCAAAAGTATCATTTTTTCTATAACAATACTCAATATGACAAAAGACCGTTTCTTATGCAGCAAATCAACGTTATTCAGAATGATTAAACATGGTTAATTCAACTATATTTGCACCCTCACATAAAAAAATACTATGGACTCTGTTGGTCTTAATATATTATTGGGATGGCTAATTCCTCTCTTAATAATCAATAAAATCGGCTTATTATTACTTTTTCGAAAATCCGGAATTAAGTTTTCTTGGCAAGCATTGATCCCCTTTTGGAATTGGTTTGTTCTTGCAAAAGTTGTTGGTAGAGGGTGGTGGTATGGGATTCTCATTCAGATTCCAATGGTTGGTGTTATTATCTGGTACACACTGAGTCTGGATTTAATAAAGAGTTTTGGCAGGTTTAGATTCTTAGACAATGTTTTGGCACTATTACTTCAACCCTTTTATTTCATTTATCTTGGTATTCAAAAAGATGTTGTCTATCTTGGTCCTTCAAATAGCGAAGAATTTAATAAAAAATATACACTATTAAAGAAAAATGGAAGACGTGAGTGGGCTGATGCTATCTTGTTTGCTGTTGTAGTTGCATATATAATACGTACATTCTTTATCGAAGCATATAAGATTCCCACTCCTTCAATGGAGAAGACATTAAGAGTTGGAGATTTTTTATTTGTGAGCAAAGTCCATTATGGTGCTCGTTTTCCTATGACCCCAATAGCAATACCCTTTGCACATCAAGATATTGCAGGTATAAAGGCATATAGTGAAATATTGAAACTTCCTTACATGCGCTTCCCTGCATTGGAGAAAATTAAAAGAGGTACTATTGTAGTTTTTAATTATCCTAACGAACCTGATAGACCGGTTGATAAAAAGACTCATTATATCAAACGATGCGTTGGCCTCCCCGGTGATTCACTTCAAGTTAGAAATGGATTTGTTTATACCAATGGAAAACTAACCGATGATACAACTAAATTGCAATTTCAATACTTAGTGTCATTTAATAAATATGAACTAACCGATAATATACTTTATGATGAGTTGGATTTATATGATTATATAAGGCATGCCGATATTGCTTCATATCTCCGTAGCGGAAGCGGTTTCTCTTCTGATCCTCTTGTTTATGAAATGCCATTAGATTTTGCAAAGCTGGAAAAGATTAAAAAATTTGTTGACTTGAAATCTATTCATAGAGTTTCATATGAAAATGGTTCAGCTCACGGCAGAGATGTATACCCACATAACCCCATTCTTTTTAACTGGAGTATAGATAATTATGGTCCATTATACATCCCTAAAAAAGGAGATATAATAGCAATGAATGATAGTAGTTATTGGTTATATGGAAAAATAATCAGAGATTATGAAAATAACCCTTCATTAACGCTCTTAGGAGGTAAGGTTTATATTGAAGGAAAGCCAATCACTCATTACCAATTTAAAATGAATTATTATTGGATGATGGGAGATAATCGCCATAACTCTGCAGATTCTCGGTCATGGGGTTTTGTTCCTGAAGACCATATTGTTGGGAAACCTTTGTTTATTTTCTTTAGTATTAAATATAAGCGGGAGTTTGATCCTCAAAGAACAAATACGATGGGAACTATTGAGTTTAAAGATGAATTCTATAAAATTAGATTTGATAGAATATTTCATCAGGCGTATAAATAACGAATTTACACCTATTTTGGACTTATCTTTGCAGTAATTAGTGATTGGAAGCAATAAATTTGCCTCGAATTAACGCTCGTTTTAAAATAATATGAAACTCAAACTGACTCAACTTACTCTCGCATTGGTACTTTTTTTATCCCAGCTTTTTGTTAGCACATCAGTATTTGCACAAAAGAAAAAGAATGAAAAAAATATTAAGGAAGTTAAATCAACATTTATTGTTAAAGGAAAAATACACGGAGTTATCCAACAAGAGGAGTTAATACTTGGAGAACTATATAATAATAGAGTTACTCCTTTTGACACAACCAATATAAATACAAAGGACTCAACATTCGAATTTAAAGGGTATCTTAATGAAGATATGATGGTCTATCTGATTTTGAGCCAATCAACAATAGTACCCTTGATTTTATCTCCGGAATCGGAACATTTTGTTGACATTAAACTGTCTAATAGTGGAATAGAATTCGAAGTCAAAGGCAAAGGAGTCGAAAAATCTCAAAAAATTAGAAATTATCTCGAAGAATATTCGAGAATCGAATATTCGATTCAAGCACTCCAAGATATGTTCAATTCTGGAAAGATAGAGATCTCAAGAGCTTCAGAATTTGAGACAGAATATTATCGCTTGCTAAATCAGTTAAGATTAACGCAAGAATTAGTCATGTCTGATTCAACAAATCCATTGGGTTCGTATTTTGTTTTCAATGCTTTTCTTGAAAGTCCAACTAAACAAGACTATGAGAGAGTATTCAGAGCGTTTACAATAGGTGATCCAAATTCAAAATATCTATCAGATTTACAGAGAAGATATGATATTGAAAAGAGTACTATGGTTGGTGAATATGCCCCGAATATAGCACTTCCTAATCCGGATGGTGATACAGTTGAGTTATATTCGCTTCGTGGAAAGGTTGTGCTGATTGATTTTTGGGCATCATGGTGTGGACCATGCAGAAGAGAAAATCCAAATAATAAAAGAATTTATGAAAAATTTTCGCCCAAAGGTTTTGAGATATATGCAGTAAGTTTAGATAGAACAATGAATGATTGGGTTAAAACTATTGCTGCGGATGGATTGCCATGGATTCATGTGAGTGATCTTGCATATTGGAATTCTGCTCCAGCCAAAATGTACAAAGTCCGTTCAATACCTGCCACCTATTTGTTAGACAAAGAAGGTAGGATATTAGCAATAAACTTACGCGGTCAAGAACTTGAGCAGTTTTTAGATAATTTTTTCAAGTAATATTAGCATCTAAATAGTTGTCCTAGGGCTGATAGCGTTTCATAACTTAGTTCACTTGTATGTACAATGTGAATAATTATGTTGATGTTCGCAAAAAAAAACTTGCAATGTCAAAATTGACCTATATATTTGCGAGCCTAAATAAAACAAAAAATGAAAAAATTATTTTTAGTATTCGCATTCGTTTCAATCGCTGCTTTTACTGCATGTAATTCAGCTGAAACAACAACTGAACCTGAAGCTACTGAGGAAACAACTCCAGCTGAGACACCGGCTGAAACCCCAGCTGAAACTCCAGCTGAGACTCCAGCTGAAACTCCAGCTGAGACTCCAGCAACTGAGACTCCAGCTGAGACACCTGCAGCTGAAACACCAGCAGCTCCAGCTAACTAATTTAGTTAGATAGTTTTTTTTAAAAAAGCGATCCATAGGGTCGCTTTTTTTTTTCTATTCAAAAATATCTTCATGAGTAATCATGCTAAGGTAACTCATGTAGCGTTCATATGCTATATGATAATTTGTTACAGATTCTATTATTGAGCATCCCGGCTCGTTTATATGAAGACAATTATTAAATCTGCATTGACCTAATTTCTCTCTGAATTCAGGGAATAGCTTACTCAGTTCTTTATCCTCAATGTCTATTATTCCAAAATCACGAATTCCCGGAGTATCAATAATATATGAATCTTTTTTAATAAAATGCATTTCTGCAAAAGTTGTAGTATGTTTTCCCTTATTAAACTTTTCCGAGATATTATTGGTTCTTAATTGAAGATTTGGATTTAATTTATTTATAAGTGTCGATTTACCTGTCCCGGAATGCCCGCACATTAATGAAGTTTTCCCATGAATCAAAGCTTCTAGCTCTGTTATCCCCTTACCTGATACTGAACTTACTTTGAGAGTATTGTAGCCAATCTTCTGATATATTGACGCTATTTTATCAATTTGTTTGGATTCATCGTTGGTGAGCAAATCAACTTTATTAAAAATAATAATAGAAGGAATATGGTATGCTTCGGCAGTGACGAGTAATCGGTCAAGAAATCCTAATGAAGTTGATGGGTGAGAGATGGTAAAAATTGGTAGCAACAGGTCTATATTTGAAGCAATTATTTGATATCTGCTGGATAATTTATTTGATTTCCTAATGATATAGTTGTTGCGTGGAAGCAATTCATAAATCACACCTGTTATCATTGAAGCATTATTTATATCAATATCAAAGTAAACTTTGTCTCCAACGGCAATGGGATTTGTAAATCTCTTGTCGAATAGCCTGAATTTTCCTCTGATTCTACAAGTGTAACATTCTTGGTTATTTACAGATTGGACCTCAAGCCAAGAACCTGTTGATTTTATTACAATTCCTTCCATTAATCCAAATAAAAAAAGGTCGGTCAAATGTAGTTGACCGACCTCATATTTAAAACCTTAAATAGGATAAGGTTATATTTTTTCTTGAATACGTGCTTTTTTACCTGTTAAGCCTCTGAGATAGAAAATCTTTGCTCTCCTAACTTTACCTTTTTTCAATAACTCAATCTTTGCAATTTTCGGACTTTGAACAGGGAAAATCCTCTCAACACCAACTCCATTAGAAATTTTTCTAACTGTAAATGTCTCTGTAGCACCCTCTCCGTTTCGTTGGATTACATCCCCTTGGAAGATTTGTGGTCTTTCTTTATTGCCTTCCTTAATAACATAGTGAACAGCCACTTTATCTCCTGCCTTAAAATCAGGAAGATCTGTCCTTAATTGATGAATTTCCAAATCCTTAATTATGTTGCTCATTTTAACTTCTTTTTTATGGGGCTGCAAAGGTATGAAAAGCTTCTTATTCAAAAAACAATTTTGTCAAACTTATTTACACAAATTTCTTCTTGTCTTAAATCTTAGTCTTTACAATCATTGCATTAGGAAATATCCCTCTAACTTTATATAACAAAGCTACAGCTTCTGCTCTTGTTAAAAAAGAGCCTGCAAATACCTTAAATTTTGGCTCATACCACTCAACCGTACAAAGAAACTTAGAATTAAATTGTTGATCAAACTTTGATTTTATATTATCAGCACTTGATTTATCATCTGTAAAGTAGAGTAATACTTTATACCCGTCTCTTGTTTGTGCATTAGGCTTACTGCGTTCATTTTTCTGATTTTCTTGTGCTAGAATCAAGTTTGAGGGTTTTATTATATCAACGCCAGATTGAAAAGTAAATGAACAAATGATAAAAAAGGTAATTATCATGAAGAGAAACCGGATGTTGCGATAAATCATTTTCATTAAATTATGTAATTTCATTGATTCAAAAATAATACCGTTGATTACTTTATGCCCCGTGACAGTTCTTGTATTTCTTTCCACTTCCACAAGGACAAGGGTCATTTCTTCCTACTAATTTTTCAGATTTTATTGGAGTTGTAGCTCCTCTCTCAGAATGATTAGATTGGGTATTGTTAGTTACATTCTCATCTCTTGATGTTTTAAGAGCAGGCGAGGATTGCTTTTGTATTTGTCTTGCTTCTCTTACCTCATTTTCATCACCCCCGTCAATCCTAGCTTTAAATAGGAATGATAAGACGTTATTGTTCATTCTACCCATAAAGGATTGGAATAGGTTAAATGATTCCAATTTATAAATCAGAAGCGGATCTTTTTGTTCAAAAACTGCATTGTTTGATGTTTGCTTTAAGTCATCAAGTTCTCTTAAATGGTCTTTCCATTCATCATCAATTGTTGCAAGAGTAATTGCTTTTTCAAAACTTTTGATTAGACTTCTGCCGTTGTTAGCAAAAACTTCTTTTAGATTAACAACAACACCCATACGTTTTATTCCGTCAGAGAATGGAACCATCACGTTTTCTACTGTGTTTCCTTCGTTTTTGAATATCCTTTCAAGAACAGGTAGAGCCACATGGATAATAGAGGTGTTTTTTGCTTGATATGCTTTTATTGCGTCTTCAAAAACCTTAGGTGTAACAACATCTTCGCGTTCTTGTTTAAATTCATCTTCTGAAATTTCTATATCAATCGCAAGTGATTTGTATATTTCGAATTTAAACCCTTCATAATCATCGTCCTCTTTATAGATATTAATTTTTTCGGACAGCAAGTCATAGAGCATGTTTTGAATATCAATCTCAATCTTGGTACCAAACAAAGCATTTTTTCTTCTGGAATAGATAACCGTTCTCTGCTTATTCATTACATCATCATACTCCAACAAACGTTTACGGATACCAAAGTTGTTTTGCTCAACTTTTTTCTGAGCTCTTTCAATATTTTTGCTCAACATACTGTGTTGCAGCACTTCACCTTCTTTGTAGCCAAGTTTGTCCATAACTCTGGAAGCTCTTTCTGAGCCAAAGAGTCTCATCAAGTTATCTTCTAAAGAAACAAAGAATTGAGAAGAACCCGGATCTCCTTGACGTCCGGAACGACCGCGAAGCTGTCTGTCAACCCTTCTGGATTCGTGTCTTTCTGTACCAAGTATTGCCAAGCCACCTGCTTTTCTTACTTCTTCTGTAATTTTAATATCAGTACCACGACCTGCCATATTGGTAGCAATGGTAACAGCTCCCGGTTTCCCTGCTTCTGCAACGATTTCGGCTTCTCGTTGATGTTGTTTAGCATTCAAAACATTGTGACGAATTTTACGCATGGTCAACATTCGTGACAATAACTCGGAAATTTCAACAGAAGTTGTACCCACGAGTACCGGCCTGCCTTGTTTGGTAAGTTCTACAATATGTTCAATAACTGCATTGAATTTTTCGCGTGTGGTTTTGTAGAGTAAATCTTGTAAGTCATGTCTAATGATGGGTTTATTTGTTGGAATAACAACCACATCTAATTTGTAAATTTCCCAAAATTCACCGGCCTCTGTTTCGGCAGTACCAGTCATACCCGATAATTTGTGGTACATTCTAAAATAGTTTTGCAGAGTAATGGTAGCGTAGGTTTGGGTAGCAGCTTCAATTTTTACATTTTCTTTTGCCTCAATTGCTTGATGTAAGCCGTCTGAATATCTTCTGCCATCGAGTACGCGTCCGGTTTGTTCATCAACAATCTTTACTTTGCCGTCCTGAACAATGTACTCAATATCTTTTTCAAATAGGGTATAGGCTTTTAGTAGTTGGTGTACAGCATGCAGTCTTTCAGACTTAACAGAGAAATTTCGCAGTATTTCATCTTTTTTCTTGGCTTTTTCTGCTTCACTCAAACCGCTTTTTTCTAAGTCAGCCAAGTCAGAACCAAGGTCAGGCATGATAAAGAAATCAGGTTCTTCACCTGATTTTGTCATAGTCTCTATCCCTCTGTCACTCAGTTCTATTGTATTATTCTTTTCGTCAATCACGAAGAGCAAACCTTCATCCACTATGTGCATGTGTTTCTCTTGGTCTTGCAAATAGTAATTTTCTGTTTTGGTTAGAAGAGTTCTGATTCCGGGTTCACTCAAAAATTTAATCAGAGCCTTGTTTTTAGGCAATCCTCGATGGCATCTTAACAATGCAAGTCCGCCATCTTTCTCTCCGGTCTTTCCTTCTGCTATCAAACGTTTTGCTTCAACCAGAGTGTTTGTAAGGTTTTTACGTTGAAGTTCGTAAAGGGCAGCAATACGTGGCTTAAGAGCATCAAATTCTTGCTGATTTCCTTTAGGAACAGGGCCTGAAATAATCAAGGGAGTTCTTGCATCATCAATCAAAACTGAGTCAACTTCATCCACCATTGCGAAGTGAAGTTTACCTTGAACCAACTCTTCAGGGGTGTGAGACATGTTATCTCGAAGATAGTCAAAGCCAAATTCGTTATTGGTACCATAAACAATATCACACGCATAAGCATTTTTTCTTTCCGGAGAATTGGGTCTATGATAGTCAATACAGTCAACACTCAACCCGTGAAATTGGAAAATAGGACGATTCCATTCGCAGTCCCTTTTTGCTAAATAATCATTCACTGTAATTACATGAACACCCCGTCCTCCCAAAGCATTTAAGAAAGATGGTAGCGTTGAAACCAAGGTTTTTCCTTCACCGGTTGCCATTTCTGCAATTTTCCCTTGGTGTAGAACAATACCTCCAATCAACTGAACATCGTAGTGAACCATATTCCATTTTATCATGGAACCTGCTGCTTCCCATTCATTTTTGTAGTAGGCTTTGTTGCCATTTATGCTAACATAGTTATGCCGGGTAGCTATATTCTTATCATTTTCGGTGGCAAGTACTTCAACAATGCTGTTTTCAGAGAATCGTCTTGCAGTGTCTTTTACAATAGCAAATGCTTGCGGTAAAATCTCCATCAAAACTTCTTCCAACTTTGTGTCTCGTTCTTTTTCAAGCTCGTCAATGCGTGTATATAAAGCATCTTTCTCCTCCAACTTCTCAAAGGGAAGCTCTTCAATTTCTTTTCGAATCCTTAATACCTCTTCATCAATATCTTTTAGAGAATCTTTGATGAAAGTTTTCAACTCATTAGTCTTGGCTCTAAGTTCGTCATTACTCAATGACTTGTATTCTTGAAAATACTCGTTAATTTTTTCTACATAAGGTTCCAGCTCTTTTATATCACGTTCGGATTTGCTGCCGAATATTTTTCCTAAACCTTTTAATATTCCATTAAGCATATTGTGTATTGTGTCTGTGTTATTCCTTTTTTAAAGGAAGCGCAAAATTAGTTTTTTCGCGGGAATAATTTGGGGTATCAATAATAAAACTAAAAGGAATAATGATACGGATTGATAGAAAAAGTGCAGCACTATTCCATTATGTTGCTGTTGGCTTTATGCCGTTGTTGTATGAAATCTTCCCTTGCTGAATATCTTTTTGTTGGCTGCATGTTTTCTACGCCATTCTTTTTGACTGCTTTCATCCCAAGATATTACCTCTTTACATTCTTCTGAACAGCAATGGTTATATTTGGAAGCACACTCTTCACACTGAATAAACAATAGGTTGCAACCTGTATTTACGCAATTGACATGTGTGTCACAAGGTTTCCCGCATTGATGACAATGAGCAATTATATCACAAGAAATGCTCTCCGCCAATCTTTCATCAAAAACAAAATTTTTCCCTATGAATTTGTTGGGCAACCCTTGTTCTTTGACTTGCCTTGCATATTCAATAATGCCCCCATTGAGTTGATATACATTATTAAATCCTTTGTATTTCAAATAAGCACTTGCTTTTTCGCATCGAATTCCTCCGGTACAATACATTACAACCGGCTTATCTTTATTGTCTTTTAACATTTCTGCTACTTTTGGCAGTTGTTCTCTAAATGTTTCAACATCAGGAAGAATTGCGTTTTCAAAATGTCCGATTTCGCTCTCATAGTGATTACGCATGTCAACAAGAATGGTTTCTTTTTGTGATGTTAGTTCATTGAATTCTTCTGCTGACAAATGTTTTCCGCAATTAGAGGGATTAAAGTCAGGGTCTTCTATGCCATCAGCAACAATCTTTTTACGTACTTTGATGGTAAGTTTGAAAAAGGATTTGCCATTGTCTTCTCTGGCAATATTTAGCCGGATTCCATTCAGAAAGTCTATCCCATATAAAAATTCTTTGAATGCATCAAAATTTGCTGTAGGAACGGAAAACTGAGCATTGATTCCTTCTTTCGAAACATAAATCCTTCCCAATACACCCAATTGCGAAAAATTGTAAAACAAATAATCTCTAAAAAAAATTGGGTTTTTAATCTGTTGGTATTTGT
This sequence comes from Bacteroidota bacterium, assembly GCA_024103355.1. GTDB lineage: Bacteria > Bacteroidota > Bacteroidia > NS11-12g > UBA955 > JALOAG01. The sequence goes on from JAGFIU010000038.1 coordinate 16,899, forward strand.
AAAGCGAAATGGTTGTTCGTTCTTCATTAGCCTTTTGGATTCTATCCTTCAGCTCCTTGCCATTTACTCTGTTGTGTAAAATCATATTTCAAAATTAATTTCTCTTTGTCTGAACACTTCAATAATTAGATATAATACTGAAAACAATAAACCTAATTCAAGATTTATAGATAGTAATCAACTCCGTTTTTGAAAATATTGTGATAACAAGCATCCGGAATATTTTTGAAAAGTCCGTCTGCAAAACGCTCTGCATGTCCCATTCGACCGTAAATTTTTCCTGATTCACTGGTAACTCCTTCTATTCCAAATAATGAATTGTTTGGGTTAAAAGGCATTCCGTGAGCGATATTACCATCAAAATCTACATATTGTGTTGCGATTTGTCCTTTGCGATAAAGGGTTTCTAATACTTCTTTGTTTGCAACAAATCTGCCTTCACCATGACTGATGGGAATAGTGAAGGTTTTGTCTTTCATTCCTTTGAGCCAAGGACTATGGTCGTTCATTACTTTTACATTGACCATTTGTGAAATATGTCTGCCAATAGCGTTGTGTGCAAGGGTAGGTGATTCGGAATCAAGGTCGCGAATTTGACCATAAGGAAGCAATCCCGATTTGACCAATGCCTGAAAACCATTGCATATTCCCAATATCATCCCGTCTCTGTCCAAGAGTTGATGAACTGCTTCTTTCATTTTGGCATTTTTAAGGACATTTACAATGAATTTTGCTGAACCATCAGGTTCATCACCTGCAGAAAAGCCACCGCTAAAAACCAAAATCTGTGAATTGTTTATCTCTTTTACCCATGCCTCAATACTATCGTTTAATAATGATTGATTGATATTGACCAAAGGCAATGAACTGATTATTGCACCTTCTTTTCTAAATGCATTTGCGGTTTCATATTCACAGTTTGTTCCCGGAAAAACAGGGACAAAAACACGTGGTTTGATACCGTGTTTTATAAGATTGATTGTGGTGGGATGACTGTTATTGATTGAATCGGAAAATTCAATAATCTCTTTTTTCTTCTCTTTGGTTGGAAATAATTCCTCGAAAGTATGGTTGAATGCTGAAAGTAATTCTGCAATCTCAAACTTTTCATTGTTGATTGATAAATAAGAGGTGTTATTTACACTTCCTATTTTACTAAATAACGGATGATTGATTTCTTGAACCGTTTCAATAATCATACTGCCTATGCTTTTTGCCAAAGGATTTTCAGAAATGGTTACTTCACATCCAAGATTATTACCAAAACTCATTTGCGAAAGCGCAACAGCAATACCGCCTTCTTTGATAGTCTTAGCAGAAATAATAGTTCCTAAACCTATTTTTTGATAGATATAATCGAAGGCTTCCTTGAGTGATTTGTAATCAGGTAGATTGTTTTCCTGTGGTGTATGATTAAATAGATACAAATAATTGCCCGCTTTTTTGAATTCAGGAGAAATAACGTTTTTCTTCTTTCCCGGTGCACAAGCAAAAGAAATGAGGGTGGGAGGGACGTTTAATTCTCCAAAGGAACCACTCATACTGTCTTTGCCTCCAATTGCAGCCAATTCCAGATTCATTTGTGCATCATAAGCACCGAGTAGTGAAGCCAGAGGCTTACCCCATTTTTCAGGGTTATTTCCCAATTTTTCAAAATATTCTTGAAAACTAAGTCTGATATCTTGGTATCTTCCACCCATTGCAACAATTTTTGCAACACTTTCAACAACAGCAAAGGCAGCACCTGTCATTGAGTTTGTGCTGCTTAAATCCGCATCAAATCCCCAACTTGCCATCGATACTGTTTCTATGTCTTTTGCATTGAGAACCGGCAGGGTATGGACACTGCCTTCCATTTCGGTGATTTGATTCCTACCGCCCAATGGCATAGCTACTGTGGTTCCACCCACTGTACTGTCAAACATTTCTACCAAACCCTTTTTACTGCTTATATTCTTTTCTGAAAGTGTGTGTATCAGGTTTTCTTTGTTAAAGACAGGATATTGTTCAGATATTGTTTCCAAATGGCTTACTGTAGCAGTCTGTGTTTTAGCACAGCCATTGGTATCAATGAATTCTCTGCTTAAATCAACAATTTTCTTCCCACGCCAGAACATCTGCATTCTACCGCTGTTTGTTACTTTGGCCACCTCAACGGCTACAATGTTTTCTTTATTACATTCTGCAATAAACCTGTTTTTATCTTTAGGGTCAATGACAACTGCCATTCGTTCCTGGCTTTCAGAAATTGCGAGTTCTGTTCCGTTAAGTCCTTCATATTTTAGGGGTAAGACATCAAGATTGATTTCAAGACTATCAGCAATTTCGCCAATAGCAACGGATACCCCTCCGGCTCCGAAGTCGTTTGATTTTTTTATCATCAAACTAACCTCAGGATTCCTGAATAATCTTTGGATTTTGCGTTCTTCTACCGCATTTCCTTTTTGTACCTCTGTGCTTAACGTATGAATACTGCTTTCATCTTGCTCTTTACTTGAACCTGTTGCACCACCTATTCCGTCACGACCTGTTGCACCACCCAAAATGATGATGATATCTCCTGTTTTGGGATTTTCGCGTTTAACCGAACTAACAGAAGAGGCACCCACCACAAAGCCTACTTCCATTCGTTTGGCTTTATATCCTTCGTGATAAATTTCACTCACTTGTGAAGTTGCCAATCCAAATTGATTTCCATAGCTACTATACCCGTTTGCGGCTTGTTTTGTAATAGTCCTTTGTGGTAATTTGCCTCGCATGGTTTTTTCTATTGGTTCTAAAACATTTCCGGCACCGGTGAGACGCATTGCCTGATATACGTATGAACGTCCGCTTAGAGGATCGCGAATAGCTCCGCCTAAACAAGTGCTCGCACCTCCAAAAGGCTCAATTTCTGTGGGATGGTTATGGGTTTCGTTTTTAAACAACAAATACCAGGGTTCTTTTTTGCCGTCATATTCCACATCAATTGCGATTGTGCAAGCATTTATCTCATCTGATATAACAAGATTGTCTAATTTTCCGGTTTTGTTGAAATATTTGGCGCAAATAGTACCAAGGTCCATCAATGAGATTGGTTTGTGTGTTCTGCCTAATTGCTTCCTTTTTTCTAAATAATCATTGAAGATTTTTTCTAATGTTTCTTTAAACCGTCCTTCAAAAGTAATATTGGTAAGCTCTGTGTTAAATGTAGTGTGACGGCAATGGTCACTCCAATATGTATCCAAAACTTTAAGCTCTGTTTCGCTTGGATTTCTGTTTTCAGATTTAAAATATTGTTGAATGTATTCTAAATCATCAAAGCCGAAAGCAAAATTGTTTTGTGTGTAAAATGAATAAAGCTCTTCGGAGTTCCACTGATTAAATTCTGAATAAGTCACGACATCTGAAGGAGTATCAACAGCAGGGTATTCAATAGTGTCTAAGTTTTTCTCTCTACTTTCTACTTTGTTTATAAGAAGTGATTTTACTTGAATCAATTCTTTGTCAGTAATTCCTTCTATATCAATGAGTTTACCGCTTCTGACTTTTGCATTTGTAGCATTTGTGAGCAGCGCTATACTCTGTTCAGCACTGTCGGCCCTTTGGTCATATTGTCCGGGTAAAAACTCTAATGCAATAAAATGCCCTTTCGCAGGGTTTGCATCATAGGAAATATCTACAACAGGATCTACAAAAATTGCTTTTTTTGCTTTGATAAAGTCGGTTTCATCCAAGTTGAAGACATCATAAATATTATAAACTTTTGCTCCGTATGCATTTGGAACAATCTGTTTTATTTCACTCAATACCTTGGAACTTTCAACATCAAATAGCTCTTTCTTACCTACAAAAATCCGTTTGTTCATACATTAAAATAAGAGTTGCGAAATTACTTTAAAATGATGAATGTTTTGGGATGAATAATAAGCTAAAAAAAGTCAAAAAGAAGTAAGTCAATTATATCAACTCACCCTTAGCTTGTCTTATGATAACGGGTTCGTCTTCGGTCAAATCCACTACAGTAGAAGGGATATTTCCCCCACTTCCGGAAGAAACCATGAAATCAACTTGATTATAAAAAGTATTCATAATTTCTTCGGGGTCTGTGTGATAGTCCAAAATTTCGTCTTCTGAGTGAACGGATGTTGAAATAAGCGGACTCCCGAGTTCTTGTGAAATTAAGAGTGGAATTTTATTGTCAGGAATTCTGATTCCTAATGTCTTTCTATTGGTTAAAAACAGCTTGGGTATATTGGAGTTTGCTTTTAGAATAAAGGTAAATGGTCCCGGAAAGTTACGTTTTAAAGTTTTGTAAACCGGAGTGGAGAAAGGTTGGGTATATTCAGAAATATTTTTGAGGTCAGGAAAAATAACGGAGAGGTTAGATTTTTCAGGCTTTTTGCCTATGAGCTTACAGATACGTTCTATCCCTCTTTTATTATTAAGACCACATACAATTGCATAAATTGTATCAGTCGGTATAATGCCAATCTCTCCGTTATTAAGACGTTTCGAAACTTCCGTAATTATCCTGCCATCAGGATTCCATTCAAAAGTTTCAAAAAATTCCATGATTATAATCGGTCTCCAAACATATAGGAAAATCCAATCCCAAGAACATGTTTGAATTGAACACGTGGATTAACCATTGGAGTTTCGGGCGTAACATCAATGTCATCATCATATATCAGCTGGGTGTAAATAGATGCAGTGATATATTTATTTACTTTCATATTGATGGTTGTTTCCCAATTAACATCAGTTTTATTGAGTGTTTTATAATTTGTAAATAAATCAACTCTGGTTTTGAGATTTGTATTTTGTATTATGTCTTTATTAAACATCATGCTCAAGTACCAACCGAACTCGGTTCTGAATTTTTGACCGGTTCCGGCTATTGGATTCCCGTTTCCATCTGTCTCAGCCTTTTTCACACCAAATGCACCAAGATCTGCTAAACGTTGTTCATTCACTATAGTAAACTTTCCTGTTACAGGAGATAGATAGAATGAAAGAAAAGAAGAGGGTTTGTAATCAAATCCAAGAGAGAGCATACCATAGGCGGGTGCAATAAAATTAGAAATATGCTGACCGCTGGTTCCCGTTGCCGGATCAAAAGGTGCATATCCGGGGAAGAATTGAGATTTGAATTCTAACAAAGCAGTATAATTGAGTTTTGGAGTAATTTTTCTTCCGTATTTTGATAGTAATGAGAGTTTGTCTTCATTTTTATAAAACTTATTAATTGTTCCATCGGGATACTTTGCAGCACCATTTCTAATGGTGCCCCATGAAGCATCTAAATAGTTTTCCCATGTCATTTGCTTTGTTTTGTATATAGCAAACGAACTACCGATAACAGAGAATGCAACAGAACTTTGTCCTCCGGCAGCCCAATTCTTAAGGCCTACATTGGTGAAATTAGTGCTAAGAAATCCTCCTTTTAACCAACCTTTATCTTCTGTCTTAAAATCTTTTTTTGTATCAACAAACTTCTTTACATCAGCATCTTGTGCCTTGGTAATATGCGAAAGAAGCAACAAAAAAGCCGCAATAAATGCAGCTTTTGAAATATTTCTAAAATTCATCTTTGATTATTTGTTTTTTAATAAGTCTCTAATTTCGGTTAATAATTTTTCTTCATTTGATGGAGCGGGGGGAGCAGCAGGTGCTACTTCTTCTTTCTTTTTTAATGAGCTGATACCTTTTATCATCATAAACAGAACAAAAGCGATAATGATAAAATTGATTACGTTGGAAAGGAAGTTTCCATACTTCACCGTACCAAAAATTGTTAACTCTGCAATATCTTTAAGATTTGCAGCCTCTAAAGCCGGATTCAGAAGTAGAGGGGTGATTACATCGTTAACAAACGAAGTAATAATTTGTCCAAAAGCACCACCAATAATAACGGCTACGGCTAAATCAACTACATTGCCTCTAACGGCAAATTCTTTAAATTCTTTTAATAGTCCCATAGAATGTTTTATTAATTATTGATTAGATTTTTTACTAATTCAGCAGCTTCTTTGAGCTGGATAGCAGAATATACTTTCAAACCTGAATTGTCAATGATTTGCTTGGCTTCTTCTGCATTGGTTCCTTGTAGCCTCACAATGATAGGTACATTTACATTTCCTAAATTTTTGTATGCTTCAACAACACCGTTAGCAACCCTATCACAACGCACAATACCCCCAAAAATATTGATAAGTATAGCTTTTACATTAGGATCCTTTAAAATGATTTTGAAACCTGCTTCCACGGTCTCAGCATTGGCAGTTCCTCCAACATCTAAGAAATTAGCCGGTTCACCACCGGATAATTTAATAATATCCATGGTAGCCATTGCCAACCCTGCACCGTTTACCATACATCCTACATTTCCTTCAAGTTTTACATAATTCAAGTTGTATTTCTTTGCCTCAACTTCGGTCGGGTCTTCTTCGGTTTCATCTCTTAATGCCTCAAGGTCAGGATGTCTGTATAGAGCGTTTTCATCCAAATTTACTTTTGCATCTACTGCAATAATTCTATCATCAGAAGTTTTTAAAACAGGATTTATTTCAAACATGGAAGAATCAGTGGCATCATAGGCTTTATATAATGCACTTACAAACTTTACCATTTCTTTGGCAGCTTTGTCTTGAAGATTTAGGTTATAAGCTATTTTGCGAGCCTGAAAAGGTTGCAATCCAACAGCAGGATCTATAAACTCTTTATGAATTTTCTCCGGGCTGTTTTCAGCTACTTCTTCAATATCCATACCACCTTCGGTAGTATATATAATTACGTTTTTTCCGCTTTGACGGTCTAACAAAACGCTCATATAGAATTCTTTGGGTTCACTAGGTCCTGGATAAAATACGTCTTGAGCAACCAAAACTTTATTCACTTTTTTACCTGATGCACCGGTTTGTTTTGTAACCAAAATATTGCCTAAAAGATTATGAGAAATTGTTTTAACATCATCAAGAGATTTTGCCAATGCTACACCTCTTTGCTCTGTATCAACTATTTTCCCTTTTCCTCTTCCACCGGCATGAATTTGAGCTTTCACCACAAGCCATCCGCTTCCGGTTTCTTGTTGAACTCTTTTACCTGCTTCTACTGCTTGTGCCGGGGTGTCGGCAACCACTCCTTCTTGTATTGCAACTCCATAACTTTTAAGGATTTGCTTTGCCTGATATTCGTGAATATTCATTATTTAATTTGAATAAAATTATTTGTTTTTTTTAGGGGTGCAAATATAGAAAAAAACGAACTTGATTTTCCTAACTTTTTGCGGTGAGTTTAGGCTCAACAACTTTAACCCACCCATATTTGTCAGGGCTTTTCAATGTTCTAATATTGTTGAGCTCTGTTTTCACTTTTTCTGCCACCAACTCTTGTGTCATATCCAATTTGTATATTTCATTATCAATTCCAACCAACTGAATATTAGCAACTGAAACAGCAGTTCCGGTTACAAACATTTCATCTAAGCTGCCTTCTTTGTGCCAGTTAATTAAATCGTCTATAGAAATTCTACCTTCAATCACTTCGTAACCCATGTCTTTAAGCAGGTGAATTACGGAGTCTCTGGTGATACCTGCTAAGATACTGTCAGAAAGGGCAGGGGTGTAGATTTTTTTACCTCTTCTAAGAAATACATTGGATGTACCTGTTTCTTCCAAGTATTTAAGCTCTACAGCATCAATCCATAGATTCTGGTCGAATCCTCTTTCTTTTGCAACTTTTGCTGGATAAAGAGAGGCGGCATAATTACCTGCACATTTTGCAGCACCCACACCACCGCGAACAGAGCGAACGTGATATCTGTCGATATAAACTTTTACTGGGTGAGAATAATATACACCTGCGGGACATCCATAAACCATAAATTTATAGGTGTCAGACACCTTTATACCCAATGTCCAATCTGTAGCAAACATAAAAGGTCTTATATACAAAGAAGCTCCCTCCGCTGATGAAATCCAATTTCTATCTAAGTCAACCAATGTGTGAACACATTCTACAAATAATTCTTCAGGAAAATCAGGCATTGCCATCCTATGAGCTGATTTATTAAACCTTTTGGCATTTTGTTCTGCTCTAAATACTGCTACATCATTATTATTACTTTTAAACACTTTTAATCCTTCAAAGATTGATTGCCCATAGTGTAATGCAGAAAGTCCGGGAGGAATTTCAATATTGCCAAAAGGTATTATTTCAGGGTTGCCCCACTTGCCGTCTTTGTAATCACACACGACCATGTGGTCGGTAAATAACTTTCCAAACTCGATTTTATCAGGATTAAATTCATTTATTCTTGATTGTTTGGTTTTGTTGATGCTAATTTGAAAACTCATTATGGCGCGAAAGTAAGTCCATTTTAAAAACCTCGCAAATTGAACTCACAAAATATAGATAAAAACATGGTAGAATCATTTACACAATTTATGGGAGATGAATTGTTTTTGATTCAAGACATTGTAAATTACGATGTTATACCTCATGAAGGTGGCAATAAGTATAAATACCTCAACCTTTTTGATTTCCCTGAAGACAAATGCATTCAGGAACAATTCAAAAACGACTTTATTGAACTGCATAAAATCATCAGCAAAAGCGGGCATACTATGGATTTGGAAGGTATGTGTTTGGTGAATCTGTATCAAGTTAAAGGTATTAGATTACAAAATCTCCTGAATGTTTTTTCTCCAAAGTATATTTCTTTTTGGGGCGCAGACCCTCAAAAACTTGGTTTAAAAATCTTACCTATGAAAGGAATTATTTGGAATGGAATTAAGATTCTGAGACTTGACAGTTTGGATAAAACCTTTGGAGATACTGCTGTTAAAGCACAAACGGAACAATTTTTAAAATACCTTTTTGGAATAAAATGAGTTTGATTTTTGCAACAGGTAATATCCACAAGATTGAAGAAGCTTCAGAAATTCTTAAAATTCAAATTTTACCGGCAACCAAAGAATGGCTGATGAATACTCCTGAAGAAACAGGAAAATCTTTTGAAGAGAATGCATTGATTAAAGCAAAATATATTTTTGATACCACCGGTTATGCTTGTTTTGCTGAAGACAGCGGTTTGTGCGTTGAGGCATTGAACGGTACTCCGGGTATCTATTCTGCCAGGTTTGCAGGAGAAAACGCAACAGATGTTGCTAACAATCTTTTATTATTGGATAAATTAAAAGGAAGAGAAGACCGCAGAGCTTATTTCTGTGCAATAATCTGTTATATTGATGCACAGGGATACAGCTTTTTTGAAGGTAGGATTTATGGTAAGATTGCTGTAGAAATTAGCGGTAAAACGGGATTTGGGTATGACCCTTTATTTATACCGGATGGTTATGATTCGACATTTGCTGAATTAGGTAAAACAATCAAAAATAGTATTAGCCACAGAAAAATGGCTTTGGAAAAGTTTAAAGAGTTTTTGAATTCAAATTCTTTAAAACAGGCTTGAATTGCCGTAGTTTTGCAACGTTTTGACAAAAAATTCTTTTTCATTGAATCCTCTTTCTCTTTCTCAGTTTGAATACGACTTACCGGATAGCAGAATTGCTAAATTCCCGTTGCCGGAAAGGGATGCTTCAAAATTGCTTTTTTATAACAAGGGAACAATTTCTCATCACCACTTTAGTGAAATACCGGAGCTTTTGCCCGCTCCATCCTCTTTGCTGTTTAATAAGTCTAAAGTTGTACCGGCTCGTCTGGAATTTTTTAAAGATAGCGGAACCCGAATTGAGGTTTTTTTGCTCGAACCTTTTGAATCTGAATACAACAAAACCTTTGGGAGTATTGATGAGGTTAAGTTTAAAACTTTGGTGGGAAATAAAAAGCGATGGAAAGAGGAACAAATACTTGTTAAAAATATCGGAGATATACGCTTGCAAGCAAGCTGGCTCAACAGAGCTGAGAATATTGTAAAACTCTCTTGGAATCAATCTTTACCTTTTTCTGGAGTATTGGAACATGTCGGGAAACTTCCTCTGCCACCGTACCTGAACAGAGATGCCGAGCCTTCAGACTACAAAACCTATCAAACTGTATTTGCTGAAGAAGAGGGTGCAGTGGCAGCACCAACTGCCGGGCTGCATTTTACCGATAGGGTACTTGCACAACTCAAGCAAAAAAGAATTTTTACACGTAAAATGACTTTGCATGTTTCTGCCGGAACATTTCTACCGGTTACTGTGGATAATGTTTTAGACCATCCGATGCACAATGAGGTTTTCTATTTTGATAAAGAGGATGTGCATTATTTATTTGAATCAGATTTCTTGATTCCGGTTGGCACTACTTCACTTAGAATGGCAGAAAGCTTGTATTGGATGGGAGTAGCATTATTGAAAAATAACGATGATTCTTTTAGTCTTGATAAACTTTTTCCGTATTCCGTAAATACAGAAAATTTGAATAAAAATGAGGTAAAAGAGTGCTTGCTTTCATATTTGAAATCTCATCCTCAAAAAAGGGTGAGAGCCGCAACCCGTTTAATGATAGTCCCCGCTTATCAACCGCAACTTTGCAAGGGATTAATAACCAATTTTCACCAACCATCATCTACACTGATTATGCTGGTTGCATCTTTGATTGGTGAGAACTGGCGCAAAGTTTACCAAACAGCTATGGATAAAAACTACAGGTTTCTTAGCTATGGTGACAGTAGTTTATTAGTTTGGTAAAGCAGAGAAAAGTAAAAAATTATATTTGCACGCATGAAATTAACGTGTTGGGGGGCTGCTGGTACGGTTACAGGGAGCATGCATTTGCTGGAAACAGAGTCGGGTAGAAGAATCTTGGTTGATTGCGGACTTTATTACGAAAAAAAGAATAAGGACATCACAGAAAATAACAGACATTTTCCCTTTAATCCAAGAGGAATTGATGCTGTTATACTGACCCATGCTCATATTGACCATAGTGGCAATTTGCCCAATCTCGTTAATCAGGGTTTTGACGGCAAAATTTATTGCACTCCGCCAACCAAAGATTTAACAGGATACTTGCTTGAGGACTCCGTAAATATTCAAATGGCTGCAATGGATAAGACAACGGTCAGGAAAAAATCTCACAAAAAAATCAAGAAAAACATTAGTGAAAGTTTGTTGTATAGCTACAAACATATCAAACAGACTGTTGAACAGATGGAAATGCTTGACTATAACCAAACTCTTTCCATTTTTGATGATATTGAAATTTTATTTGTAAATGCAGGACATATTTTGGGAGCTGCTTCTGTATTGATAAAGGTTAGAGAGGAAAATGAGACCAAAACCATTGGTTTTACCGGTGATTTGGGGAATAATCATTCAAAATTGATGATTGACCCAATTCCATTGCCACAACCTGATTATTTGGTTACAGAAGCTACTTATGGCGGACGATTTCATATGACCGGCAAAGATGTTCGAGATGTTTTATTGGAAGAAATACAGAATACCTGTGTGAACCAAAGCGGTAAGTTGATTATCCCTGCATTTAGTGTTGGCAGAACTCAGGCAATTATCTTTACATTACATCAGTTGTTTGTGGAGGGCAGACTGCCCAATATCAAGATATATACCGACAGCCCGTTGGCAATTAAAACTACAAGGATGTATGAAACCTATGTGGATTTATTAAATGAAGAAGCTAAGGCTTTTCATAAAAAATATGGGGAACTCTTTGAGTTCGACCGGCTTTATACCTTGTTAAACCCTGAACACAGCGAGAGTATAAGCCTTGACCCTGAACCGTGTGTTATTATTTCCGCAGCAGGCATGGTTGAAGGAGGCAGAATTCAACAACATGTAAGAACCAATATTTCCAATGCAAACTCCACTATTTTGATAGCCGGTTATTGTGCAGAAGGAACATTTGGACATCTTTTGCTTCAAGGGTTAAGCCATGTTGTTATTAATAAGAAAGAAAGACCTGTGCTTGCTAAGGTTAGACAAACTGATGGGTTTTCTGCTCACCCTGACCATAAAGGATTGCTTGATTATATCCAAAAATCTTCCGGAGAAAATACCGAAAAAGTGATTATAGTTCATTCGGACCCGGAATCAGCAGCAGCTTTGAAGGATGCGTTAAATCCCCAACTTCATGCAGAAGTAGCTGAAAGAGGGAAGGTTTATGAATTGAATTAATTATCTAATATTTTTAAAACTCTCCAATATCAGTAAGCACTTCTACGCCTGTAGAGGTTACCAATACAGTGTGTTCGAATTGCGCAGACAGTTTCCCGTCAATGGTTCTGGCTGTCCAGCCATCATTGCGGTCAATTTTACATCTTGCTTTCCCTTGATTTATCATAGGTTCTATGGTAAAAATCATTCCCGGTTGCATAATTGCTCCTGAGTCTTTGGGAGCATTGTGATCTACCTGAGGTTCTTCATGAAATTCCACCCCAACACCATGCCCTGCAAACTCAAATACAACAGAAAACCCTTTGGGTTGTATAAACTTTGTAATGGCATAACCTATATTGCCGAAGCGGTTTCCCGGTCTTACTTGCTCTATACCTTTCCACAAACTTTGACGAGTCGTTTCAATGAGATTCGTTGCTTCAGTTGATATTTCACCAATGGGATACATTCTGCATGTGTCTCCATAATATCCGTTGAGAATAGGGGTTACATCAATATTTAAAATGTCGCCTTCCTTTAGTTCATAATTGCCGGGAATTCCATGACATACAACATCATTTACGGATGTACAACAATGGCCGGGAAAAGGGGGGTGCCCATATCCCTTGGTTGCAGCAATTGCGCCATGGTCATGGGTAAATTCTGCACATTTTTGGTCAATGAATTTTGTAGTATTACCGGGTACTGCGTATTGAGCCAGATATTTTAAAGTTTCTGCTGCCAATTTACTAGCTGCCTTGATTCCCTCAATCTGTTCTTGGTTTTTAATGAGTATTCTAGACTTCTTCCCAAACATCTCTTTTCTTTTTGCGGTGCAAATTTAGATTATAAACTCTCTGATTATTCGACTAATTCAAATACCGCCAATGGAGCCATTCTTGCTTTGTTCAGAGTTAGTTTTTTGTCTCCGACAGATAGATTGTCAACCATATTTAAAACATTGATGTATTCGTCTTCAATACTGTCAGGACAAGACATCATCGTGCTGATTCCTTTTGTCAGCTCTAATCTATTACTATAGGTTATGCGATATTGGTAATTAATAATATTGCATCCCGCTTTTGTGGAGGCTCTTCTGTCTTTTGAATTGAAAATCAGGTAATGAGTTTTGTCTGTCCCTGTTACTTTTTTCCCGTTAAGTTCAACCAAATGCCACTTCTTGTCCTCAACATCAAGATTGCCTGTCTTTGGTAAAATATAATGTTGTGCTAACTCTCCTTCAACTTCATTTCCATCTTTGTCTAAGTATCTCAGTTGATTTTCTTCAACTTTGAAAAGTGGTGAACGCTCATTCTTATCAATCCCTTCCAAATGAATGATAGAACCGTTTTGCCAAGAAAAAGTGCCTTTTATAGTATCGGCAACAGAAGTCTCCTTACCCAAATAGCTATTGATTAAAGTATAATTTTTATTGCTGTCTATGGTTAATTCAGTTGCAATCCCCTCGCAGTCAGCACAAGGCAGTATCCCAAAATAAGAACCTGCCCAGTCCAAAGAAGTTTCGGAAGTATGCATATCAGAATTTTCGACTTTAACCGACTTATTACTGCTATTACATGCTGAAAGAAGTATTAAACCGATAAGGATACTTGAGTTAAATGTTAAATTGAATTTATTCATAAAAATATTGTTTACAAAAGCGTTCCGTTAAGTACAATGGCAGCAATAGTGAAATAAATAATTAGCCCTGTTACATCTACCAGAGTAGCCACAAATGGGGCAGAAGAAGTTGCCGGGTCTATCTTGAGCTTTTTTAGAATAATGGGAATCATAGAACCGGCTAATGTCCCCCATAGCACAATACCAATAAGAGAGAAAAAGATAGTAAGTGCCACCAAGAACCAATGTTCGCCATAGTCATACCATTTGAACAATTGCCAAATGGTTATTCTGATTAGTCCGATGCCACCTAAGATAACGCCTAGGAAGAAACCGGAAAATATTTCTCTTCTCATCACAAACCACCAATCTCTTAATGTTAATTCTTTAAGTGCCAAAGCCCTGATGATAAGGGTTGCAGCTTGAGAACCACTATTTCCTCCGCTCGAAATAATCAAGGGTACAAAAAGTGCTAAAATAACTGCCTGAGAGATTTCATCTTCAAAATATCCCATTGCAGTTGCGGTCAGCATTTCTCCAAGAAATAGAATTACCAGCCAAGTGGCTCTTTTTTGGGTAAGTTTGAATAAACTTGTTTTAACATAAGGAAAATCAAGTTTTTCAACCCCCCCGAATTTCTGTATTTTCTCAGTTTCTTTTTGTTCTGCTACATCCAGAATGTCGTCAACGGTGACAACCCCCAGCAATATGTTGTCATCATTAACAACCGGTATTACAACCCTGTCATAGTCTTTGAACTTTTGAATGGCATTTTCCTGAGTATCACTGATATGAAGCGAAACAAAATTTCCATCCATAAGTTCGGTAATTTTCATTTCAGGCGGATTTAAAACCAATCTTCTTACTTGAATGTCATCCAATAGTTTACCCTCTTTGTCAATAACATAAATCACATTTGCTGCTTCCGAATCTTTAAAGTTTTTTCTCAAAAAAATACTGGCTTCTGAAATAGTCATATCTTGAGTAATTGCTGCATAATCAGTATCAATTAATCGTGCTACACTATTTTCTGAGTAACCAAGAAAGTTTAATGTTTCTTTTTTGTTATCATCATCTAGATAGTTGATGTAAACAGTTCTTTCAAGTGCTGATAAATCGCTAAAGAAACTTGTTCTATTATCACTACTTAGGTTGTTTAATAAGTATGAGGCTTGTTTGAGAGAAAGTAATCGAATAAGTTTGTGTTGTAACTGTTCGTGAACATATGGAAATGTCCAAATCTGAATTTCTGAATCTAAATTTGAGAAAGTTTTGCAAGCATGTTCTACGGGAATGGAATCAAGGACTTCAGCAATTTCAGCAGGGTGTACTTTGTCCTGCTCTTTATCAAAGAGAGAGAAAATATTGAACTCGGTTTCCCAATCAATATTTCTAATTCTATCTTGAAGAACCTCTTCTATTTGCTCCATTCTCTTATTTTAAATTAGCAATATTTCGTAAGTATGTACAAAATCGACTCCACTTAAATTTGGAGGTGCAAATTAAGTTCTTACAAATCAAAAATCAGACTCTAAAATCAAAAATCAACAGATTTTTTGAAAAATAAAGCAAACGAGTCTTTGATTGTAGCGGAATGATGGAGCGTAAGATATGACTATCGAAATCAAATAATTTATTGAAATCTATTTGATAGGATAAGTCAAAACTATTGGGCAGGTTGCGGTGCTGGCTGTGGTGCGGGTTGTGTGCCTGTGTTTGGAGTCTGAGGGCCATTTGACTCAGGAGTACTAGGCATCGTAGGAGTAGCCGGTGGTAAGCCTTTGTCCATAATTTCTTCTAACTGAGGATCTATCTTCCCGTTCTTGGTTCCTTGATTAGGAACTTTTGAATTGTTCTTAGGTAAAAAGCCAGTTGATATTAAAGAGATTACAATTACAAGACTTGCAGTAACCCAAGTGATTTTTTCAACTATATCAGTTGTCTTTTTTACTCCAAAAAACTGATTACCGGTTGAAAAGTTGGCAGCAAGCCCGCTACCTTTAGGGTTTTGGATTAAAACTACTGCTATTAGTACAATTCCAATAATAATGGCAAAAATTAATAAAAGGGTTAACATAGCTATTCCGTATCTTTCTTTAGTTCGTTTATAAGGGCTGCAAAATAACTCTCTTTTTCTGGAAATTTCAACTTTAATTTTTCATATGCCCAAATCGCTTCTTCTTTATGTCCTTGTTTTACATAAATACTTGCTAATGTTTCTGTTACAATATCGTCATCTAACTCTAAACTTCTCATCGCAGCATTCTCGGCTTTGAAAAATTCTGATTTAGGATGGCTAATTGTAGGTTGATTTTTCAAAAATGAATCAATAATTGCAATAAAATCTTCAGGTTTGGATTTGTGTATTGAGTGATTGAACTGAGTTGGAGTTTGTTCTATTGTAGTTTTATGCTGGTTATCTCCTACTTTTAAATGAGGGGTTTTAGAAATTTGTTGCAACCATTCTGAAAAACTATGTGTTTCTATTTTGTTATCATTAAAAACAGGCTGGGCTTCTGTGCCAAGAGTTGTTTCAATCGTGCCAGCTTCATTATTTTCTTCTAAATGAATTTTCTCTTGATTTAAAGGTACACTATCTTCTTCAATTTTATCTTTTTCAGTTAGAGAGTCTGTTTCTAAGATAGTCTCTTTGCTTTCTGTTTCAGCTATTGGTTCAGATTCAATATTAGTTTTTTCTTCAGATTTGGGTGCAACAGCTTCTTCGGTTGGTTCAAAAGCAGGGGAGCGTACAGTTTTTGAAAAGGTGTCTGTTTCTTTGATTTCATCTCTAAATTGAATGTTGTCAGAAGGTTTAGTTGATGCTTTGTTTGTAATAAATTCAAACAACCATTCTCTGTCAATAACTCTCAATGATGCTTTTTTAACCTGCTTGTCATATTTGTAATCCTCATTTTGCTTGTATGTTTTTGCTAACAAAATATGGGGTAAATTAAAATAAGGAAACTCCGAAACCAGTGTCTCCAGTGTTTCTATTTCTTTTTCCGAAACAGAATGAGGGTTTTTCAATATGTCATTCAATCTGACAGGTGTCATACTTTACCATTTCAATGCTATGTCATTAAATATATCTTGAACCATCATTGTGGTTACATCTGTAATAAGTTGACTTTCAATAGCTGAATAATCAGTAGAAGCCGGGAAGTTTACAAAATTAGTATAAGTCTTGGTGAAATTAAACTTAGGATGGTTAGGGCAAGTAAAATTCACCTTAGCACTCATGGTAAGTCGGTTTTCTGTAGCTGCCGTATTCCCTGAGATTCCGACAGGTCTGATATTATAGTCAGTGATAATTCCATCAATTTGATAATCTCCTTCTTGGTCTTTGAGGTATAATTTGGTTTCGCTCTGAAATTTGTCTTTCAGTTTTTCAGTAAATACCTGACTCAAGGTTGGTGCTACTTGTGGTGCCTGATTGGGAAAGTATAAAATGGAAATACTCTTCACATCATTTGGTATATTGACCCCTGACAAAGAATAAATACCACAGTTACTGAATAGGAATACAGGAATTATAAACAATATTATTTTAAGGTAATTGCTTTTATTCAAGTTCATATTGTTTGATTTTTCTGTATAGAGTTCTTTCTGAAATACCCAGTTCTACAGCGGCTTTTTTTCTTCTTCCTTTGTTGCGTTCCAATGATTTTTTAATCATATCTCTTTCCTGTTCCTGAATTGTTTTTGCCTCTTCAATTCTGATTGTATGAGGCTCTGCTTCATTAGTATAGATGGGGTGTTTGGGTTCGTGGTCATTAATAGGGGGCAGCGATATTGAAAAATCAAGAGGATGGGTTTGTTCTTTTAATTCATCGCTGAAAATCTGACGAATGGCACCTTCATTTTCGCGGATAAAATTGCTATGATTGCCGCCATTTTCGATGAGTCTAAAGACCAATTTTTTTAAGTCGCTCATGTCTTTTTTCAAATCAAACAATACTTTATAGAGCAAATCCCTTTCGCTAAAACTTTCATTCTCAAAACCACCCTTGATAGGAGATACTGCAGGCAGAGTATTGCTTTCAGGAGGCAAATAGTTGATTAATGTTTGAGCATTGATAATACCATCACGTTCCAAAACGCAGAGTTGTTCCGTAACATTTCGCAGTTGTCTGACATTGCCCGGCCAAGAGTAGTTCTCAAGCATAGTTTTGGCATCAGGTGTTAACTCAATATAACGTGTGTGATATTTTTCTGCAAAATCGTTGACAAACTTTAGAAAAATTAAATAAACATCTTCTTTTCTTTCGCTCAGACGAGGTATTACGATAGGAACGGTTGCAAGCCTATAATACAAATCTATTCTGAACTTACCGGAATTTGCACTGTTAAGCAAATTACGGTTTGTTGCTGCCACAACCCTGACATTGGTTTTCTGAATTTTACTCGATCCAACACGAATAAACTCACCTGTTTCCAAAACTCTGAGCAAACGGGCTTGTGTTCCCAAAGGCAGTTCTCCGACCTCGTCCAAAAAAATGGTGCCGCCATTAACGGTTTCAAAATAACCTTTACGGGCTTCTGTTGCACCGGTAAAGGAGCCTTTCTCATGACCAAAAAGTTCTGAATCTATTGTCCCTTCCGGTATTGCACCACAATTTACGGCTATAAAGGAACCGTGCTTTCTTGCACTATTTTGATGTATTATTTTTGAAAAAACTTCCTTACCTACACCGCTTTCTCCGTAAATTAAAACACTCATATCTGTTGATGCAACACGCAATGCTGTTTCTAATGCGTGGTTGAGTAGGGGAGAATTCCCTACAATCTCATAACGGTTTTTTACTTGTTGAAGTTCTTTTTCGCTAATCATCTATTCGTTAATTTGTTTGCCGATAAGGGTTGTGGTGGTTGTGTCTTCAATCAGTACATTTACATAGTCTCCGGGCTTTTGGGTTGTTTTTCGGAAAACCACCATGATATTCTGGTCATTTCTACCCCTCAAATCATTTTCACTTTTTTTTGACTCGCCTTCAACCAACACCTTGATTACTTTACCAATGTACTCTTTGTTCTTTTGAGTTGAAATTTTATTTTGTAATTCGATTACCTCTGCAAGCCTCCTCTTTTTTGTTTCCAAAGGAACATCATCAGGGAATTTTTTTGCAGCCATGGTACCCGGTCTTTCACTGTAAAAATACATATAGCTAAAATCAAACTGTGAAATATCCATAATACTCAATGTATCCTGATGGTCTTCTTCTGTTTCTGTACAAAAACCACAAATAATATCGCTCGATATACCACATTCAGGAATAAT
>JAGFIU010000060.1 GCA_024103355.1 Bacteroidota bacterium
AAAGTTTTAACAATAATCTTAGACGGACTTACCATTTAGGTAACTTCAGTAACAACAATCTTTTCTTTACCCGTTGAGGTAGTTTCAAATTCGGCTCTTCCGCGCATAACTACCCTTCCTCTCCCGGTTTCATAGGCACTTCTGACACCTTCCATACCATAGATAATACCTCCTGTAGGGAAATCGGGTGCTTTGATATGGGTCATTAATGTCTGAATATCTATATCGTTGTTATCAATGTATGCAATGGTTCCGTCAATTACCTCACCTAACTGATGAGGAGCCATATTGGTTGCCATTCCGACTGCGATTCCTGATGCTCCGTTAACCAGTAAATTAGGAATCTTTGCCGGTAATACTGTTGGCTCTTTTAGTGATTCATCAAAGTTTGGCCTGAAATCAACTGTGTTTTTATCAATATCAGCGAGCATTTCTTCTGCAATTTTTTTCATTCTTGCTTCGGTATAACGCATTGCAGCCGGAGGGTCTCCATCAATTGAGCCATAATTTCCTTGTCCATCCACCATTAAGTAACGTAAGCTCCAATCCTGAGCCATACGTACCATTGTATCATATACTGATGAATCTCCGTGAGGGTGATATTTACCCAACACCTCGCCCACTATTCTTGCTGACTTCTTATATGGTCTGTTATGTGCCAAACCTAAATCTGTCATTCCATAAAGCACACGTCTGTGTACAGGCTTTAATCCATCTCTTACATCAGGCAGCGCTCTTGACACAATTACCGACATTGAATAGTCAATGTAGGCGGTTTTCATCTCATCTTCTATGTTAATAGAAATGATTCTTTCTTCATTGTTTTCGGGGTTCTGATTATCCATTTTTCTCTCTCTAAAAGGTGCTGCAATTTACACACAATTGACTTACTATTCAGTATAGTTTCTCACATCATTTTAACAATGAAACAGATTAATGAATAAACGCATTTTCATATTTTATCAATGAATTTTCACACTTTAAAATCAATGAGAAAAGGACTTTAAAATATTTACGAAGATCTGTATAAACAAATTATCTATCGCAATAATACAAAAGTCCGTTTTCTATGACTGAAGATGAAGTATATTCGTGTTCTTTGAAAACTCCTGCTGACATAATATGAAAAACTCCCCATCCGTTGACTTTTAAAAAGTCAGAAATCATCGAACGATGACAACGCCACCAAACTGCTTCTGCACACATAATAGCAGTGTTGGACTCGAGCGCAATCTGCTCTAATTCCTTAACAGCAGTTGCAAAATCTTCGGTTTCCATATAATCCGCATAGGACCTGAATGAAGCATTGTGCCAACGCGTATTGTGAGAATCCTTATGTACTTTTCTTCTTCCACCCAGATTCTTTAAATGCAGGTAATGTATATTCTCATTTTGTAATGTAATCTCAAGATTTTCTTTGTTGAATTGCGGAAATTTGTTTGACCCCGGCAAACTTCTTACATCTGCTAACGTTTGAATTTGAAAAGAATGCAGCATTTTCAAAAATTCCCCTATAGGATGAGTGGAATGACCAATGGTGAATATTTTAGGTTTGACTTTATTCATTTTTCACCACTCAGGGTTAGTATATATTTTTCAATAAAAAATTGTTTTTCCTTTGACTTATACTGCTGAATATATCGAGGATGTTCCAAAGCAACAATTTCTCCAAAGAGTCGGGCTTCTCGGTTAATTTTTTTTATGTATTCTGCGTTTTTCGTTCCCAAAACAAATACTTCAGAACAATCTACTCCAATTTTAATATGCTCTTCCAATGATTCAATCATAAAATCTTTGACCATTTCAAACAGTTTTTTATCATCGTAATAATTGGCATTAAGCCATGTTCCGTCCTTACTCTTTCTTGTAATAGCCAAAGGAAAAGGAGAGTTTATATAAAACTGTCCAAAAAAACTTTCAGCTCCTCCGAACTCTTTAATCATATCATATAAAAACACTGAAGACACTTCATGGGTTTTGGCGGAAGACATCTTAATTCCACAAACGGATTCCAGTCTTTTTGTATCTGTAAATGGGACTCCTGTAACTCCCGCTCCATGTCTGCTTGGATTTATTCCAATAATAAATTTTCTACGGTTATTATCGTTATAGTATTTGTGGTAAAAGGTTTCCATCACCTTCATTGTTTCAGGATTTTCGATAAAAGGGTTTAATACCTTAAATCCATCCGGTAGTTTTCCATAATATTCAAGATTCCGGTTATAGAATATAACCTTATCTGCAATTGTCGTTTTCATTTAATATTAAAAAACTTTTTTTGGCAAAATTAAATCCCTAACCTGATAATATAAAGGAGGACATAATCAGACATCAACAATGTAAATTCTAATTGGTTTCGAGTTATTAACAATCTAGTAAGTACAAAACATAAAGTAACTCTTGAAAATGGAAATTTTATCTATCTTTGCGCGCTCAAATTTTTGGAGGTAGTATGGCTGTGGAACTCAAAGATTTTGAAATAGAGTTTATTAAGTTCAAGGATGGGATTCACACTCTTAGCTTTCAACTCTGTTCCGACTTCTTCCAACTATTTGAGAAAAGTTCTTTGGATTCAGGCAACTTAAATGCAACCGTGATTTTTGAAAAAAAAACACAGTTACTGGATTTCGACATGAAAGTTATGGGGAATGTCGGATTATTTTGTGATAGATGTTTAACAAAAAATAACTATCCGATTGAAGGCAAACTAAATCTTCATGTTAAAATAACAGAAAACATTGGAGAAGAAGAAGAAGATTTAACCTATATCTTACCGAGTGAACATTCATTCAATATTGCGGGTTATCTCTATGAAATCATTAACCTTGCTATTCCGATGCGTAAAACTTGTGAAGATATTGGAGAAAAATGTGATGAATCAGTGTTAGAAAAACTGAATAAAATTGCTGTTGACAAAGAGGGAGATGAAAACAAAGAACAAAACCCCGAATGGGATAAATTAAAAGACATATTAAACAACTTAAAATAAACAAAAAATAAAGCGATGGCACATCCTAAACGAAAAACCTCAAAAACCAGAAGAGACAAAGGAAGAACTCATCACAAATTAGGTTCAAAGCCTATGGTTGCAGACCCTGTAACCGGTGATGTCGGTATTTATCACAGAGTAAATCTTGAAACCGGCATGTACAAAGGTGTAAAGGTGATGAAAGGTAAAAACGAGGAATAATCACTCTATTTTAATTCATCCGTGAATAAAATCAGAGTAGGCATTGATGTTATGGGAGGTGATTATGCACCTCTCGAACCTCTTAAGGCAGTAATAGATATTGCCAAAAGCAACCTGAATAATGAAATAATTTCAGTTTTATTTGGTCGCGAAACTGAAATCACTAAAATATTAAATGAATTAGGTGAAACTCCTGAAAACATTGAAATTATTAATTGCGAAGAAGTGATTGAGATGGGAGAACACCCCACAAAAGCCCTTAGTCAAAAGAGAAATTCAAGTATTGCGACAGGATTTCAATATCTTACAGAGGGTAAAATAGATGCATTTCTTAGCGCAGGAAATACAGGTGCAATGCATGTTGGTGCGATGTTTTCAGTAAAACCCATTCAGGGAGTTCTCAGACCAACTATTACAACCATTCTCCCAAGACCTGATGGTTCAGTAGGAATACTTTTGGACGTTGGCGCCAATGCAGATTGCAAACCCGAAGTACTCAATCAGTTTGCAACACTCGGCTCTCTGTTCTATAAAGCTGTTTATAGCAATAATAATCAAGCCAAAGTTGGACTGCTCAATATTGGTGAAGAAAAAGAAAAAGGCAATTTGTTGACACAAGCTGCTTATCCTCTTTTAGAAGCCAATGAGCGCATTGATTTTGTTGGAAACATTGAAGGAAGATACCTTTTTTCAAACAAAGCAGATGTCATTGTTTGTGACGGATTTACCGGAAATGTTGTGCTCAAAGTTGCCGAAGGATTGTTCTACAACCTGATGAAAAGAGGGGTCAAAGATGAATACTTGGACAGATTCAATTTCAAATACTATGGCGGTACGCCTATTTTGGGAGTAAATGCTCCTGTTATTATCGGACACGGAATCTCTAAAGCCGATACATTTGTTAAAATGATAGAATTGGCTAAAGACGTGGTTGTGTCTAAAATGATTGATAAAATAAAATCTTCATTCTGATTTTTTTCATTCATTTGCACTTTATTATATCCCTAACTATTCTGAAAATAAGATGAGTCGAATTACTGCTGCTATAACTGCAATCGGAGGCTATGTTCCAAAAGATGTTCTTACAAACCAAGATTTGGAAAAGATGGTGGACACCTCTGATGAATGGATTACCACCCGTACAGGAATCAAAGAAAGACATATATTAAAAGAGCCCGGCAAAGCCAGTTCCGATATTGCCGTTGAGGCCGTTAAGGAACTATTGGACAAACGCGGTATTTCAGCCAAAGAAATTGAATTGGTAATTTTTGCAACCGTTACAGGAGACTTAATTTTCCCTGCATCTGCCAATATCTTATGTGACAAAATCGGAGCTACCAACGCTTGGGGCTTTGATTTGGGTGCTGCATGTTCAGGGTTTCTTTATGCACTCCAAACCGGGGCTCAATTTATACAGGCCGGAACACATTCAAAGGTGCTCGTAGTTGGAGTTGATAAAATGTCAGCTATCATTGACTATCAAGACAGAAATACTTGTATCATCTTTGGAGATGGTGGCGGTGCGGTTCTACTTGAACCAAATTATGAAGGGCTGGGTATTCAAGATGCTATTTTGAAATCTGATGGTTCGGGCAGAGAATTCTTGTTTCAAAAATCCGGAGGCTCGCTTAGACCTCCTACAATAGAGACCGTTACCAATCGCGAACACTTTGTTTACCAGGAAGGTAAAACCGTTTTCAAATTTGCGGTTACCAATATGGCTGATGTTTCTAAAAGAATTATGGAACAAAATAACCTTCGTTCGGAAGATGTCAATTGGTTACTTGCTCACCAAGCCAACAAAAGAATTATTGACTATACCGCTGAAACTATGGGACTCCCATCCGAAAAAGTTCTCATGAATATTCAACGATACGGAAATACAACCAGTGGCACAATCCCGCTACTGTTTAAAGACTTTGAAAAGAAATTCAAAAAAGGAGACAATTTAATTTTGGCAACTTTTGGCGGTGGATTCACATGGGGATCCATCTATCTGAAATGGGCTTATGATTGTGCTTAATTTATCCTTATAAATAAATCAAAATAAATTTACATTTGAACCTAAATATTAAAAAAGATATGGACTTAAAAGAAATTCAAACCTTAATCAAATTCGTGGCAACACAATCAGTTGATGAAGTTGAAATCGAAAAGAAAGATTTTAAACTGTTAATTAAAAAGAATGCTCCTCAAGTGCTTAGTGCTGCTACTGTTCAACCTCAAATTGTGCAAGCAAGCATTCCTGCTCCACAAATTGCACAACCGGCTGCTATACCCGCACAAACCCCATCTGCTCCTGCTGCTCCTGCTAAAGAACAAGCTGCTTCTAATCTGATTACCATAAAATCTCCTATGATTGGAACTTTCTATCGTTCATCCAAGCCGGAAAACCCGCCTTTCGTTAATGTAGGTGATGAAATCAAACCGGGTAAAGTTCTTTGTATTATTGAAGCAATGAAACTCTTCAATGAAATTGAATCTGAGGTTAGCGGAAAGATTGTAAAGATATTGGTTGAAAACAATACTCCGGTTGAGTATGACCAACCTTTGTTCCTTGTTGAGCCATAAACTTTTGTTGTACTAAAAGACCACAAACGTGTTTAAGAAAATATTAATTGCTAATCGTGGAGAGATTGCACTTCGCATCATCAGAACGTGCAAAGAAATGGGAATTCCTACTGTTGCGGTATATTCTACTGCCGACAAAGACAGTCTTCATATCCGCTTTGCAGACGAGGCTGTATGCATAGGACCTGCTCCCAGTTCGGAATCATACTTAAAGATGACCAATATCATCGCAGCAGCCGAAATCACCGGTGCAGATGCCATCCATCCGGGATACGGTTTTTTGAGTGAAAATGCCAAGTTCAGCCAAATATGCAGAGATAACGGCATCAAATTTATTGGTGCAACTCCCGAACAAATCATTGCTATGGGTGACAAATCCAATGCAAAAGCAACCATGAAAAAAGCCGGTGTACCTACCATACCAGGTTCTGACGGACTTATTGACAATATTGACGAGGCAATAAAACTTGCTAAGAAAATCGGCTATCCCGTAATCATCAAAGCAACAGCCGGAGGCGGAGGCAGAGGAATGAGAGAAATATGGAAAGAGGAAGATTTCGAAAGACATTGGGAAGCCGCAAAATCAGAAGCAGGTGCTGCATTTGGTAATGACGGACTGTATTTGGAAAAATTCATCGAAGAACCTCATCATATTGAAGTTCAGATAGCCGGTGACCAATATGGCAAGGTTTGTCACTTGTCAGAAAGAGATTGCTCTATTCAAAGAAGACATCAAAAACTGATTGAAGAAACCCCCTCCCCTTTTATTGACGAAGAAATCAGACATAAAATGGGAGAAGCTGCCAAAGCCGCTGCTCAGATAATTAATTATGAAGGTGTTGGTACTATTGAGTTTTTGGTTGACAAACACAAGAATTTCTACTTTATGGAAATGAACACCCGTATTCAGGTGGAACATGCCATTACCGAAGAAGTTATTGACAGGGATTTGATCAAAGAACAAATCAAAATTGCTGCCGGAGACCCTATTACCGGTAAAGACTACTACCCTACCAAACACAGTATGGAATGCAGGATCAATGCCGAAGACCCTTACAACAATTTCAGACCTAATCCGGGCAAAATTGAAACCTTGCACAAACCGGGAGGACATGGTGTACGTGTGGACACTCACATTTATGCCGGTTATACCATTCCTCCAAACTACGACTCAATGATTGCCAAATTGATTGTGACAGCACAAACCCGTCAAGAATGTATCTTGAAAATGGAAAGAGCATTGGGAGAATTTGTGATTGAAGGAGTTCAAACCACAATTCCTCTTCATCTTCAAATTCTTGCTGATGAGAATTTCAGAAAGGGTAATTTTACAACGGCTTTCATGAATGATTTCAAAATCAAATAAGCCTCAATCCTCACTCATACAAAAACACAAGGATATTTTATTCTTGTGTTTTTTTTTGTTTTAAGTTTTTTGAAAAAGAAACTTCAGGCGAATTTAAAAAGCCCTTTATGCTCACCAAAGTTAGAAGCAAGAATATAAGGGCAAGGGAGAATTTGAGTTTATAAAAAATGAACCCTTTGACAAAACATAATTATCGCCTCCTATCTTACTTACCATCATAAATTTTGATTTTTCACCAATCATCTTTATGTTGCGTATTTTCAATATCAAAGGTATTGCGTATTTCAAATATTTGCCTTATTACGTAAAAAATATATCTGCAAATATAATCTCCAGATTCATTGTCACACAAGGGATATAAAAGAATACTATTTTGTTTGGGATTAAGTGAATAAAGAGTTAGTATTGCGCATATTTACGAGTTAGCACCAATTCTAAAAACGACAACAATATGAAGAAAACAACATTGACAATTGTTCTGTCTGTAATGACAGCGGTTTCATTCGGACAAATTACGACAACTAAAGTCGCACCTAAA
>JAGFIU010000009.1 GCA_024103355.1 Bacteroidota bacterium
ACCAATAAATGCAAAACCTTATTAAACTTGTTTTTCTTTATTGCCGAATTCATTGAAAATCCATGTCTTATGGGTTATTCCTTATGATAAAGATTCTACTGATGATTATTTGATTTTCAGAACCCAATATGCGCTATCCTATAATAACCTCAAAGGAGTGCCCAACTGGGCAAGCTGGGAATTAGATTCATCTTGGTTTGGAAATTCCGGCAGATATAAAGGAAAATTTATCACAGAATTTACTTTGCCCGATACATTTTATAAACCCGGGCATGATGATTATACCAATACCGGATTTGACAGAGGTCATGTAGTGCAAAGCCATGAAAGATCTCGTTCAGAAGCAGATAATAAGGCTACATTTTTTATGAGTAATGTGATGCCCCAAAAACCGGATTTGAATAGAGGTGTTTGGTTAAAATTTGAAAATTTCTGCAAATCGCTCTGTGTGGATAGCGGTTACAAATTACTGATTGTGGCCGGAGGTGTTTATCATCAGAATAACACGCTCAATAATTTGGGTAAAATTGCAATTCCGGATTCTTGTTTCAAAATTGTGTTAACTACGAAAAATACACTCTCAGATATTGATTCTAGTACACATGTGTATGCAGTGATGATGCCCAATATCCAAGGAATTAGAAAGGACGAATGGCGGAAATATTCAACCACAATCAGGCAAATTGAAATTTCGACAGGCTATGACTTTTTTAATGAACTGCCTAAACAAATACAGGAATACCTTGAGAATAAATAAGGTGGATTTGCTGTGTATTCTTTTTACTTTTCTGCAATTATCTTCGCACGCATAAATTTTAATTATTAATAACAGATGAAAACTGTGGCGCAATTCAACTTCAACAATGAAAGGGTAGTCATGCGGGTGGATTTTAATGTACCTCTTGACACTCACAAACAAATTACTGACGATTCAAGAATCAAAGCGGCATTGCCGACCATCGACAAAGTTTTGAAAGATGGAGGTTCGGTTGTCTTGATGTCACATTTAGGCAGGCCGAAGGAAGGACCGGAAGATAAATTCTCACTAAAACATATTGTGAACAGAGTCGCGGAACTTACCAATGCCAAAGTTCATTATGTTGATGATTGCATTGGTGAAAATGCTGTCAAAGCTGCAAATCACCTTAAACAAGGAGAGATTCTGTTGCTGGAGAATCTGCGTTTTCACAAAGAAGAAACTAAAGGGGATTTGGCATTTGCACAAAAATTAGCAGCTTTAGGTACTTTTTATGTGAATGATGCTTTTGGAACCGCCCATCGTGCTCATGCTTCTACCGCTATCATTGCTCAATTTTTCCCTCACAAAAAATGTTTTGGCTATCTGATGGCTAAGGAAATTGAAAATGCTGAAAAAGTGCTCTCAAAACCACAAAAACCTTTTACCGCCATTGTCGGAGGTGCAAAGGTTTCAGATAAATTATTAATCATAGAAAACCTCATGAATATTGCTCAGAATATTCTGATAGGAGGAGGTATGGCTTATACTTTTGCAAAAGCAATGGGAGGTCAGATTGGAAATTCACTTTGCGAAGACGATAGAATTGAACTTTGCAAAGAACTCATCAATAAAGCCAAAGACAAGGGTGTCAATCTGTCTCTACCTGTTGACAGTGTGATAGCAGATAAATTTGCTGCCGATGCAATGACCGATACAGCTTCCAACAATGCAATTCCGGACGGTTGGATGGGATTGGATATTGGCGAAGAGAGTATCAAAACATTTTGCAATATCATTGAAAACTCTAAAACTGTTTTGTGGAACGGGCCAATGGGGGTTTTTGAAATGGAAAAATTCAGCAAAGGTACCCGTAAAGTTGCTGAGTCATTAGCAAAAGCAACAAGCAACGGAGCTTTTACTCTGATTGGAGGTGGTGATAGCGCTGCAGCTATTTACAAATTTGGATTTGGTGATAAAGTGAGCTATGTGAGTACCGGTGGAGGTGCATTGCTGGAATATTTTGAAGGTAAAGAATTACCCGGCATTGCAGCGATTGAGGGCGAATCTCAAAATGCCTGAGTTTTATGAATACAGAGCCAATCATCAAACTCGATTATCCCCCGTCAAATTGGAAAGAATACCGTTTGATAGATTGTGGAAATAAGTGCAAATTAGAGCAGTTTGGCCAATATATACTGATTCGACCTGAACCTCAGGCTATTTGGCAACCCAAACTTGATCTAAAAGAATGGTATAAACTCGCACATGCAGAATTTGTTCGCAGACCCGATTTTAGACAAAATCAAAACAAAGAAAATGAAATTGAAGGCGGCTGGAAATTTTTAAAAAAAATGCCGGAAAACTGGACTATAAATTATACCGCTGACCTTGTACTTCTAAAAATTAACCTTAGGATGACGGGTTTTGGTCATATAGGCATCTTTCCTGAGCAGAGTTCCAATTGGGAGTTTTTGTTACAAAACATTAAAAAAGACCAAAAAGTATTAAATCTATTTGCATATACAGGTGTGGCTTCATTGGCTGCCGCCAAAGCCGGTGCTATTGTTACACATATTGATTCGGTGAAAAATGTAGTGAATTGGGCAAGAGAAAATGCAGAATTAAATAACTTGTCCAATATCAGATGGATTGTGGAAGATGCGTTTAAGTTTACTTCTCGGGAAGTTAGCAGAGGAAATCTGTATGATTGCATCATTCTGGACCCTCCTGCTTATGGTAGAGGGCCTAAAGGCGAAAAATGGATTCTAGAAGAAAAACTGGATGAATTAATGCAAATGGTAAAATCCATTCTAAAACCGGATGGCAAAATGATTATTAACTTGTATTCTTTGGGTTATTCACCACTTTTATGCTACAACCTCTTGTTCTCCTATTTTCCTAAAAGAAAAATTCATTCCGGTGATTTATGCATCAAATCTGAAAACGGTCACATTCTGCCATTGAGTGTTTATGGTAGGTTAGGGTAAGGGTTAAGAAAACAGTAATTTGCAGTCAAATCTATTTTATCAAACAGGCTTTGACTTGTTAAAACGCAAAGCTCTTTATCGGTATTTTATTTAAACACCGGCAGCTTTTTGTTCAAAACCCTTGTCAGAGATTCTTTGTGGTTTTTGCGCTCCTTTTCTCTCTTTGTTATTGGGCTGTATTTCGGGTTTGTGTTCCATAACTTTTCCTTTCTTTTTAATGTTTCAAATTGTGTACCACTTTCTCTGTTCAAAAGACACCAAACTTTTTGAATTTGTTGCTTCCGGTCATCAAGTAATTTTTAACAATCGTTTGCTAAATAAAACATTGTTAAAAATTGTTGCCCCCATACTCCTTAAACTCATTCGCTATTCTCTTTATTGTCTGTTCATAAGGAGTAAATTCAAAACCTGTTTTTGTCTTTATCTTATCAGAACTGTAAAAGTACTTACTAATAGAGTTGGTTATAGTCTCCGGGGTTACAAACTCTGTCCTGATTCCTATTTTAGCTAATAAGTTCAATATGGTACGTAGGAGTTTTGCCATCCATGGTTTTACCTCAAATCGCGGAGGCCTTTTGCCCATTTCCTTTGCGATTGAGAAAAATAATTCTTTGTATGATAGATTATTTCCCACCAAAACAAAGCGCTCTCCGTGAATATCACTTTCATTGAGCATAATTGCAGCTTTTGCCACATCTGCCACATCCACATAGCCATTTATTCCTTGTGTATAGAATGTAAATCCGCGTGCAATTTTCTTGAAAACGGAAGCAGAACTCCTGTCAGGGTTGCCAAAGCCCAAAATGAAGCCCGGATTTACAATAACTACTTGCAAACCTTCTTCTTGCCCGCGCCAAACCTCCAATTCCCCCAAAAATTTACTCTTCGAATAATTTGAGTTGAGTTTAGAATCTTCCCATTCTGCTTCTTCATTAATATGTTCTAACTCCTTTTTTCTTGACAGTGCCGCAATTGAACTGATATAACACAATTTTTTTACACCGGAACTCAAACAAGCATTAATGAGGTTAGATGTGCCGCCAACATTGGTGTTAAAGAGGTTTTCTTCTTCATTTTTTTTGAATGTTACAACCGCTGCACAGTGATAAACTCGTTCAACCTCTTGCAAGATTTCTTCAAGACCCAAGATATCATTCAAATCTCCATTTACCCATTGAAGTTTTTCAGAAATTACATTTTCAGGAACCTTACATGCTTTTGCAATCTTATAAAACCAGTTTGTAGAAGCACCAATTCGTTTCATCGCGCGTACTGTATAACCTTGCAAAAGCAAGTTGCAGGTTATATAACTGCCCACCAATCCTGTTGCTCCGGTTACTAAACGCATTGTTGAAAATCTTCTGTTTTTGTGTGCCGCAAATTCAGGAATATTGAACACAAATAATCGAGATGATAGAGAATTTTTTTCAACCCCTTGCCAAAAACTTCCCAAAACCTGCCAAGAATGGCGGTAATATTGATTCTGTACTTAAAACTGCCGAGCATATTTCAAGTGACAGTATCGCAATTTTCACCATTGGAGACCCATTTATTGAGATTAGGAAGGCTTTTTATAAACTCGCAAACCATTTTGAGAATACACAGATTGTAGATTTAGGACTTTTTAGTAACTCAAAATCTGAAAAAAACAATTTGACCGGAATCAAAGAAGTTTTACTCAATTTATACGAAAAAAAATGCAAAGTGCTTATTCTCAGTAGTGATTCTAAAGTTGCATTAGCTCAATGGTCGGCTGAAAAAGAATTTCGCAAATCTTCGGACATTGCACTGATATCACCTTCATTCACCTCGCCATCTACGGATTATCTGTTTGAATTGTGGAAACAAAAACAAGAACGAAAACAGCTTTTTCATATTTCTCTTATAGGACTTCAGACTTACTACAACCGGCAATCTGCTTATGAACAATTAAATAGCTATTTTTATGATGATATGAGATTGGGTGAATTCAGAGTCAATCCTCATTCGGTGGAAACGATTTTGCGTGAATCTGATTTTGCTTGTTTTGATATAAACGCTTTAAAATACTCGGATTTTAAAGCACGCACCGCTCATAATCCTAATGGTTTTTATAGTGAAGAATCGTGTTTGTTGACCAGATATGCAGGTATCTCAAACAGACTCAACTCAATGTCCATTGTTGAAATAACTCCAAAAAATATGTCAGAATCCGATGCTGCATTGGTGGCGCAAATGATGTGGTATTTTGCAGATGGAGTTGAGAGCAGATATCATGATTTCCCAAATCCCAAAAACAGAGATTTTAGAGTGATGCATTGTCCAATTGAAAGTTCGCCTGTTCCTGAGATTGTGTTTATCAAAAGTCTGATTAGTGGAAGACTATGGATGCAAGTCCCTTTTGGCAAAGAATTACGTTGGATTGGATGCACTGAAGATGAATATAACATTGCAGTTCAGGGAGAAGTGCCTGAGAAGTGGTTTAGGGCTGTAGGATTTTAATTGTGATATTTTGAGTTTTGTGTATTCTTGTATTCTGTATGGGGGAATAGATTATATTTGCGGTACTTAGTCTTAGTTAACAAATTAAAATATAAAATATGAAACAATTATTAATTGCTGTCTTAGTTGCAGCTACAACTTTTACCGCTTGTAAAAAAGAAACTAAAGATGATTCCGGAAGTGGAAATGCAACTAAAACCACAGCCCAAAAATTAGAAGGTTCTTGGAAACTTGTTAAAGTCAATGACAGTATTCCTCCTGAATTGGAGTATATTAAAATGGTAGTCAAGTTCAAAGAAGATGCAACAAAAAAAGGTACAGGTACACTTACAACGATAACTAGTCTTACAATGCCTGGATTTCCTTCTGAATCAGACACTTCATATAGTACTTATGAAGTAATAAATAATACTCAAATAAAAGCAAAGGATGAAGATGATGGGGAAGAATCTACCGTGACTATTGAAGAACTTACCTCAACAAAGCTTGTGATTTCCGGTATCAAGGACGATAATGACCAAGACCAAAAAATGGAATTTGAAAAAGAAAATTAAACATCACTAAACTCCATACTAAAGCCATCCCGCAACGGATGGCTTTTTTGTTTTATTTTCGCAGCCCGATGGACAATAAGCATTATAACCCACAGGCGGTTGAAGATAAGTGGTATCAGTATTGGATTGACAATGATTTGTTTAGTTCAATCCCTGATGAAAGAGAACCCTATACGATTGTTATTCCACCACCGAATGTTACGGGTGTCTTGCACATGGGACACATGCTCAATAATACCATTCAGGATGTGCTTATACGAAAAGCAAGGATGGAAGGCAAAAATGCTTGTTGGGTGCCGGGTACTGATCACGCTTCGATTGCAACGGAAGCTAAGGTTGTTGCGATGCTTAAAGAAAAGGGCATAAACAAAAGTGATATTTCAAGAGAAGACTTTCTCAAACATGCTTGGGCTTGGAAAGAGAAGTATGGTGGAATAATCTTAGAACAACTTAAAAAACTGGGTGCAAGCTGTGACTGGAAACGCACACGTTTTACAATGGAAGAGGGGCTGAGCAATGCTGTTATCCATGTTTTTGTTGATTTATATAACAAAGGTTTGGTTTATCGAGATACAAAAATGGTAAACTGGGACCCTGATGGGAAAACAACATTGAGTGATGAAGAGGTGATTTATAAAGAATCAAACTCTGCTCTTTATCACGTCAAATATAGACTGGATGATACAGACGAATACATTGTTATTGCAACTACAAGACCTGAAACAATTTTGGGAGATACCGCAGTTTGTGTTCATCCTGAAGATGAAAGATATAAGAATCTTGTTGGAAAAGAAATTGAAGTTCCTTTGGTAAACAGAAAAGTAAAAATCATTGCAGATGAGTATGTTGACAAAGAATTTGGAACAGGTTGTCTGAAAGTTACACCTGCACATGATATTAACGACTATAATCTTGGCAAAAAACACAATTTAGATAGCATTGAAATGCTGGATGAGAGTGGCAGAGTGAAGTTTGAGGGTTTGCGATACAACGGAATGGATAGGTTTGATGCCAGAAAGGAAGTGGTAAAAGACCTGAAAGAACAGGGGCTTTTAGCTGATGTGAAAAATATCAGCAACAGCATCGGACACAGTGAAAGAACAGGTGCGGTCGTGGAATCCAGAATAAGCACACAATGGTTTTTGAACATGCAAAAATTCATGGAACGTAATCCACAGGTTTTGGATGCGGTTATGAATGATGAAATTACATTCTTCCCCGAAAAATTTAAAAATACTTATAGACATTGGATTGAAAACATAAAAGACTGGAATATAAGTCGTCAATTGTGGTGGGGACATAGGATTCCTGCTTGGTATGATGCCGAAGGTAATTTTGCGGTAGCAGAAAATGAGCAGGAAGCTAAGAAACAATATTTTGAAAAATATGGCAAAAATGCAGATTTAACTCAAGATGAGGATGTTTTGGATACTTGGTTTTCATCTTGGTTGTGGCCAATTTCCGTTTTCAATGGTTTTGAAAAAGACAGCAAAGATTTTCAATATTACTATCCTACCAGCGACTTAGTTACCGGGCCGGATATTATTTTCTTTTGGGTAGCAAGGATGGTGATGGCAGGTTATGAATTTGCAGGGCAAAAGCCTTTCAAAAATGTATATTTCACAGGAATTGTTAGAGACAAGCAAAGGAGAAAAATGTCCAAATCCCTTGGCAATAGCCCGGAACCCTTGGAATTGATTAAACAATATGGTGCGGACGGAACAAGAATGGGAATCTTGCTTTCTGCTCCTGCCGGAAATGATGTTCTGTTTGATGAAGCTTTGGTTGAGCAAGGGAGAAATTTCTGCAATAAAATTTGGAATGCGTTTAAATTGGTGGATTCATGGAAAATTGAAGACAATATTCCTGAAGAAATCTCTGCGTCTGACAAAACTGCTTCCGAATGGTTTGAATCGCGTTATAAACATGCAGTAAACGAAGTTCATCAATATTTTGAACAATACAAATTATCAGATGCTTTGATGACTTTGTACAAGTTGACTTGGGATGATTTCTGCTCACAATATTTGGAGATGATTAAACCGAAGTTTGGCAGTGGAGTTGGGGTTCAGACAAAACAAAAAACTTTGGAGCTGTTTTCTAATCTGCTCAAACTCCTTCATCCTTTTATGCCTTTCATTACAGAAGAACTTTATCAAGATTTGAAAGCAAGTATTGGACATAAGGATAATGAGCTACAATCTTTAACAATTGTAAAATATCCCCAAGTTTTTGATTCTCTTTCGGATATTGATAACCGACCTTTAATGCTTATTTCAGAAATTAGAAACATTAGAAATTCAAAAGGGATACCGGCAAAAGATGCTCTCAACATTGTTATCAATTCAAAAAATGCGGATATTTATAACAAATACAAATTGATAATCCAAAAATTAGCAGGAATAGGAGTGATGGATTTTGGAAGTGATAAGCCGGAACAATCCATGGTTTTTTTGGTTGACAAAGATGAAATTGCTGTCTCTATGGAAGGTTTGATAGACACTGCTGAGGAAAAAGAGAATTTATTAAAAGAAATTTCATATTTAGAAGGATTTTTAAAGTCAGTAACGGCTAAATTGAATAACGAACGCTTTGTTGCTAATGCCAAAGCAGAAATAGTAGAAAAAGAGCGTCAAAAACAATCAGATGCAGAAAGTAAACTAAAAAGTTTGAAAGAGGCGTTGGTTGTATTAAATAAAAATTAAGCTAAGAGAGTGTGCTTTCAATGAAATAATATATTTGCGGTATTATTTCATTGAAAAAATAACTATTCTAAGCTTATGAAACCAAAATTTTTATTTCTGACAGCAATTCTATTTGTGATGTCTCAAATAGGATTTACACAAAAAGATTACTCTATTGAGCTAATTAAAGACATTAATCCGGGTACTGAAGGCGGATATCCTGGTCCATTTACAATATTTAATAATCAATTTTATTTTAGTGCTTATGATTTTGCTAACGGAAGTGAGCTATGGGTAAGCGATGGTACCACATCAGGTACGCATATGGTCAAAGATATTTATCAAGGTGAAGGGTCATCGAATATTAATGGATTTACTGTTTACAAAGGCAAACTCTATTTTACTGCCGATGACAGTGTATTTGGCAAAGAACTATGGATAAGTGATGGTAGCACAACTGGAATACAGATGGTAAAGGATATTAATTCGGGTTTAGGAAGTTCTTACCCGGGTTCTCTTACTATCAGTAACAATAAACTCTTTTTTAAAGCTAATGATAATGTTAATGGCTACGAATTATGGATGTGTGACGGAACTTCAATAGGAACTCAAATGGTCAAGGATATAATGCCTGGTCCCGGAATGGGAGTTTTGGGGAATCTGTTTAATTTTAAAAATAAACTCTTTTTTACTTCTAATAATGGAATATATGGAACTGAACTATGGGTAAGTGATGGAACTGATACCGGTACTCAGATAGTGAAGGATATTAATCCTGGTGTAGGTTTGGGTAGTTCGGGTAGTCTCACTATTTTTAATGATAAACTCTATTTTAGAGCCAATAACGGGACAGACGGCTTTGAGCTATGGGAAAGTGATGGAACTGATTCCGGGACCAGGATGGTCAAGGATATCAACCCGGGTCCTGGAGCGTCACAACCTAATAATTTTACCATTTACAATAACAAACTCTATTTTGTAGCTGATGACGGAGCGAATGGTAAAGAACTATGGGTAAGTGATGGTACGACTGCCGGTACACAGATGGTAAAGGATATTAATCCCGGTGCCGGAGACGGATATCCCTACGATTTCATCGTTTACAACGGCAAACTTTATTTTCAAGCTAATGACGGCACTAATGGCGTTGAATTATGGATAAGTGATGGTACATCTTCCTCTACTCATATGTTGAAGGATATTAACCCTGGTTCAGCAGCGAGCAGTCCCGGTAATTTCATTATTTACAACAATAAACTTTATCTTGTGGCTTTTAATGCCTTATTCGGAAATCAAATATGGCGCACGGATGGTACTGAGGTCGGAACAGAAATGCTAACACCCGATATTTTTAATGAGCCAAGTCCTTCTCCAGGCTACTTCTTTATTTTCAATGATGCACTCTATTTTACGGCAAATTATTCTTTCTCAATTGGTACTGAATTATATAAGTTAACGGATTTAACCTTATCGATAGAAAATATTCTAATGAACAACATTAAAGTTTATCCGAATCCTACAAATGGTTTAATAACACTTGAGGGCATAACCCATACCGAACATTTTGTCCTGACCAATGTTTTGGGACAAGAGTTAATGAAAGTGTCTTTAGATCAAACTAAAAATACTTTTTCCATTGCCCATTTGCCATCCGGAGTTTATCTGTTAAGCAATGAAGCAGGGACGT